>NZ_JBVJLI010000022.1:0-79895 GCF_055584805.1 Pseudomonas sp. NPDC090752 | reverse complement strand
CGGGAGGCGAATTCTACAGCGTTTAGAAGCGCTGTCAACCACCTTTTCAACCGCTATCGATCAGACGATCGAAGCACTTTCAGCACCGCCAGAATTAAGTAACTCGTTGAATTTCAAGGAGTTTCTCGTTCCGTTGTCGCTGGAAGTGGGGCGCATTATAAGGGGATTTAAAAGTGCGTCAAGGCTTAATTTCATTAATGTTTCAAACCGCCCTCCTCCGCCCACCGATGACGCGCGGAATACGCCTGGCTATTGCCGGAACACGCAACCCTAGCAGCACGGCACCTATAAATGCATAGATCGCCCACTCCCTTAGGTCCGAGCGCACGATCCAAAGGAAGTGCAGCAAGCCCAAGCCCAGAATCACATACACCAGCTTGTGCAGCTTTTTCCAACGCGCGCCCAGTCGGCGCTGACTGTAGCGATTTGAAGTCACCGCCAACGCCAGCAAGCCAAGGAACGCCAGTGCACCCACAATAATATACGGCCGCTTGCGCAGCTCGACAGCAAACTGCCCCCAGTCCAGCCCCAGGATAAAGAACAGGTAGCAAAGGATGTGCAGCACTATATAAGCAAAGCTCCATAACCCCAGCTGCCGCCGTACCAGGATCCAGCCCGACCACCCCGTCAGTTTCTGCAGCGGCGTCATGCTCAGCGTGATCAAAAGGAAGATCAACGCCCCCAGCCCCAGCCGATCCATCAGGATTTTGCCCGGATCCGGCCCGAGCAGGCTCATCGCCGCTTCATACAGCCACCAGAGCGGAAACAGGCACCCCACTATAAAGATGGCCAGGCGAAACCAGGGGTAACGCATCAGTAGTTCTTCCGCAGGTCGAGGCCGGCATACAGCGACGCCACTTCATCGGCATAGCCATTGAACATTTGTGTCTGCCGCACATTTGGGCTGAACAGGCCGCTGGGCAATCGCCGCTCGCGCGCCTGGCTCCAGCGCGGGTGGTCGACCTCAGGGTTCACATTGGCATAGAAGCCATATTCATCGGGAGCCAGGCTCTCCCAGGTAGTGCGCGGCTGCTCGGCGACCAGGCTGATCCGCACGATTGACTTGATACTCTTGAACCCGTACTTCCACGGCACCACCAGACGCAGCGGCGCACCGTTCTGGTTGGGCAGCTCGCGCCCATACATGCCGACGGCCAGGATGGCGAGCGGGTTCATCGCTTCATCCAGGCGTAAACCTTCTTCGTAAGGCCATTTGATCAACGCGAAGCCCGAACGCTGCCCTGGCATATGCTGTGGATCTTGCAGAGTTTCGAAGCGCACATAACGGGCCTTTGAAGTCGGCTGGACGTGCTTGAGCACCTCGGCCAATGGAAAGCCCAACCAGGGAATGACCATCGACCAGGCTTCCACGCAACGCAGTCGATAGATCCGCTCTTCAAGCGCATAAGGCTTTACGAAGTCTTCCAGCGCGTAACGTCCGGGCTTGCCGACCTCGCCATCAACCACAACCGACCAGGGCTCGGTTTTCAGGCTGCCACCATTGGCTGCCGGGTCGCCCTTGTCAGGCCCGAATTCATAGAAGTTGTTGTAGTGAGTAGCATCCTTGAACGGCGTGATCGCCTCGTCCTTGACCGTCACAGCCTGCCAGCGCGTGCCGGCGACCTTGTCGCTGAACCAGGCAGGCGGCACACCGACCTCGACATCTGCGTAACGCGATGCCTCGGCCGCTCGCGCGGCAAACGGCACCGCGCCCAGGGCAAGGCCGGCGAGCGACCCACCTAGCAGGGTGCGACGGGAAAGATAGATGCCTTCGGGGGTGATCTCCGATGCCTTGCAGTCGGACGACCGGGGAAGCTTGATGAGCATGGCGGCTCCATAGCACTGGATGACGGATGTACCAGTAAGACTATGGAGCCTGAGGGTTATTCCAGCATTAAATCATTGTCACGCTTTGCGCCGACGGCCGCGCAGCAGGTACTGGATCGGCCCGGATGCCGCGTAGGCAAGGAAGATCAGCAGCAGGATGCGTGGCGGGTCGCTGAACACCACCGCGAACACCAATACCACGGCGAGGATCGCGACAAAGGGAACACGCCCCTTGAGGTCCAGCTCCTTGAAGCTGTTGTACTTGATGTTGCTGACCATCAGCATGCCGGCTGCGGCAACCAACAGCGCCACCAGGAACGACAGCTTGGAGCCCTGGATACCATAGTCACTGAAGGCCCATACGGTACCCGCGACCACACCCGCGGCAGCTGGGCTGGCCAAGCCGATGAAGTAGCGTTTGTCGGCAGTACCGACCTGGGTATTGAATCGCGCCAGGCGCAATGCAGCACCGGCCACATAGATGAAGGCGACCATCCAGCCGACCTTGCCCATGTCGCCCAGAGCCCAGCCGAAGGCCAGCAAGGCCGGAGCCACCCCGAAGGCGACCATGTCCGACAGCGAGTCGTACTCGGCACCGAAAGCGCTCTGGGTATTGGTCATGCGTGCGACACGGCCATCGAGGCCATCCAGCACCATGGCCACGAAAATGGCGATGGCGGCAAAGGCGAAGTACTTGCTCGCCTCGCGCGGGTCACCCGCACTCAGGGCGCTCTGTGCGCTCATCGAGTTGATGATGGAATAGAAACCGGCAAACAGGTTGGCGGTGGTAAACAGGTTGGGCAACAGATAGATGCCGCGGTGGCGCACCTTGCGCCCTTCGGCGTCATGCCCTTCTTCAACGTGCTCATCGACAGGTAGCAGGCTTTCGGCGTCGGAGGGCTTGTTCGGCTCTTCGGGACGTTCGCTCATGGAGGGTACCTTGCAACAGATGGAAAATGGTCGAAACGGGCCCGCGAAAACGGTTCTGACGGCAGGCCACTGGTCTGCTTTATACCAGATGCTGACCGCCAGAACGAAAAAACGCGGCCGAAGCCGCGTTTTTCATCATCCGATCAGACTTAGTTCTTGGTCTGGTCGACGATTTTGTTGGCCGAAATCCACGGCATCATCGAGCGCAGTTGCTCGCCGATGACTTCGATGCCGTGAGCCTTGTTGTTGCGGCGCTTGGCGGTCATCGATGGGTAGTTGGTGGCACCTTCGGAGATGAACATCTTCGCGTATTCGCCGTCCTGGATGCGCTTCAGAGCGTTGCGCATGGCCTTGCGGGATTCTTCGTTGATGACTTCCGGGCCGGTGACGTACTCGCCATATTCGGCGTTGTTGGAGATCGAGTAGTTCATGTTGGCGATGCCGCCTTCGTACATGAGGTCAACGATCAGCTTCAGTTCGTGCAGGCACTCGAAGTAGGCCATTTCTGGCGCGTAGCCCGCTTCGACCAGGGTTTCGAAACCGGCTTTGACCAGCTCGACAGTACCGCCGCACAGAACAGCCTGTTCACCGAACAGATCGGTTTCGGTCTCGTCCTTGAAGGTGGTTTCGATAATGCCGGTACGGCCGCCGCCAACGCCCGAAGCGTAGGACAGGGCGACGTTCTTGGCGTTGCCCGAGGCATCCTGGTAGATCGCGATGAGGTCAGGGATACCGCCGCCTTTGACGAACTCGGAACGCACGGTGTGGCCCGGGGCTTTCGGCGCGATCATGATCACGTCGAGGTCGGCACGTGGCTTGACCTGGTTGTAGTGGATCGAGAAGCCGTGGGAGAAGGCCAGGGTAGCGCCCTTCTTGATGTTCGGCTCGATCTCGTCCTTGTACAGCGCGCCCTGGAACTCGTCCGGGGTCAGGATCATCACCAGGTCGGCCGCAGCGACAGCGGTGGCAACGTCGGCAACTTTCAGGCCGTGGGCTTCTGCCTTGGCAACGGTGGCCGAACCTTTACGCAGACCGACGGTAACGTCTACACCGGAGTCTTTCAGGTTGCACGCCTGGGCGTGGCCCTGGGAACCGTAACCGATGATGGCGACTTTCTTACCCTGGATGATGGAAAGGTCGCAGTCTTTATCGTAGAAAACTTTCATGAAAATACCCCTGGTTATATCTCGGCCCCTGCGGAGCCATCGCTAATTTTTGAATTTAGATGCTGAGCACTTTGTCGCCACGGGCAATGCCGGTGACGCCGCTGCGCACGGTTTCGAGAATCGATGCAGTGCCGATGGCCTGGATGAAGCTGTCCAGTTTGTCGCTGGTACCGCTCAGTTGTACGGTGTACACGCTGGCGGTCACATCGACGATCTGGCCACGGAAAATATCCGTGGTGCGCTTGATCTCGGCACGCTGGGCACCGGTGGCCTTGACCTTGACCAGCATCAGTTCGCGCTCGATGTGAGCACTTTCCGACAGGTCGACAAGCTTGACCACTTCGACCAGCTTGTTGAGGTTCTTGGTGATCTGTTCGATCACTTCGTCATGGCCAACGGTGGTCAGCGTCAGACGCGACAGGGTCGGGTCTTCGGTCGGCGCCACGGTCAGGCTTTCAATGTTGTAGTTGCGCTGGGAAAACAGGCCGACCACACGGGACAGAGCACCGGGTTCGTTTTCCAGCAGCAGGGAAATGATGTGCCGCATATCAGGTACGCTCCGTCTTGCTCAGCCACATGTCACGCATCGAGCCATCCTTGATCTGCATCGGATAGACGTGCTCGGTGCGGTCGATCGCGATGTCGATGAATACCAGCCGGTCTTTCATCGCAAACGCTTCTTCCAGCTTCGGCTTGAGGTCCTTCAGGCTGGTGATGCGGATACCCACATGGCCATAGGCCTCGGCCAACTTGACGAAGTCAGGCAGCGACTCGACGTAGGAGTGCGAGTGGCGACCGTTGTAGGCCATGTCCTGCCACTGGCGGACCATGCCCAACACACCGTTGTTCATGTTGACGATCTTCACCGGCAGACCGTACTGCATGCAGGTGGACAGCTCCTGGATGTTCATCTGGATGCTGCCTTCGCCAGTCACGCAGGCCACATCCTGATCCGGGAAGTTGAGCTTGATGCCCATGGCCGCCGGGAAACCGAAGCCCATGGTGCCCAGGCCACCGGAGTTGATCCAGCGGTTCGGCTTGTTGAAGCGGTAGTACTGCGCCGCGAACATCTGGTGCTGACCGACGTCGGAGGTGACGAAGGCGTCGCCATGGGTCACTTCGCAGAGGGTCTCGATCACGGTCTGCGGCTTGATGACGCTGCCGTCGCCCTTGTTGTAGGGGAACAGGTCGCCGTCGCCACGCCACTCGTCAATCTGCTTCCACCAGGCTTCGGCCGCGGCCTTGTCTGGCTGCTCACCGATTTCCTTGAGGATACCGAGCATCTCGTTGAGCACGCTGTCGACCGGGCCGACGATAGGCACATCGGCCTTGATCATCTTGGAGATCGACGCCGGGTCGATGTCGATGTGGATGATCTTGGCGTTCGGGCAGAACTTGGCCGGGCCGTTGACCACGCGGTCATCGAAACGCGCACCGACGGCGAAGATCACGTCGGCATTGTGCATGGCCATGTTGGCGGTGTAGCTGCCGTGCATGCCGAGCATGCCGACGAACTGGCGGTCGGTCCCTGGGAAGCAGCCAAGGCCCATGAGGGTATTGGTGACCGGCAGGTTGAGCGACTTGGCGATTTCGGTGAGGGCTTCGGAGCCGCCGCCGAGGATCACGCCGCCACCGGCATAAACGATCGGACGCTTGGCCGCCAGCAGCATCTCGGCTGCCTTGCGGATCTGGCCGGAGTGGCCACGGACCGCCGGGCTGTAGGAGCGCAGCTTGACCTTCTTCGGATAGACGTACTCGAACTTCTCGGCCGGGTTGGTCATATCTTTTGGAATGTCGACCACGACCGGGCCTGGACGGCCGGATTGCGCCAGGTAGAAGGCTTTTTTCAGAACTTCAGGGATCTCGGTGGCATTCTTGATCATGAAGCTGTGCTTCACGATCGGCCGCGAGATACCGATCATGTCGGTTTCCTGGAAGGCATCGGTACCCACCATGGTGCTAGGCACCTGGCCGGACAAGATGACCATTGGAATCGAGTCCATGTAGGCGGTGGCAATACCGGTGATGGCATTGGTCGCGCCTGGGCCGGAGGTTACCAGCACCACACCGGCCTTGCCGGTGGCGCGGGCGTAGCCGTCCGCCATATGGGTTGCGGCCTGTTCGTGACGAACCAGGATGTGCTCGACTTCCGGTTCCTTGAACAGGGCGTCATAAACATGCAGGAGAGCACCACCAGGGTACCCGTAGATGTGCTTAACGCCTTCGTCACGCAAGAAGCGGACGACCATCTCAGCGCCAGATAAAAGCTCCACGTTGTTCACCTCTAAAACGCCAGAATACCGTCCCTAGTGGACGGGTCTTAATAGGTTTACTGCCAAGCAGAGCATGAGCGAACGTCAGCACTGACTGAGCAAGTATTGGGAGCGCCCCAGAGTGTTGCGGGGTTATCCCACCCAGCGCGAGGTAACGCGTTGCGGGGTGTAACAGGTCGGCGCGGGTGTGCACCTCATGATCTGCTTAGCGGGTCTGCTTCTGGCAGTCCCTCTACAGCGGAATCTGGATTCTTGTGATTTGGCAGCTACAAGTCAAGAAAAATTATTGCCAATTTTTCCTCAAGATGAATTCTTGCCACCACTAAAAACCTAGTCAGCAGCAGAATTAATACGTTTTACATAAAAAAGGGCCACAATCTGCGGCCCTTGATGGAAAAAGAGAAGAAATCAGGCGGAAGCAGCGATCAATTGATCAAACTCTGCTAGCAGCCGGCGCAGCTCGCGGCTTTGCTCCGGCCGGTCGACGAACACGGTCTCGGCCATCACCAGAATGCCGGAGGCGCTGGGTAGCGGATGCCCCAGCTCGATGATGATCTTCATGCGGGGCAGGAAGATCCACTGCAGCCACTGCTCGAAGCTCATGGTATCGACGGCAAACGGCACGGTGCTTTCCAGTGCTTCGTCGCTTGGCGGCTCGTCTTGCCACCAGCCCTGCACGATCAGTTCACGCTCGATGAGCAGCAGGTGGTCGGCGATATCCAGGATACGTTGCTCGATCATCACGAATTGACCCGCGCCTTTTGCCGAGCCAGTGCGGCACCCGCGCTATCGCCCTGCTTTTCCCGGGCCTGGGCGATGGTGTTCCACAGCTCGGCCTGCAGGTCGGGGCGACCGTTGGCGTAGGTCAGGGCACGGCGTGCCAGCTGCTCGGCTTGTGCGGCGTCACCTTGCGACAGCCGAACCTGGGCCAGGCGGAACAGCACTTGCGGCTCGCGCGGGGCGATGCGCTGGGCGCGCTCCAGGCTGGACGAGGCACCGTTGAAGTCACCACTGCCCTGTTGAGATTGGGCAGTGGTCAGCAGCGCCAGCACCGGACCATCGAGCTGCTCGTCAGCCGACAGGCCGCCGGCTGCCGCACCGCTGCGCGGAATGCCGGTGGGTGCGCTGGTCGCGGCCGGGGCATTGCTCATCGAAGCGATGTCGAAGGGTTCGTCGGCGATCGGGTTGGGATTGGTCGTCATCGGTGCCGAGGTGACCGGCCCAGTCGTGATCGGTGTGGTACTGATTGGCGCCGCACCGTTACCCGCAGGGAACGCCTGGATGCCCGTGGCACCCGCACCTTGCGGAATCATCACGGTCACGCCCGAATCTTCGGGCAGCGACTGCGCCTGCGAAGTGCCGTTGCTCATGCCGGCCGCCGATCGGTTGGCGGCCACGCGCTCGCTGTTGGACACGCGCGTGCTCGAATCGACCACCGGGATGTTGCCACGCTGAACGCTGGAGCAACCCTGGAGCACCACCAGTGCCGTCACGGCAGGAAACAACCACTTATTCACTTCACACCTCATCAATGCTGCCAGGGCTTAATTCATCCAGCCTTTGACCCAGTCCATGACCGATTCTGCCGGATTCTGCTCGCCGCCACAGGTTGCGCCGGCGGGCGGTTCGCTCCCGCGAATATACGGCATCTGCACCGCTCCCGGACAGCTTCCGTCGGAACCTTGCCCGCTATATGGGTCGATCCAGGCTTGCACGACGTTGTCCGGTTGCGGCATGTCCAGTGGCAGCGGATCGGCCTTCTTCATGAAGCTGGTCCATACCTGCAGGGCGCCGGTGGCACCGGTGAACGGGGTCTTGCCGTTGTCGTCACGGCCCATCCACACCACGGCCAGCAGGTCCTGGCTGAAGCCGGAGAACCAGCTGTCACGCGAGTCGTTACTGGTGCCGGTCTTGCCCGCCAGGGTCAGCGAGCTGGGCAGCACGTTGTACACCGAGCGGCCAGTACCTTCGCGCATCACGCGCTGCATGGCGTTCTGCACCAGGTAAATAGACCCCGGGTCGAAGGTCTGCTGGATCTGGAACGGGTAACGTTTGAGCGGCTCGCCTTCGGCGGTGAGCACGCTGCGGATGCCGCGCATCGGCGTGTTGAAGCCACCATTGGCGATGGTCTGGTACATGGTCGCCACTTGCATCGGCGACATGCCTCCAGCCCCCAA
Source organism: Pseudomonas sp. NPDC090752 (assembly GCF_055584805.1). Taxonomy (NCBI): domain Bacteria; kingdom Pseudomonadati; phylum Pseudomonadota; class Gammaproteobacteria; order Pseudomonadales; family Pseudomonadaceae; genus Pseudomonas; species Pseudomonas sp. NPDC090752. The sequence goes on along the minus strand of NZ_JBVJLI010000022.1, from coordinate 71,522 downwards.
CAGCATCGCCGGGAAGGCTGGCCAATCGACGTTCACACCCAGCCGACCGATGGTCTTGATGACATTGGGCACGCCCACTTCAAGGCCCAACTTGGCCGTCGACAGGTTGTAAGAGTTGGCCAGGCCCTGGTACAGGTAAATAGTGCCATGCGGGCGGCGGTCGTAGTTCTGTGGGCGCCACACTTGACCGTTGGCACCTTTGACCGAGAATGGTTCGTCTTGTACCCAACTGGTCAGGGTGTACTTGCTCGGCTGCTCCAGCGCGGTCAGGTAGACGGCCGGTTTGACCAGCGAGCCGATTGGCCGCACGGCGTCGATGGCACGGTTGAAGCCGGCAAAGCCGGACTGACGGCTGCCGATCAGCGCCTGCACCTCCCCGGTTTCCGGGTTGGTCACGACCATGGCCGACTCGACTGCGTCGGAACCTTTGCGTCCTGCCAGACGCTTGAACGTCTCGTTCATCGAGGTTTCGGCCTTCATCTGCAGGATCGGGTCGAAACTGGTGAAGATGCGCAGGCCTTCTTCGGTCAAGTCTTCATCACGGTAGTCCTGGCGCAGCTGCCGCTTGACCAGGTCGAGGAAGGCCGGGAACGAGCTGTCGGCCAGGCTGCCACGCTTGGTCACGCCCAACGGCATCTTCTTCGCCGCATCGACCGCTTCCTGGCTGGCCACGCCCTGCTCGGCCACCAGGTCCAGAACAAGGTTACGCCGCGCCAATGCGCGCTCGGGGTAGCGCCGCGGGTTGTAGTAGGACGGCCCTTTGACCATGCCCACCAGCAAGGCGATCTGGTGCAGCTTCAGCTCCGCCAGCGGCTGGCTGAAGAAGAACTGGCTGGCCAGGCCGAAGCCATGCACCGCGCGCTGGCCATCCTGGCCGACGAACACTTCGTTGAGGTAGGCCTCGAGGATTTCGCGCTTGTCGTAGTGCATTTCCAAAAGCACGGCCATCATCGCTTCGGTCGCCTTGCGGCTGAGGCTGCGCTCGCTGGTCAGGTAGAAGTTCTTTACCAACTGCTGGGTCAAAGTACTGCCGCCCTGGCGCATTGAGCCGGCCGAGGTATTGACCCACATCGCACGGGCGATGGACTTGGGCGACACACCGAAGTGGCTGTAGAAGTCGCGGTCTTCCGTGGCCACCAGGGTTTCGAGCAGGTACGGCGGCACCTGGTCGATCTTGATCAGGATGCGGTCTTCGAGGTTCTTCGGGTAGATACCGCCAATCATCAACGGTTCGAGACGCACCACATCGAGCTTGCCGTTGTTGGCGCCGGACAACCCCGCGACGTAATCGCCAGAGAAGCGCACCCGCACGAACTGCGCAGGCTCCATGCCCTCGTAGAACTGGAAGCCGCGGGTGTTCAGGTCGACGGTATTGCCGTTGACGGCCGCAGCGCCCGGGCCATTGGCCGCACTCTCACGCCGGTAGCCAAGCGCGTCGAGTTCGGTGAGGAAGTCGTTTTTACTCAGTTTCTGGCCGACGAACAGCTCCAGCGGCCGAGCGTACACCTTGGCCGGGATGGTCCAGCGCTTGCCGGAGAACTTCTCCTGGACGATGGCATCGAGGTAAACCGCGAAGCCGGCGACGATCACCAGGCCAACCAGGCTGAGCTTCAAAGCCCAGCCCAGCCAGGCGCGCGAGCGGCCGGTCGGGCGTTTCTGAGGGGTACGGGAATTTCGGGTTCGAGTCATGGCGGCGGATTATACGCACTTTGTAAAGGCTGGGCAGGCGCCCTCTGGCGGTAGGCAGGGGCGGCACCATTGACCATAATGTCGCCTTCGAATTCCCTGCCCCCGGAAGGATTTCCCGTGAGCCAAGCCTTGATCACAGCATTGCAGAACCCTGCCCTCTACCCTCACCCCGTGGACGGGTTCCAGCTCATCGAGACCCATATCTCCTGGGTTCTGCTCACCGGCGAATACGCCTACAAGATCAAGAAGCCGATGAATTTCGGCTTCCTCGACTTCACTGGCCTGGACCAGCGCCAGCATTTCTGTAGCGAAGAGTTACGCCTGAACCAACGCCTGACCGAAGGCCTGTACCTGGATGTTTTGCCTATCACCGGCAGCGCCGAGGCCCCACAAATTGGCGGTGAAGGCGTGGCGATCGAATACGCGCTGAAGATGCGCCAGTTCCCTCAGGGCCAGATGCTCAATACCCTGCAAGCCAATGGTGAACTGAACGCCAGCCACATCGATCAGTTGGCCAAGCAGATCGCCGAGTTCCACCTGCAGACTCCGGTAGTGCCTGCCGACCAACCGTTCGGCTCACCTGAAAGCGTCATGGCGCCGGTCGAGCAGAACTTCGAGCAGATTCGCCCATTCCTCAGCGATAAATCCGACCTGCAGCAGTTGGATAACCTACAGGCATGGGCGCGCAGCAGCTTCGAGCGCCTTGAAGGCCTGTTCGCTGCACGCAAGGCCAATGGTTTCATCCGCGAATGCCATGGCGACATTCATTTGGGCAATGCCACCGTGATCGATGGCCAGGTCGTGATCTTCGACTGCATCGAATTCAACGAACCGTTCCGCAAGACCGACGTCTGGGCCGACACTGGCTTCCTCGCCATGGACCTTGAAGACCGCGGCCTTAAGTGCCTGGCACGTCGCTTCGTCAGCCAGTACCTGGAGCTGACCGGCGACTACGAAGGCCTCGAAGTGCTCAATTTCTACAAGGCTTACCGTGCCTTGGTCCGCGCCAAGATCGCCCTGTTCAGCATGCCCGCCGATGCCGACGGCGTGCAGCGCGCCACCAGCCTGCGCACCTACCGCAACTACGCCAACCTGGCCGAAAGCTACAGCGCCATCCCGTCACGCCTGCTGGCTGTCACCCAGGGTGTCTCGGCCGTGGGCAAGAGCCATGTGGCCATGCGCCTGGTCGAAGCACTGGGCGCCGTGCGTGTGCGTTCGGACGTGGAGCGCAAGCGCCTGTTCGGTGAGCAGCAGCAAGCCCTGGCTGGCGAGTTGCAAGCCGGCATCTATGGCCAGGACGCCAACGCCGCCACCTACCAGCGCCTGCATCAACTGGCCGCGATCATTTTGCGCGCTGGTTTCCCGGTAGTGCTCGATGCCACCTACCTCAAGCGCGAACAGCGCAAGGCCGCGGCTCAGGTCGCCAGCGAAACCGGTGTGCCGTTCCTGATCCTCGACTGCCAGGCCCCAGAAGCGGTGATTGCCAGCTGGCTGGAGCAGCGTCAGGCAGAAAATACCGACCCGTCCGACGCCACCCTGGAAGTGGTCAAGGCGCAGCAGGCCGGCCGTGAGCCGCTCGATGAGATTGAGCTGCAGCAGAGCACGCGTGTCGATACCCAGGACGCCGGTAGCATGGACAAAGTAATCGATCAGATCCGTCAACGCCTGCCAGGCCTATAAGCCCAACTTGAATTCGGGGCGGCGCTCGGCCGCTCCGAACCCACTCCCCCCGCAAACAGGGCATCTCGTCGCCCCCGATGGCAAAAGGCCGCGCATTTCCCAACCCCCGCTACACTCCTTTCTGACCTGCTCGCGATTTAACTCCAAGACCCGTTCAGCCATCGCAAGGAGGCTCGATGAACGATGAATTGCAGCATCTGAAGAATCTTGGCAAGACCTCCGCGCAGTGGTTGCATGCGGCCGGTATTCACAGTGCGTCGGATTTGCGTCGGCTCGGCGCGGTGGGTGCCTATCAGGCCGTGAAAACGCGAGGATTCCGGGCGTCGAAGGTGTTGCTCTACGCCATTGAGGGCGCGCTTTTGGACATGCACTGGAACGATTTGCCGGCCGAGCGCAAAGAAGCGCTCAATCAACAACTCGACGCGAAATGCCCAGCGCAAAAAAATATGAAATAAATCTACCAAGGGGATTGACGTTGAAATGAGAATCGTTATGATTATCACAACTGGTCGCGAGACTGGTTGGATAACCTGAAAGCCCCTGGTTCGGACTCTCAGATTATCTCCTCATCAGGCTAATCACGGTTATTGACCCGGCATTTTTGCCGGGTCTTTTTTTGCCTGAAATTCGGTAGCGAGTTATTTGCGCAACTGCGCGCAGTAATCCTGCTCCGGTGTCGCTGGCGTGTACCACACGTAGTCGGCCATACCCGCCTCTACCTGCTCACCCACCTCGGCCAGTAACAAAACCTTACTCTGCCCTTTCGCGCCCAAGTCAGCCAGATGCAATGGCACGCCCAAGTCCTTGCGTGCGTGGTACGCGCCGGTAAACAGCAACGCCGGCCGAGGCGCTGCCAACAACCGCTCGGCGATACGCCGATCACGCTGTTGCTGCACAGCCAGCATGGCTGGAAGTTGGCTTTCCGGAAGCAAATTACAATGACCAGCCCGCACCTGCTCAAGCAGTGCCGCCTTCACCGCCGGTGCATCGGATTGCGCCCCCGACAAGGGCGTCGGCTGCCGATAGGCCTGGCGCATTTCGCTCAACGACAGGTTGGCCGCCAGCAGCGGAGTGTGGCTACCCAATGCTTCGCGCACGATTGGCCCATACAGCTGCCAGTCCCAGCCCTCCTGCCACGCCAGCGCCTTGGGCAGATCTTCCGGCAGCTGGGCCTGGGCTTGGAGCGCGTCGACCTGGGGTTGCTGCTCAGGTTGCAGCATCTCCAGCAGCAGGCTCCCCTGAGGGCGCTCGGCCTGCAAGGCTCGCATCAACCAGAGTTGCAGGGCGTGATGGTCGGGATTGTCATGTTTTTCACCCACCAGCACGCGCGGTACGCTGGCCAATTGCCGGACCAACTGTTCGGGGCTGATGACATTGCCGCTGGCCAGATCGTGGATTTGCCCCAGCTGGGTGCTGTCGCGCCCCTCGCTGCTCTGCCAGGCCGGCAACGGCGGCAAGCTGGCCTGACAGCCAGCCAATGCCAGGCACAACACAAGACCAGACAGCAATGGAGCGCGCATCGACAATGCCTCCTAACGCGTGATAATCAGCGGATGGCCCCGCTCCGGGTGAGCCTGAACCAGCACTTCAATGCCGAAAACCGCCTTCAAAGCGGCAGGCGTGAGCACCTGCTGAGGTGAGGCCAGGGCATGGCAGCGACCCTGTTCGAGCAACAGGATACGATCACAGTAGCGCGCCGCCAGGTTGAGGTCATGCAAGATCACCAACACCGCCGCACCGCGATCGGCAAAGCTGCGCACGGCCTGCAGCGTGGTGTGCTGGTGCAGCGGGTCGAGCATCGAGGTCGGCTCGTCGAGCAGCAGCGTCGTGCCCTCCTCGCCCGGCCATAGCTGGGCCAACACGCGCGCCAGGTGTACCCGTTGCCGCTCACCGCCTGACAGCGCCAGGTAACTACGCCCCTGCAGGTGCCAGGCATCCGCCGCACGCAAGGCCTGCTCGACGATCTCGCTGTCACGCACCTGGCCACTGTCGTGTGGCATGCGCCCCATGCCCACCACTTCCTCGACCCGGAACGAAAAGCCCAGGCTGGATATCTGCGGCAACACCGCCAGACGCCTGGCCCGCGCTTGTCCAGCCCAGTCGGCCAACGGCCGGCCCTGCAGCGTCACCCGTCCCTGGCCAGGCGCCAGCTCGCCACATAGGACGCCGAGCAAGCTGCTCTTGCCCGCTCCATTGGGGCCTAGCACGCCCATGACCTGGCCCGGGTGCAACTGCAGGTGGATGTCATGCAGCACTTCATTGCTCCCGCGCCGCAGGTGCAGGCCCTCGACTTGCAACATCAACTGCGCCCTCGAATCAGCAAAACCAGAAAGAACGGCGCACCAATGAAGGCCGTGACGATGCCGATCGGCAACTCGGCAGGCGCCAGCGCCAACCGCGCCACCAGGTCGGCGAGCAGCATCAGTACGCCGCCGGCCAACAGCGATGCGGGCAACACCACTCGGTGATCAGGCCCGGCGAGCAAGCGCACCAGGTGCGGCACCACCAGGCCGATGAAGCCGATCAACCCCGCCGCCGCCACCGCTGCCCCCACACCTAACGCCGTGCAGAACACCAGTTCGCGCTTGAGCCGCTCCACCTCGATACCCAGGTGCCGCGCCTCCGACTCACCCAGCAGCAAGGCATTCAGTGCTCGCGCACGGCGCGGCAACCACAACGCTACCCCTGTGGCGATGATCAGCAACGGCCACAACCGGTCGTAGCTGGCACCGTTGAGGCTGCCCAGGTTCCAGAAGGTCAGTGTGCGCAAGGTAGCGTCATCGGCCAGATAGGAAAACAGGCCCACCGCAGCGCCGCCCAGTGCAGTCATCGCCACACCGGCCAGCAACATCGTGGCGACATTGGTCTGCCCGTCGCGCCGCCCCAGGCGATAGACCAGCGCGGTCACCCCCAGCCCACCAACGAAGGCGCACAGCGACAGCAGGTAAGGCGCAAACGCCTCAGGCATCCCGCCAAACCAACTGCCGCCAACGATGGCCACCGCCGCGCCCATCGCCGCCCCAGCGGACACACCGACCAGGCCCGGATCGGCCAACGGGTTGCGGAACAGCCCCTGCATGGCCACGCCGGACAGGGCCAGCACCGCGCCAACCGCCAACCCCAGCAACGTGCGCGGCAAGCGAATCTGGCCCAGGATCATTTCGGCTTGCTGCAAGTCATCACTGGCAATGGGCAGCCCCAACAGCCGCAGCCCAGCGCGCAAAGTATCGAACAGCGGCAGGCTGACAGGCCCAAGGGCCAATGAAAGCCATACCGCCAACAGGCACAACAAACTCAGACAGATGATCAGTGAACGTGGCTGGATACGCTGCTTCATTGCGTGAGGCTTACCTTGGCCGCCGGGTAGAACGCTGCCGCCAGGTCCTGCAGGGCGAGCGGCAAGCGTGGGCCCAGGCCACCGACCAACAGGGTCGGGTCAAGCGATACCAGGCGCTTGTCGCGTACCGCACGGGAAGCGGTCAGGGCCGGGTTTTCCTTGAGCAATGCCTGCAGGGCCTGGTCACCGACCAGGGCGCGGTCGGAGAACACCACCACATCCGGATCCAGTGCCGCCAGCGCCTCATTGGAGAAGTTCTTGTAGCCCTGGTGCTCGGCCAGGTTGCGCGCCCCAGCTTGACGCAACAGCCAGTCACCCGCCGTGCCCTGCCCGGCAATCAGCGGCTTGGCCCCCGCATGGCCGACCAGCAGTAGAACGCCGGGGGCCTTGTGGCTGGCCTGAGCCTGCTTGACCTGAACCTGCAGTGCATCGAGCTGCTGATGATAAGCGACTGCCAGTTGTGCGGCCTTTTGCTCGCTACCCAGCAGCGCACCCAGCTGTTTGAGGTTGGTATCGACGGCAGCCAGTTCAGCCTTGCTGGAGAACAGCTCGACCCGAACCCCGGCTTTACGGATCTGCGCCAGCACCGGTGGCGGGCCCATTTCTTCAGTGCCCACCAGTACATCAGGACGCAGGCTGAGAATGCCTTCGGCCGACAATTGCCGTTGATAGCCGATGCTCGGCAGGGCCTTCAACGACTCGGGATGCTGGCTGGTAGTGTCGACCCCCACCAGGCGTGTTTCACCACCCAGTGCGCTGATCCACTCGCTCAAGGCGCCGCCGGCGCTGACCCAACGTTGCGGCAGGTCGGCGGCCAGGGCCTGGGTGGAAGCAGCGAGGGTTACGCACAATGCGAGCAAGGCAGCAGGACGACGCATCATCGGATTCCTTCTGAAGGCAGGCCGCACGCCTTGTGGCGAGCGGCGGAACTGCGCACCATAGACGGCCGGGCGCAGCGAATGCGGGCAATTTGATAATTATTCGCATTGAGGCGTCAAGCCATCACTGTGTTTCACGAGTCGTCCCTGCAATGCATTTCCTTTGTACTTCCGCAGCACTGACCGAGGGCCAAAGCCGCGCCTTCAGCGTAGCCGGCCTCGAATTGTTCGGCGTGCGCCGCCAGGGCCTGGTGCACCTGTACCGTAACCGCTGCCCGCACCGGGGCATACCCTTGAACTGTCAGGCGGACGCGTTCCTCGACGACAGTGCCAGCCTGATCCACTGTGCGCATCACGGCGCGCTGTTCTTGATCGAGAGTGGCGAATGCGTGGCCGGCCCCTGCGAGGGGGACGCGTTGCAGGCCCTGGAGTGCCTGGAAGACAGCCAGGGCATCTGGCTCAAGGGTTGAGCAGCACCGGTAGCGGACGGTCGATGACGATGTGCTCGGCATCCAGGCGCGCGCCATAGGCCAGCACTTCTACCCCTTCCGCTACTGCAGCACGCAGCGCCTGGGCATAGCCCGCATCGATCTCTTCGGCCGGTCGCACCGCTTCGATGCCAGTGAGGTTCACGCAGTAGAGTTGCACTGCGCGGATCCCTTGTCGGGCCAGCGTCGCCAGTTCCCGCAGGTGCTTGGCTCCGCGCTGGGTCACCGCATCCGGGAAAGCCGCCACCGTGGTGTCCGGATAACCCAGGGTGACGCTTTTTACCTCGACATAGGCAGGCCCGTCGGCGAACTCCAGGCGAAAATCGATGCGGCTGCCTTCCTCACCGTACGCCACCTCACGCTTGAGCGCTGTAAAGCCCGCCAACTCTCGAATAACCCCGGCGCGCAGCGCCTCTTCGACCAGCGCATTGGCCCGCCCGGTATTGATACACGCCAGGCGCCCCTGGGGCGTCTCACTGATTTCCCAGGTGCCCGGCAGCTTGCGCTTGGGGTCGTTGGACCGGCTGAACCAGACCTGCCCGCCCTCGCGCATGCAGTTGAGCATGGAACCGGTGTTGGGGCAGTGAATGGTCAGTTGCTCACCGTTGGCCAGTTCGATATCTGCCAGGAAGCGTTTGTAGCGGCGCAGCAGGCGCCCCTGTTCGAGTAAAGGAAAGAACATCATTTACCCTTGCCAGGTCCGCAGGCCGCGGGCAATGCGTTGTACCGCCTCTTCCAGCCGCGGCAGGCTCTGGGTGTAGGCAAAACGGACATGATGGCCGGCCAGGTGGCGACCGAAGTCCAGGCCCGGAGTGAAGGCCAGGTGCTCGGTTTCCAGGAAGTGCCGGCAGAAGGCGAAGGCATCACCGCCAAAGGCGCTGATGTCGGCATATAGATAGAACGCGCCCTGGGGTTCCACGGCAATGCGGAAGCCCAACTCACGCAATGCGGGTAGCAGGTAATCACGGCGACGGGCGAATTCGGCGCGGCGTGCTTCGAAAATCGCCAGGGTTTCAGGCTCGAAGCAGGCCAGCGCAGCATGCTGAGCCATGCTCGGTGCGCTGATATAGAGGTTCTGCGCCAACTTCTCCAGGTCAGCCACCGCGTCAGGCGGGGCGACCAGCCAGCCAAGGCGCCAACCTGTCATGCCGAAATACTTGGAAAAACTATTCAGAACAAACGCCGAATCGTCCACTTCCAGGACGCTCGGTGCATCCATGCCGTAGGTCAGCCCGTGGTAGATCTCATCCACCACCAGGTGGCCATTGTGTGCGCGGGTCGCCTTGGAAAGGCTGGCCAGCTCGTCGCGATCGAGCACCGTGCCGGTCGGGTTGGCCGGCGAAGCGACCAACGCACCGACAGTATCCTGGTCCCAATAACGGTCGACCAGATCGGCAGTCAGTTGGTAGTTCACCTCAGGGCCCACCGGGACCAGTTGCGCACCGCCCTCCACCAGGCGCAGGAAGTGGCGGTTGCACGGGTAACCTGGGTCCGCCAGCAGCCAGTGCTTGCCCGGGTCGACCAGCAGGCTGCTGGCCAGCAATAGCGCGCCAGAGCCGCCGGGAGTGATCAGGATGCGTTCCGGGTCGACCGCCACGCCATAGCGCTGGTCGTAGAAGCCCGCGATCGCCTCGCGCAGCGCCGGCAGGCCGCGCGCGGCGGTGTAACGGGTATGCCCGGCAGCCAGTGCGGCCTGGCCGGCCTCGACGATCGGCGCAGCGGTGGTGAAGTCCGGCTCGCCGATTTCCAGGTGGATCACATCGTGTCCGGCCGCCTGCAGCTCGTTGGCCCGCGCCAGCAACGCCATGACGTGGAAGGGTTCGATGGCGCGGCTACGCGCACTGTAGGACTGAGCCATGGGCCTTCTCTCAATTGGGTCTAAACTGGTGATTCTACCGCTGCAACCGACCGAACGTGTGGCCAGGGCCGCTGTCAATACGGAGGATTGGACGGGCTAGCGCACCCCCGATCTATCTGGTAAGTTCGGCGGCTCGCAGTCGCAGGGCCGGCGGTCGCCGGAGATGGAGCATCCTGCGCATTGGATCAGATGAGTGAGAGGCGGTCTATTCATGTCCACCGTAGAAAAGCAAAAAACCAATCAGACCATGTACGGTGTAGAGCCCTATAAAGAGAGCAAGGGCGAAGAGTACATGGGTGAACCCATGCGCAAGCATTTCATCAAGCTTCTGGGCGCCTGGAAGCTTGAGCTGATGACGAGCGTGGACCAGACCGTGACGCACATGAAGGACGAAGCGGCCAACTTCCCTGACCCGGCCGACCGCGCCAGCCAGGAAGAGGAATTCGCCCTGGAGCTGCGCAACCGCGATCGCGAGCGCAAGCTGATCAAGAAGATTGACAAGACCCTGCAGAAGATCCAGGACGAAGAATACGGCTGGTGCGACTCCTGTGGCATCGAAATCGGCCTGCGTCGCCTTGAAGCCCGTCCGACTGCGGACTTGTGCTTCGACTGCAAGGAAATCGCGGAGAAAAAGGAAAAGACCGTCGGCAAAGGCTGAGTCTTTCTCCCATTCGAACGGGGCGCATCTTGCGCCCCGTTTCATTTTCAGATGCCCCAGACCCATGAACGACTCCCGCTACATCGGACGCTTCGCCCCCACCCCCAGCGGTTTTCTGCACTTCGGCTCGCTGGTTGCCGCCCTCGCCTCCTGGCTCGACGCCCGCGCGGTCAATGGCCGTTGGCTGCTGCGCCTGGAAGACACCGACCCGCCCCGGGAAATGCCCGGTGCACGCGACGCGATCCTGCAGACCCTGGAGCGCTACGGGCTGGAATGGGATGGCGAGGTGGTGTTCCAGAGCCAGCGCCATGACGCCTACGGCGCGGTAGTAGACCGCCTGTTCAGCATGGGCCTGGCCTACGCCTGCACCTGTTCACGCAAACAGCTGGAGGACTACAACGGCATCTATCCGGGTTTTTGCCGAAACGCCGGGCATGCCCGTGAAGGTGCGGCAATCCGCCTGCGAGTGCCGGAACTGATCTACCGCTTCAGCGATCGAGTTCAAGGTGCATTCGAACAGCACCTGGGCCGCGAAGTGGGCGATTTCGTTATTCAGCGCCGTGATGGGCTTTATGCCTACCAATTGGCGGTGGTACTGGACGATGCCTGGCAAGGTGTCACTGATGTCGTGCGCGGCGCCGACCTGCTCGATAACACGCCACGCCAGTTGTACCTGCAGGAGCTGCTGGGCTTCTCCCAGCCACGTTACCTGCACATACCGCTGATCGTTCAGCCGGATGGGCACAAGCTGGGCAAGTCGTACCGTTCGCCGCCGCTTGAGGCCGATCAGGCAACGCCGTTGCTGTTGCGGGCCTTGCGGGCGTTGGGGCAAGAAACCGACCCTCAGTTGTTGACGGCAACGCCGGCTGAGGTCCTTGCAGTAGCGCGGCAGCACTGGCGGCCAGAGGCGATTGCGCGGCGGATAACGGTGCCAGAGGCCGATTTGCACTGAGGGTTTTCCGGCCTCTTCGCGGGCAAGCCCGCTCCCACAAGTGCTCCACTGCATTCATACCCGTGAGGGATCTGTGGGAGCGGGCTTGCCCGCGAAGAGGCCGGCACAGGCAACACACCTCTCAAAAACAAAAGCCCAATATTTTCAAACTCTTGGCTAACCTCATCGATTCCCGCTAGCATCGCCCCAGCCATTTGCGCCAATAATAAGTCCAAGCCCGCAGCGCCCAACCATCGAGGCCAGCATGTACATCTATCGTTTGGTCCTGCTTCTGGTCGTGGGGATCTACCTGTTCTCCCCGGCCATCATGGACTGGTGGATCGAACCGACCGGAGCCTGGTACCGCCCCTACCTGCTCTGGCTGATCCTGATCGTCGTCACCTTCATCCTGCAGAGCCAACGAGATGCCGATGAGCTTTAGCCTGACCCAGATGATCCTGATCAGCGCCGGGTACCTGATGGTGCTGTTCGGCGTGGCCTGGATCAGCGAGCGTGGGCTGATCCCCCGCTCGATCATTCGCCACCCACTGACCTACACCCTGTCGCTCGGCGTCTATGCCAGCGCCTGGGCCTTCTATGGCTCGGTGGGCCTGGCCTATCAATATGGGTACGGCTTCCTTGCCTGTTACCTGGGCGTGTCGGGGGCCTTCCTGCTGGCGCCGGTGCTGCTCTACCCGATCCTCAAGATCACCCGTACCTACCAGCTGTCGTCGCTGGCCGACCTGTTGGCCTTCCGCTTTCGCAGCACCTGGGCCGGCGCGCTGACCACCATCATCATGCTGATCGGTGTGCTGCCCCTGCTGGCCCTGCAGATTCAAGCGGTGGCCGACTCGATCAGCATTCTGACCGGCGAGCCGGTCAAGGCCCGGGTGGCGTTCGCCTTCTGCGCACTGATTATCCTGTTCACCATCTTCTTCGGCTCACGCCACATCGCCACGCGCGAGAAGCATGAGGGCCTGGTGTTCGCCATCGCCTTCGAGTCGGTGATCAAGCTGCTGGCCCTGGGCGGTATCGGGCTTTACGCCCTGTATGGCGTGTTCGGCGGCCCGCATGAGCTGGAAGTGTGGCTACTGCAGAACCAGACCGCCCTGGCGGCGCTGCACACGCCGCTGCAGGAAGGCCCCTGGCGCACCCTGCTGCTGGTGTTCTTCGCCTCGGCCATCGTCATGCCGCACATGTACCACATGGCCTTCACCGAAAACCTCAACCCGCGCTCGCTGGTCAGCGCCAGCTGGGGCCTGCCACTGTTCCTGCTGCTGATGAGCCTGGCCGTGCCCCTGGTGCTGTGGGCCGGGCTGCGCCTGGGCGCCAGCACCAACCCCGAGTACTTCACCCTGGGGCTGGGTATCGCCGCCAACAACAAGGCGTTGGCGCTGCTGGCGTACGTTGGCGGCCTGGCGTCTGCCAGCGGGCTGATCATTGTCACCACCTTGGCGCTGTCGGGCATGGCGCTCAACCACCTGGTGCTGCCGCTGTACCAGCCGCCGGCCGAGGGCAACATCTACCGCTGGCTGAAGTGGACCCGCCGCGCGCTGATCGTCGCCATCATTACCGCCGGCTTCATGTTCTACCTGACCCAGAACAACCACCAGAGCCTGGCCAACCTGGGTATCGTCGCCTTCGTCGCCACCTTGCAGTTCCTGCCCGGCGTGCTGTCGGTGCTGTACTGGCCGACCGCCAACCGTCGCGGCTTCATCGCTGGCCTGCTGGCCGGCACGCTGGTGTGGATGATGACCATGCTGCTGCCGCTGCTGGGCAACCTGCAGGGCTTCTATATCCCGCTGCTGGACATGATCTATGTGCTCGACGACACCAGTTGGCACATGGCGGCGATTGCCTCGCTGGCAGCCAACGTGCTGTTGTTCACACTGATTTCCCTGTTCACCAACGCCAGCAGCGAAGAAGTCAGCGCCGCCGAAGCGTGCGCAGTGGACAACGTGCGCCGCCCGCAGCGCCGCGAGCTGCACGCCGCCTCGCCGCAGGAATTTGCCACGCAACTGGCCAAGCCGCTGGGCGCCAAGGCTGCACAGAAGGAAGTCGAACAGGCGCTGCGCGACCTCTACCTGCCGTTCGACGAGCGTCGCCCGTATGCCCTGCGCCGCCTGCGCGACCGCATCGAGGCCAACCTTTCGGGCCTGATGGGGCCGAGCGTGGCCCAGGACATGGTCGAAACTTTCCTGCCCTACAAGTCCGGTAACGAAAACTACGTCACCGAAGACATCCACTTCATCGAAAGCCGCCTGGAAGACTACCACTCGCGCCTCACCGGCCTCGCCGCCGAACTCGATGCCCTGCGCCGCTACCATCGCCAGACCCTGCAGGAATTGCCCATGGGCGTCTGCTCCCTGGCCAAGGACCAGGAAATCCTGATGTGGAACAAGGCCATGGAAGAGCTGACCGGAATCGCTGCCAAACACGTGGTCGGTTCGCGCCTGATGACTATCGGTGAACCGTGGCGCGGCCTGCTGCAGGGCTTCATCGACGTGCCCGATGAGCATCTGCACAAGCAGCGCCTGGCACTGGATGGCCAGCCGCGCTGGCTGAACCTGCACAAGGCGGCCATTGACGAGCCGTTGGCACCCGGTAACAGCGGCCTGGTACTGCTGGTAGAAGACCTCACCGAAACCCAGGCTCTGGAAGACAAGCTGGTGCATTCCGAGCGCCTGGCCAGCATTGGCCGCCTGGCCGCCGGCGTGGCCCACGAAATCGGCAACCCGATCACCGGCATCGCCTGCCTGGCGCAGAACCTGCGCGAAGAACGCGAAGGCGATGGCGAGATCACCGAGCTATCGAGCCAGATCCTCGAACAGACCAAGCGGGTGTCGCGCATTGTCCAGTCATTGATGAGCTTCGCCCACGCCGGCGGCAGCCACCAGAACAGCGAAGAGCCGGTGTGCCTGGCCGAAGTGGCGCAGGACGCCATCGGTCTTCTGGCATTGAACCGGCGCAATTTCGAAGTACAGTTCTTCAACCTCTGCGACCCGGACCACTGGGCCGAGGGCGACCCGCAGCGCCTGGCCCAGGTGCTGATCAACCTGCTCTCCAACGCCCGCGACGCATCAAAGCCCGGCAGCGCCGTGCGTGTGCGCAGCGAGGCGAACGAGCACACCGTCGACCTGATCGTCGAAGACGAGGGCAGCGGGATACCGAAAAACATCATGGACCGCCTGTTCGAACCTTTCTTCACCACCAAGGACCCGGGCGAAGGAACCGGACTGGGGCTCGCTCTGGTCTATTCCATCGTGGAAGAGCATTATGGGCAAATCACCATCGACAGCCCGGCCGATATCGAACGGCAACGTGGCACACGGATCCGCGTGACCCTGCCCCGGCATGTCGTAGCGACGTCCCCTGAAATTCGAGACCGTCGAGAGAATTGAATCAATGCCGCATATTCTGATCGTCGAAGACGAAACCATCATCCGTTCGGCCTTGCGTCGCCTGCTTGAGCGCAACCAGTACCAGGTCAGCGAAGCCGGCTCGGTCCAGGAAGCCCAGGAACGCTTCAGCATTGCCACCTTCGACCTGATTGTCAGCGACCTGCGCCTGCCCGGCGCGCCTGGCACCGAGTTGATCAAGCTTGGCCAAGGCACCCCGGTGCTGATCATGACCAGTTACGCCAGCCTGCGCTCGGCGGTCGACTCGATGAAAATGGGCGCGGTGGATTACATCGCCAAGCCGTTCGACCACGACGAGATGCTCCAGGCCGTGGCACGGATCCTGCGCGACCGGCAGAACGCACCAGCGCCAGCACCCGTTGCCGAGGCTCGCAGCAATGGCAAGGCGGCGCCCGCCGAAAAAGCCAGCCCGGCTTCGGCCAATGGTGAAATCGGCATCATCGGTTCGTGCCCACCGATGCAGGATATGTACAGCAAGATCCGCAAGGTCGCGCCTACCGATTCCAACGTGTTGATCCAGGGTGAGTCGGGCACCGGCAAAGAACTGGTTGCTCGCGCCCTGCACAACCTGTCGCGGCGCGCCAAAGCGCCGATGATCTCGGTGAACTGCGCGGCCATTCCTGAAACCTTGATCGAGTCGGAGCTGTTCGGCCACGAAAAAGGCGCGTTCACTGGCGCCAGTGCCGGCCGTGCCGGCCTGGTGGAAGCGGCTGACGGCGGCACGCTGTTCCTCGACGAAATCGGCGAGCTGCCGCTTGAAGCCCAAGCCCGGTTGCTGCGGGTGCTGCAGGAAGGCGAAATCCGCCGGGTCGGTTCGGTACAGTCGCAAAAGGTCGATGTACGCCTGATCGCCGCGACCCACCGCGACCTGAAGAACTTGGCCAAGGCCGGGCAATTCCGCGAAGACCTCTATTACCGCCTGCATGTGATCGCCTTGAAGTTACCTGCCCTGCGTGAGCGTGGCAGCGACGTCAACGAGATCGCCAGTGCCTTTCTTGCCCGCCAGAGCGCCCGCATCGGTCGTGACGACCTGCACTTCTCCGCGGAAGCGGAACAGGCCATCCGTCACTACAGCTGGCCGGGTAACGTGCGGGAACTGGAGAACGCCGTGGAGCGCGCGGTAATTCTCAGCGAGAGCGCGGAAATTTCCGCCGATTTGCTGGGCATCGATATTGAACTGGGCGACCTGGACGACGATGACCTGCTCGACAATGCCCTGGTCGTGGCCAGCGCCAACAGCGCCAGCCATGAGCCGACCGAAGACCTGTCGCTGGAGGATTATTTCCAGCACTTCGTGCTCGAGCACCAGGATCACATGACCGAGACCGAGCTGGCGCGCAAGCTCGGTGTCAGCCGCAAGTGCCTGTGGGAACGCCGTCAGCGCCTGGGCATTCCACGGCGCAAGAGCAACGCTACCAGCGAATAAGCTACTGGGGCCGTCAAGGCCCCAGGTAACACATCAGTTCCCGCAGAAATCTGTTACCCACGCCGCCCAGGCGTAACAGTTGCCGAGGCATACGGTAACGAAATTTCTACATTTTCGACTGCGCCGCCACGACTGATTCTCCGCAACCCCCTGATTTTGCTGGGTTTCGCAAAGTTGGCACGCCATCTGCTATATGCTTAGTACAAGAACAATAACAAGCACTGCAACTCAGAATAAGAACAAGACGAAACGGCTCACGCACAATAAAAACAAGACGGCGGAGGCGCAGCTAACTGATTCTTTTGGAGAGGATGCGTGTTTGGGGCTTGCCCCACGACCAGGCAGAGAACAACAAAAACTGCACTAAAAAGCAGCGCCTGAACTGGTTGGATCGAAAGGTCAACGTGACATCAGCGGCCAAAGCAATCCGTTTGCTCTTTACCCCTGGATTGGGGGTCGTCCACAAGCTATGAGATTTGTGGGCAGGGCACTCAACAAAAACAAAAAGCCCGGCAAAAAAACAATAAGAGCACGCAACGACTTCTTGGGGAGCTTAGGCTCCCCTTGTCGTTTCTCCCTTCCGGCAGGCTATCCTGCTACCGCCTACACCATTCCCCGAGTAAATGCTAGAATCCCCGCCCATCATGCGGCCATTCTCCTATTCTTGGCCGAACATTCCTTCACACAGTGCATCCCATGCTGAAGAAGCTGTTCCAGTCTTTCCGCCCTCCCGTAGCGGGCCAGCACCACAAGCGCACCACGCCTGAGGTGATCAACAAGAGCCAACATTCGCTGCAGCGCCACCAGTTCAGCCGCCATGCGGTGAATATTGTCGAGCGCCTGCAAAGCGCGGGCTACCAGGCCTACCTGGTCGGTGGCTGTGTCCGCGACCTGATGCTGGGCATCACGCCCAAGGACTTCGACGTCGCCACCAGCGCCACGCCCGAACAGGTGCGTGCGGAGTTTCGCAATGCGCGCATCATTGGCCGCCGCTTCAAGCTGGTCCACGTGCATTTCGGCCGTGAGATCATCGAAGTCGCGACCTTCCGCGCCCCCCACTCGGATGACGATCAGGGCGACAGCCACCGCTCGTCGCACAATGCCAGCGGCCGCATCCTGCGGGACAACGTATACGGCACCCTGGAAGAAGACGCGCAACGCCGCGACTTCACCATCAATGCCCTTTACTACGACCCGGTCAGCGAACGCATCCTCGATTACGCCAATGGCGTACACGATATCCGTAACCGCCTGCTGCGCCTGATCGGCGACCCGACTCATCGCTATCAGGAAGACCCGGTGCGCATGCTGCGTGCGGTGCGTTTCGCCGCCAAGCTCGACTTCGGCATCGAAAAGCACACCTTCCAGCCGATCCGTGGCCTGGCCCCGCTGCTGCGCGAAATCCCGCCAGCGCGCCTGTTCGAGGAATGCCTCAAGCTGTTCCTCAGCGGCCAGGGCGCCATCGCCTTCGAGATGCTGGTCGACCTGGAGCTGTTCGAGCCGCTGTTCCCCGCCAGTGCACATGCCCTGGAAGAACGCCCGACCTACACCCATACCTTGATCAGCCAGGCGCTGAGCAACACCGACCTGCGCGTCAAGCAAGGCAAGCCAGTGACCCCGGCCTTCCTCTTCGCCGCGCTGCTCTGGCCAGCCCTGCCAAGCCGCGTACTGCACCTGCAGAATCAAGGCGTGCCGCCGATCCCGGCCATGAATGGCGCGGCCCACGACCTGATCGCCGAACAGTGCGCGCGCATCGCCATTCCGAAGCGCTTCACCCTGCCGATCCGCGAGATCTGGGACATGCAGGAGCGCCTGCCGCGCCGCAGCGGCAAACGCGCCGACATGCTGCTCGACAACCCGCGCTTCCGTGCCGGCTACGACTTCCTGCTGCTGCGCGAGAGCGCGGGCGAAGAGACCGACGACCTCGGCCAGTGGTGGACCGACTACCAGGACGCCAACGACAGCCAGCGCCGCGAGATGATCCGCGAGCTGGGCAGCCGTGATGAAGGGACCGGTGCCGGCCCGCGCAAACGCAAGCGCAGCCCCAACAAGCGCAAACGCAGCGGTGACGAGGCGTTCGAGTGACCACCCGCGCCTATATCGGCCTGGGCAGCAACCTCGACGCACCCGCCGAGCAGCTGAGCAGCGCCCTGCAGGCGCTGGGCCAGGTCGACGGCACGCGCCTGGCCGCAGCGTCGGCGCTGTACACCAGTGACTCCCTGTTGCCGGGCCAACCGCGTTACACCAACGCGGTCGCCGCCCTGGACACTTCGCTCGCCCCCCTGGCCCTGCTCGACGCTCTGCAAGCCATCGAGAATGGCCAGGGCCGCGTGCGCAAGGAGCGCTGGGGCCCGCGCACGCTCGACCTGGATATCCTGCTGTTCGGCGACCAGGTCATCGACGTGCCGCGCCTGCAAGTACCGCATTACCACATGCACGCCCGCGCTTTCGTGCTGTACCCGCTGGCCGAGCTGGTGGCAGACGACTTCCAGCTGGCCGATGGTCGCGCCCTCGCCGAACTGCTCGCAGCCTGCCCGTTCGTCGGCCTGGAACGCCTGTAATACGGGCGTTCCGCTTCAAGGTAACGCCAGTAACACCCTGTTAGTAACAATGCGGTAACAGGTGATTGACTTCCCCCCCCTCGCTCACGACTATAGGCGTCCCGTGTGGCACCGTGCCGCACACCCGTATTTAGGCCGGACGGACCTGTGCCCGAACATCACGCGCGATGATGTGCCGCTCCGGAAGATGACTACACGCGTTGTTTGCAGTCGTTTTTCACAGCGCCTGAACGAGGATATCTCTACATGCCTGAAGTAACCCTGACCACCCTTCACGGCCTCAAGGCCAAGGGTGAAAAGATCACCATGCTGACCTGCTACGACGCGACCTTCGCCAAGGCCGCCAGCCAGGCCGGTGTCGACGTGTTGCTGGTGGGCGACTCGCTGGGCATGGTCCTGCAGGGCCATGACAGCACCCTGCCCGTCACCACGGCGGAAATGGCCTACCACACGGCCTGCGTCAAGCGCGGCAACGAAGGTGCGCTGATCCTCGCCGACCTGCCGTTCATGGCCCACGCCACACCCGAGCAGGCGTTTGCCAACTGCGCCACGCTGATGCAGGCCGGCGCTCACATGATCAAGCTCGAAGGCGCCGCCTGGCTGGCCGAGACCATCCGCCTGCTGGCCGAACGCGGCGTGCCGGTGTGCGCGCACATGGGCTTGACCCCGCAGACCGTCAACGTGCTCGGCGGCTATAAAGTGCAGGGGCGCCAGGAGGCACAGGCGCGGCAGATGCGCGCCGACGCCATTGCGCTGGAGCAAGCCGGCGCGGCCATGCTGCTGCTGGAATGTGTGCCCAGCGAACTGGCGGCCGAAATTACCCAGGCCGTGAGCATTCCGGTAATTGGCATTGGCGCAGGAAGCGCTACCGACGGCCAAGTGCTGGTGCTGCATGACATGCTCGGGCTGTCATTGAGCGGGCGAGTCCCTAAGTTCGTGAAGAACTTCATGGCTGGCCAACCTGACATCCAGGGCGCGCTTGTTGCCTACGTCCAGGCAGTCAAGGACGTCACTTTCCCAGCGAGTGAACACGGATTCAGCGCATGAACACAGTCAGTACCGTCCGTGAACTGCGTGCAGCCGTTGCACGCGCCCGTGGCGAAGGCAAGCGTATCGGCTTCGTGCCGACCATGGGCAACCTGCACAGCGGCCACGCCGCGCTGGTGACCAACGCGGCCCAGCGGGCCGACTTCGTCGTTGCCAGCATCTTCGTCAACCCGCTGCAGTTCGGTGCCAACGAAGATCTCGACAAGTACCCACGCACCCTCGCCGCCGACCAGGAGCGACTGCTTCAGGCAGGCTGCAACCTGCTGTTCGCACCGACTGTCGAGGAAATGTACCCGGACGGCATGGCCGTGCAGACTCGCGTCAGCGTACCCAACCTTTCCGAAGGCCTGTGTGGCGCCAGCCGCCCAGGGCATTTCGAGGGTGTCGCCACCGTGGTCAGCAAGCTGTTCAACATGGTGCAGCCGGATCTCGCGGTCTTTGGCGAAAAGGACTACCAGCAACTGGCGGTGATTCGCGCCATGGTGCGTGACCTCAACATGCCGATCCAGATCATTGGCGAGCCCACCGTGCGCGCTGAAGATGGCCTGGCGCTGTCGTCGCGCAACGGTTACCTCAGCACCGAACAACGTGCCACCGCGCCTGTTGTCTATCGTACGCTGAAGCAGATTGGCGAAGCGCTTGCCCGAGGGCAGGTGGACTTCTCGGCGTTGGTCGAGGACGCAAAGGCAAAACTGATAGCGGCTGGCCTGCGCCCGGACTATCTGGAGATTCGCCATGCCGTAAGCCTGCGCCCAGCTACGTTCGGTGACCGAGACCTGGTGATCCTCGCTGCCGCCTACCTCGGCAACACCCGCCTGATCGACAACCTGTACCTGCATCTGGACGAAAAGACCGCGTAAGCGTTGGGGGGCTGTTTTGCGGCCCCCAAAATCCCTGCCCGCCCCATTCCCAGCCGCAAACCATTGCCTATAATGATGGCCAGCCTGAACCCGGCAATCGCTGCCCTGTCCAAGCACCACCACGCATTAAGGAACTCTGCGCAATGGCGTATTACCGTACACCCCACGATGTGACGGCCCTGCCGGCTTGGCAGGCCCTTCAGCAGCACCGCGACGCCATGCAAAGTTTCAGCATGCGCGAAGCCTTCGCCGCCGACGCCAAGCGCTTCGATCAGTTTTCGCTGAGCAGCTGTGGCCTGTTCCTCGACTATTCGAAAAACCTGATCAACGAAGAAACCCGCGACCTGCTGGTGAACCTGGCCGAACAAGTCGGCCTGCAGGACGCGATCAAGTCGATGTTCAGCGGTGAGATCATCAACGGCTCGGAAGGCCGCCCAGTCCTGCACACGGCCCTGCGCCGTCCGGTAGGCGACAAGCTGAGCGTCAACGGCGTCAACGTGATGCCAGAAGTGCACAAGGTGCTCAACCAGATCACCGAGCTGGTCGGGCGCATCCACGACGGACTGTGGCGCGGTTACAGCGAAAAGCCGATCACCGACGTAGTCAACATCGGCATCGGTGGCTCGTTCCTCGGCCCCGAGCTGGTTTCCGAAGCCCTGCTGCCTTACGCCCAGCGCGGCGTGCGTTGCCACTACCTGGCGAACATCGATGGAAGCGAATTCCATGAGCTTTCGGCCAGCCTGCGCGCCGAAACCACCCTGTTCATCGTCTCGTCGAAGTCGTTCAATACCCTCGAAACGCTGAAGAACGCCATGGCCGCACGTACCTGGTACCTGGCCCAGGGCGGTTCTGAAGCCGAGCTCTATCGCCACTTCATCGCCGTTTCCAGCAACAAGGCTGCCGCCGTGGCATTCGGCATCCGTGAAGAGAACATCTTCCCGATGTGGGACTGGGTAGGCGGGCGCTACTCGCTGTGGTCGGCGATCGGCCTGCCGATCGCCCTGGCCATCGGCACCGCCAACTTCAAGGAGCTGTTGTCGGGCGCCTACACCATGGACCAGCACTTCCAGACCGCACCGTTCGACAAGAACATGCCGGTGCTGCTGGCCTTGCTGGGCGTCTGGTATGGCAACTTCTGGGGCGCACGCAGCCACGCGATCCTGCCGTACGACCATTACCTGCGCAACATCACCAAGCATTTGCAGCAGCTGGACATGGAGTCCAACGGCAAGAGCGTGCTGACCGACGGCACGCCGGTGAAGACCGATACCGGCCCGGTGATCTGGGGTGGCGTAGGCTGCAACGGCCAGCATGCCTACCACCAGTTGCTGCACCAGGGCACCCAGCTGATCCCGGCGGACTTCATCGTCCCGGTAGTAAGCTTCAACCCGGTCGCCGACCATCACCAGTGGCTGTACGCCAACTGCCTGTCGCAGAGCCAGGCACTGATGCTCGGCAAGACCCGCGAAGAAGCCGAGGCTGAATTGCGCCAGAAGGGCTTGAACGAAGCGGACATCGAAAAGCTCGCGCCGCATAAGGTGATCCCAGGCAACCGCCCGAGCAACACCCTGGTGGTCGAGCGCATCAGCCCACGTCGCCTCGGCGCACTGGTGGCGATGTACGAGCACAAGGTCTTCGTGCAGAGCGTCGTCTGGGGTATCAACGCCTTCGACCAGTGGGGCGTGGAGCTGGGCAAGGAGCTGGGCAAAGGCGTTTACCAGCGTATCGTCGGCAGCCTGGAAGACAGCGCCGAAGATGGCTCGACCCAGGGCCTGATCAACTACTTCCGCGGCCGTCATCGCGGTTGACCGGCTGCCCCCATCGCCAGCATGCCGGCGATGGGGGCAGTACAGTTTGAACACGCCCTCCAGCTACACTGTCCATCGAATAGCCGCTGCAGTCCCTCGCCCCTCACAAGAGCAGGACCACCCGCCATGTTCGATATCAAGCAGTACCCACAGGCTCTGGCCGTCAGCCAGTCCGCCGCCCTCTCAGCCGATGATTATCAGCGCCTCTACCGCCAGTCGGTCGACGCCCCCGACACTTTCTGGGCCGAACAGGCCAAGCGCCTTGACTGGATCAAACCCTGGTCCAGCGTTCAACAATGCGACCTAAACACCGGCGCGGCGCGCTGGTTCGACGGAGCCCAACTCAACGTCAGCTACAACTGCATCGACCGCCACCTGGCCCAACGGAGCGAGCAAACCGCCCTGCTATGGGAAGGCGATGACCCGAAAGACTCCAAGGCCATCACCTATCGCGAGCTGCACCGCCAGGTTTGTCGCCTGGCCAACGCCCTGAAAGCGCGAGGGGTAAAAAAAGGCGACCGGGTGTGCATCTACATGCCAATGATCCCTGAAGCCGCCTACGCCATGCTTGCCTGCACACGCATTGGCGCCATTCACTCGGTGGTGTTCGGCGGCTTCTCCCCAGATGCCTTGCGCGACCGCATCCTGGACGCCGACTGCCGCACCGTGATCACCGCCGATGAAGGCGTGCGCGGCGGCAAGCGCATCCCGCTCAAGCAGAACGTCGACAAGGCGCTGGCCAGCTGCCCGCAGGTCAGCAGTGTGTTCGTGGTACGCCGCACCGGTGGCGATGTGGCCTGGAGCGAGGGCCGTGACCTCTGGTACGAGCAAGCCACCTACCAAGTCGCTGAAGACTGCCCGCCTGAACCGATGGAGGCCGAAGACCCGCTGTTCATCCTCTATACCTCCGGCAGCACCGGCAAGCCCAAAGGCGTGCTGCACACCACTGCAGGCTATCTGCTGCAGGCCGCCATGACCTTCAAGGTGGTATTCGATTACCGCGACGGCGAGGTGTTCTGGTGCACCGCCGACGTCGGCTGGGTCACTGGCCACAGCTATATCGTCTACGGCCCCCTGGCCAATGGTGCCGTTTCGCTGATGTTCGAGGGCGTGCCCAATTACCCGGACACCTCGCGCTTCTGGCAAGTGGTGGACAAGCACCAGGTGAACATCTTCTACACCGCCCCCACCGCGCTGCGGGCTTTAATGCGCGAGGGTTCAGGACCGCTGCAGAGCACCTCACGCAAAAGCCTGCGCCTGCTCGGCAGCGTCGGTGAACCCATCAACCCGGAAGCCTGGGAATGGTACTTCGAGGAAGTCGGGCAAAAACATTGCCCCATCGTCGATACCTGGTGGCAGACCGAAACCGGCGGCATCATGCTCACCCCGCTGCCCGGCACACAGAAGCTCAAGCCCGGCTGCGCGACCCAACCCATGTTTGGCGTGCAACCGGTGTTACTGGATGAAAAAGGCAAGCTGATCGAAGGCCCTGGCGCCGGCCTGCTGGCGATCAAGGCGAGTTGGCCAGGGCAGATCCGCAGCGTCTACGGCGACCACCAACGCATGGTCGACACCTACTTCAAACCCATGCCCGGCTACTACTTCACCGGCGACGGCGCCCGTCGCGATGCCGATGGTGACTACTGGATCACCGGGCGCATCGATGATGTGATCAACGTGTCCGGTCACCGCATCGGCACCGCCGAAGTGGAAAGCGCGCTGGTGCTGCACGACAGCGTCGCCGAGGCTGCCGTGGTTGGCTACCCCCATGACCTCAAGGGCCAGGGGGTGTACGCCTTCGTCACCACCATGAACGGCGTAACCCCGGACGATGCGCTCAAGACCGAATTGTTGGCACTGGTCAGCAAGGAGATCGGCAGCTTCGCCAAGCCCGAGCTGATCCAGTGGGCGCCCGCCTTGCCCAAGACCCGCTCGGGCAAGATCATGCGGCGTATACTGCGCAAGATCGCCTGCAACGAGCTCGACAACCTGGGCGATACCTCGACCCTGGCCGACCCGAGCGTGGTGCAGGGCTTGATCGACAAACGCCTCAATCAATAGCCGGCGGCCTGCGTGGTCGCCCTGAACTGCAGGTCGCCATGGAAGCCTTACGCCGCCGTATCGAAACCCAGGTCATGAGCCTCACCGGGCTGGCCCTCGGCCAGCTCGACCTGGAGTCTCCCAAAGGTGACCCCGGGCTGTTCGGCCCCCACAGCATCAGCTGGCGCGTGCATGGCGACTTCCCCAGCATGCTGGTTGGCGGTATCAGCGCGTTGATGCTGCAAGTGCTGCACCCACTGGCGCTGGCGGGCGTGTGGGACCATTCCAATTTTCGCCAGGACCTGCTCGGCCGCCTGCGGCGCACCAGCCAGTTCATTTCCGGTACCACCTTCGGTTCGACCCGCGATGCCGAGTGGTTGATCGAAAAAGTCCGCACCATTCACCTGCAGGTGACCGGGACCGGCCCGGACGGCCGCCCCTATGCCGCCAGCGACCCTGATCTGCTGACCTGGGTACACGTGGCCGAAGTCAGCAGTTTCCTGGCAGCCCACCTGCGCTATCGCGACCCGCAGCTGTCACGCGCCGATCAGGACGCCTACTACGACGAGATCGCCCTGATCGCCGAACGCCTGGGTGCTCGCGATGTACCGCGCTCGTGCAAACAGGTCGAGGACTACCTGCAACGCATGCGACCACGATTGCACTGCGATGCGCGCAGCCTGGAGGTGGTCGAAATCCTGCTCCAAGCCCCTGCCCCGAGCCGCCTTGCAGAACCGGTAGGCAAACTGATGCTCAACGCCGGCATCGACCTGCTTCCCACGTGGGCTCAGGACATGCTCGGCCTGCACCAGGGCCCGCTGCAGCAGCGCATGATCCGCATGGGCCTCAAACGCACGGCGCCGGTATTGCGCTGGGCCATGCGCGACGGCTCGGCGCATCGGGCCAAGCGGCGCATGGGCATCGAGTGAGGGCAATTGTTCCCCCCGGCGGAACCGATTTAACCTGCCATACTCCAAGCACTCCGGCTTAGACAGACGAAGCGACACATGTACAAAGGATTGACTCGCGCCCTCGGCGCCCTGCTGGCTCTCGTGGCCCTCTACAACCTGCTTGGCTTCCTTATCCTTCCCGGTGTCGGCCTGCGCATCGCCAACCAGCAGCTTGCGCAGTACGCCAGCGTACCGGCGCACCTGCAGCGTATCGAACTCAACCCGTTCAGCCTCGAACTGACCCTGTGGGGCCTGCAGATCGGTAAGCCAGGCAAGGAACAGGTTGGCTTCGAACGGCTATACGCTAATCTGGCGCTGGACAGCCTGTGGACCGGGGCGCTGCACCTGACCGCCGTAGAGCTCGACAAACCGCGCAACGAAGTGCTGTTCGCCAAGGACGGCACGCTCAACCTCACCCAGCTGTTCAAACTGCCGCCCAGCGAAGCCAATCCCGACGAGGCGCCCAGCGACCCGTTCCCGCTGCGCATTGGCAGCATCAAGCTCAAAGGCGGCTACCTGCACTTCGAGGACCAGCGCCCGAGCGAACCGATCGTCTTCCTTTACGACGACATGAACCTGGAACTGAAGAACCTCAGCACCTTGCCGGATGACAATGCCGACATGACGCTGGTGGCCAACGGCCCCAATGGCGGGCGCATCGACTGGAGCGGCACCCTGAGCTTGTCACCAGTCGCTTCAGAGGGCACGTTGAAGGTCACTGACGGCAAGATGAAGGCGTTCTGGCCCTACGTCCGGGATGCCGTGCCGCTGGTGCTGGAAGACGGTGTGATCAACCTCGACACCCACTACAAGCTCAACCTCTCCAAAACCACCGAACTGTTGCTGGACCAGACCTCGGTGCGTGTCGCGCCGTTCGCCATCAAAGCGCCGGATGGCCGCCAGCTGGCACGTCTGGAAAGCCTTGAAGTCAGCGAGACTTCAATAGACCTCGCCAAGCAACTGGTCACCGTTGGCAAGATCCGCAGCGAGAAGCTGGAGACTTGGGCAGCCCTGGAACAGGACGGCCAGCTCGATTGGCAAAAGCTGTTCGCCAGCCAGCCGGCCAAGGCCACGCCGAAAGAGAAGCAAGAACCCGCAGCTGCCGAGCCTACGCCTGAAGAACAGGCCGCCAGGGAGCCAAGCAAACCCTGGCAAGTGCTGCTCAAGGACGTGCAACTGCGCAACTACCAGGTGCATCTGGCCGACCGTAGCCAGAAAGAGCCGGTAGCGCTGGACGTCGGCCCGTTGAATCTGGACCTGCAGGGTTTCGACAGCCTCAACCAGTCGCCTTTCACGCTCAAACTCGACACCGGCGTTGGCAAGCAGGGCAAGATGCAGGCAGCCGGTGAAGTCAACCTGGCGCCGGTCACCGCCAAACTGGACGTCAGCACACGCGACATCGACCTGCGTGTCGCCCAGGCTTACATCAGCCCATTCATTCGCCTGGAGCTGCGCAGCGGCATGCTTGCCAGTGACCTCAAGGTCGACTTGAAGAGCACCGAGCCACTGGCCTTTACCGTGGCTGGCAAAGCGCAGGTCAACCAATTGCACACCCTGGACACCATCAAGGACCGCGATTTCGTCAAATGGCAGCAGGTGAATGTGGATGGTCTGTCCTACGTACACGGCGATGCCCTGTCGATCGACAAGGTGACCCTGCTGCAGCCCTATGCCCGCTTCATCATCAACGAAGACCGCACCACCAACGTCGATGACCTGCTGATCCCGCAGCCCGCCGACGCGCCCGCTGCCAGCAAGGCCAAGCCGGCCAGCACCACCGGCAGCAAGCCGCTGGGCATCCGCATCGGCCAGATCAACATCAATGACGGCTCGGCCAACTTCGCCGACCTCACCCTGACGCCGAACTTCGCCACTGCGGTGCAACAGCTCAACGGCCAGATCGGCACCATCGACAACCGCAAACCAGCGCCGGCAAAGGTGGATATCAAGGGCAAGGTGGACCGTTACGCCCCGGTCACCATCAAAGGCGCGCTCAATCCGTTCAACCCAATGGCCAGCCTGGATATCGCCACCAGCTTCAAGCGCGTCGAACTGACCACGCTGACCCCCTACTCCGGCAAGTTCGCCGGCTACCGCATCCGCAAGGGCCGCCTCAACCTCGACCTGCATTACCTGATCACCAATGGTCAGCTAAAGGCCGAGAACAAGCTGGTGGTCGAGCAGCTGCAACTGGGTGAAAAGGTCGACAGCCCGGATGCTGTCGACCTGCCGATTCGCCTGGCGGTTGCGCTGCTCAAGGACACCGAAGGCAAGATTTCCATCGAGCTACCCGTGACCGGGGACCTCAACAACCCGCAATTCAGCGTCATGCCGATCGTCTGGCAGACCCTGCGCAACCTGGTACTGCGCGCCGCGCAGGCGCCGTTCAAGTTCATCGGTGGGCTGATCGCTGGTGGTGGCTCGGAAGATCTCGGCAACATCTCGTTCGCTGCGGGTTCCAGCGAGCTCAGCGGCGATGCGCAGTCGGCCCTGGACAAGCTCGCCTCGGCCCTCAAGGAACGCCCGGAACTGCGCCTGGAGATCGAAGGCACCAGCGCCCAGAGCAGCGATGGGCCGCTGATCGCCCAGCAGCGCCTGGAGCGCGAATACCAGGCCACCTGGTACAAGATCCTGCAACGCCGTGGCGACAAGGTGCCGGCCAACGCCTCGATGCTGGTGGTCGACGACAGCGACAAACCGGCCATGCTCGAAGGCATCTACCGGACCCGCCTGAAGCAGCAGCCGCCGGCGCAATGGAAAGAGCTGAGCGGCGATGAGCGCGCCACCAAGCT
This sequence comes from Pseudomonas sp. NPDC090752, assembly GCF_055584805.1. Taxonomy (NCBI): domain Bacteria; kingdom Pseudomonadati; phylum Pseudomonadota; class Gammaproteobacteria; order Pseudomonadales; family Pseudomonadaceae; genus Pseudomonas; species Pseudomonas sp. NPDC090752. The sequence goes on along the minus strand of NZ_JBVJLI010000022.1, from coordinate 43,100 downwards.
GCGTGAGGCGGTGATCAAATCGTGGGCCGAGAGCGCGCCGTTGCTGCGTACCTTGGGCCAGGAACGGGCCAGCAGTATCAAGGATTATCTGGTCGACAAGGGCAAGCTGGAAGATGACCGGGTGTACTTCATTGACACAACGCTGGGGCAGGCTGAGAAAGATGGTCGGGTGATTACGCCGATGCATCTGGATGCTGAGTGAGCCAGTAGCGGCCTCTTCGCGGGACAAGCCCGCTCCCACAGGTATTCCACATGTGGGAGCGGGCTTGTCCCGCGAAGAGGCCGCACTGGCTCAAACCAACCGCTGTCCCGAAATCGCCGGGTGATACAGCGGCTGCACCTTGTTCCCCGCCGGGTCCAGCAAATGGAAACTCCGTGCCCCATCTCCATGATTGAAAGGCCGATCGAGCAAGGTCACCCCACGCGCCTTGAAGTACTGGTACCACGCTTCCAGCTCTTCCACGCTATCGACGATGAACCCATAGTGATCCAACGTCTGCAGCCCATTTGCAGCCCCTGCCCCGCGCCCCAGCGACAGGTTGTCGTTGCCACAGGTCAGATAAACAAGATCCTCATTGGCCCGGTTCAACACCTCCATGCCCATCACCTCGACATAGAAGCGCTCGCACTCCTCAAGGTTGGGCACCAACAGGGCGATATGGCGCAGGCCATTCAGGCGACCCGGGCGTGCTGGTAATTCAGACATTGGCGCGACTCCATTTTTGTATACAATTCCAGATAGAATTTAAAACAAAAGGAACGCCTTGTGTACAGTCTGTTTATCAAGACGCGTGTCAAGCCAGGTTGCGCCGAACAATTTCTCACCGCCATCAAAGTCAATGCCGCTGCTTCCGTGGCCACCGAACCGGGATGCCTGGTGTTCGATGTGTCACAAGACCGGGCCGATCCGGAGGTGATCTACCTTTATGAGATCTACCGTGACGACGAGGCCTACGAAGCGCATACGCGTACGGCGCACTTCCGCGACAGCCGCCCACTGGTGGAACCTCTGGTTGCCGAGCAGGAATACTTCGAAAGCGACGTCATCGCCCGCAATCCGGTGGTTTGATCACCCATGAAAAAGCCCTGACCGAAGCCAGGGCTTTTGAAGAACGGTGGCCAAATCCGTTTGGCCGACGGGACAATCCTTATTCGGCTTTCAGGCCGTCAGCCGAAACGGCTTTCACACCTTTGATCTTCTTGGTGATGGCAACAGCCATCTCTTTCTGCGAATCGGTTACAGCGGTGGTCGACGACAGCGACACCACGCCTTTGTTGGTTTCTACCTTGATGTCGGAGCCTGGGATGCCTTTCTCGGTCAGCAGGTCCGCTTTAACCTTGGTGGTGATCCAGGTATCGGAAGTGGCTTCCTTGGCTTCAGTCACCTCACCGGCCGCGAGCGTCATTGGGGCCTGGGTGGACTGCTGGGCGAATGCCGCGTTAGCCATGGTCAGGGTCAGAGCGGTAGCAGTAGCGGCAGCAATGGCGAACTTCTTCATGTGGGTCACTCCTGTTTATTCGAAAGGTCTGCGCCGTTAGTCCTGGCGGCAGGTATGAAGGTAGTTGCATGGGCTGTGCCAGCTTTTCCGCTTCGCTTGTTTCCTTATAAATCAATGACTTAAGCGAATACCAACGATACGCCAGTCGTGCAATTTGCAACCTGCGGTTTAAATCTGCGTGCAAGATGCAAGCGTGCAAAAGGTTCCGCCCAGGCAATAAAAAAGGGCCCCATCAAGGGGCCCTCTTCCTACAGCTTTATCAGTCGTTTAGACGCCCGAGGCCTTGGCCGCGGCAACGTCTTTGATCGACAGCTTGATACGGCCGCGGTTGTCCACGTCCAGTACCAGCACTTCTACTTCCTGACCTTCTTTCAGAATGTCGGTGACCTTCTCTACGCGCGCATCGCTGAGCATGGAGATGTGCACCAGACCGTCTTTGCCCGGCAGGATGTTGACGAAGGCGCCGAAGTCGACGATACGCTCGACCTTGCCCACGTAGATCTTGCCAATCTCGGCCTCGGCGGTGATACCCAGTACGCGCTGACGTGCAGCTTCTGCAGCTTCCTTGGTTTCGCCGAAGATCTTGATCGAGCCGTCGTCTTCGATGTCGATCGAAGCCTTGGTTTCTTCGCAGATGGCGCGGATGGTGGCGCCGCCTTTGCCGATGACGTCACGGATCTTGTCGGTGTCGATCTTCATCGCGATCATGGTCGGTGCGTTGGCCGACAGCTCGGTACGCGACTGGCCGATGATCTGGTTCATCTGGCCGAGGATGTTCAGGCGCGCTTCCAGGGCCTGGCCCAGGGCGATTTCCATGATCTCTTCGGTGATGCCGTTGATCTTGATGTCCATCTGCAGTGCGGTAACGCCTTTGGCGGTACCGGCAACTTTGAAGTCCATGTCGCCCAGGTGGTCTTCGTCACCGAGGATGTCAGTCAGGATGGCGAACTTCTCGCCTTCCTTGACCAGACCCATGGCGATACCGGCAACCGGTGCCTTCATCGGTACACCGGCGTCCATCAGGGCCAGGGAAGCACCGCAGACCGAAGCCATGGAGCTGGAACCGTTGGATTCGGTGATTTCCGAAACCACGCGGATGGTGTACGGGAACACGTCAGCGGCAGGCAGCATGGCCTGGACCGAGCGGCGGGCCAGACGGCCGTGACCGATTTCGCGACGGCCAGCACCGCCCATGCGGCCACACTCGCCTACCGAGAACGGTGGGAAGTTGTAGTGCAGCATGAAGGGGTCTTTCTTCTCGCCTTCGAGGGTGTCCAGCAGCTGTGCGTCACGCGCAGTACCCAGGGTCGCGACGACCAGGGCCTGGGTTTCGCCACGGGTGAACAGCGCCGAACCGTGAGTTTTCGGCAGCACGCCGACTTCGATGTTCAGCGGGCGCACAGTCTTGGTGTCACGACCATCGATACGCGGCTTGCCGTTGACGATGTTTTCGCGAACGGTGCGGTATTCGATCTCGCCGAAGATTTCTTTCACTTCGCCGGCCGAAGCCTGGCCTTCTTCACCGGAGAACTTGGCGATCGCCTGATCGCGCAGCTCGCCCAATCGCGCGTAGCGGTCGGCCTTGACGGTGATGGTGTAACCCTGCGAAACGCCTTCGCCGAATTCGGCACGAATGGCGTTGAACAGTTCGGTATTGGCAACGGCGGGTTTCCAGTCCCAGGTCGGCTTGGCAGCTTCGGCAGCCAGCTCTTTGACAGCCTGGATAACGGCCTGGAATTCGTCGTGGGCGAACAATACGGCGCCCAGCATCTGGTCTTCGGTCAGCTCTTTGGCTTCCGACTCAACCATCAGCACGGCGTCGGCGGTACCGGCAACGACCATGTCCAGGCTCGAGGCAGCCAGTTGCTCGTAGGTCGGGTTCAGCAGGTAGCCGGTGCTTTCGTGGAAGGCAACGCGGGCAGCGCCGATCGGGCCTTCGAAAGGAATGCCGGAGATCGCCAGGGCAGCCGAGGTACCGATCATCGCAGCGATGTCCGGATCGGTTTTCTTGCTGGTGGAAACGACGGTGCAGACAACCTGCACTTCGTTCATGAAACCTTCAGGGAACAGCGGGCGGATCGGACGGTCGATCAGGCGCGAAGTCAGGGTTTCTTTTTCGGATGGGCGGCCTTCGCGTTTGAAGAAGCCACCTGGAATCTTGCCTGCGGCGTAGGTCTTTTCCTGGTAGTGCACGGACAGCGGGAAGAAGCCTTTGCTCGGGTCGGCATGCTTGGCACCGACCACGGTCACCAGCACGGTGACATCGTTGTCGACGGTGACCAGCACGGCGCCGGAGGCCTGACGGGCGATGCGGCCCGTTTCGAGCGTAACGGTCGATTGACCGAACTGGAATTTCTTGATTACCGGGTTCACGGTTTCCTACCTTCTTCAGTGGCTCTGGGGGAACTGGTTTCTTGCGAATTCTTGGGCAGAACAGGGAATCGGCCCCGTTGACCGTCCAGATACAACACGAGGCTGGGAGCCTGGCGCCAAGCGGAAAATCCGCTCAGCACTGCCAGGCTGCCAACCTCGAAGATACGCGTGGCGTGTCCGACGCAAGTGCTGCAAAGCAGCCCCTGCGAAGCCTGCGACACGCCATGCACACCACTGACCAGGCCGCTATTAGCGACGCAGGCCCAGGCGACCGATCAGGGCGCTGTAACGAGTGGTGTCTTTGCCCTTCAGGTAGTCCAGCAGCTTACGACGCTGGTTAACCATGCGGATCAGGCCACGACGCGAGTGGTGGTCTTTACCGTTGGCCTTGAAGTGGCCTTGCAGCTTGTTGATGTTCGCGGTCAGCAGAGCAACCTGAACTTCCGGGCTACCAGTGTCGCCAGCAGCTTGCTGGTAGTCGGTAACGATTTGAGCTTTTTCTTCAACGCTGAGGGCCATGAGGCTTCTCCTGATAACGGAACCCGCGAACGGGTCCAATAGGCCAGGGACAAATCCCTGTATTGATAAGAAAGGTGTGACCGTGCCTACTGACAGCCACCCTTGTATCCGCAGGCCCGAACCGAAGCCCTGACCTGCGGGTTCGGTCATTCCGACCGAATCAGTCGACGCGGCGCAATGCGCCCGTCTTCGCTCACTTCACCGATACCGATGAAGCGACCGTTGTGATCCTGTACCCGGACCATGCCGAATTGCGGCGCGTCTGGGGCGCGTACTGCCTGGCCATGCAGCCAGTAGAACGCGCTGTGTTCGGACAGGCCAACCATCGGCCAATCCTGCAGGCCACTGTCGGAAGGCATCAGGAAGCGGTCAAGCGCTTCGTTGCCACCTTCGGCGTGAGCCTGTTCAAGTTCTTCCAGGGTTACGGTCTGGGCCAGCTCGAAGGGCCCGGCATGGGTCCTGCGCAGCTCGGCAACATAGGCGCCACAGCCAAGAGCCTCGCCGATATCCTCCACCAGGGTGCGGATATAGGTGCCTTTGCTGCAACCTACGCTCAGCCGTGCACGGGTGCCTTCGCACTCGAGCAACTCCAAGCGGCCAATAGTAACAGAACGCGGCTCGCGCTCCACTACCTCTCCTGCACGTGCCAGTTTGTAAAGCGGCTGGCCATCACGCTTGAGCGCCGAGTACATCGGTGGAATCTGGCTGATCGGGCCGCGAAAACGTGGCAGCAGCGCCTCGATATCGGCACGACCAACGGTCACCTCACGGGTCTGCAGGACCTCGCCTTCAGCGTCGGCAGTGTTGGTAGTCTGCCCCAGCTGCATGACGGTTTCGTAACCTTTGTCGGAATCGAGCAAGTACTGCGAGAACTTGGTCGCCTCACCAAAGCACAGCGGCAGTACACCGGTGGCCAGCGGGTCGAGGCTGCCGGTGTGGCCGGCCTTTTCCGCGTTCAGCAACCAGCGGACTTTCTGCAAGGCGGCGTTGGAGGTAAACCCCAGTGGCTTGTCGAGCAGGATGATGCCGCTGACATTGCGGCGGATACGTTTGACCTGGGCCACCGCTTACTCCTTGGTGTCCGGCTCGTCGCCACCCTGGTGCAGGCGGTCTTCGGCCACTGCACGCTCGATCAGCGCCGACAGGTGAACACCACGGCTGACGCTTTCATCGAAGTGGAAGTGCAGTTGCGGCACGCTGCGCAGTTGCATCGAGCGGCCCAGGTGCAGGCGCAGGAAGCTGGCGGCGCTGTTCAACGCCTTGAGCGACTGCTTCACCGCGTCCGGCGTTTCTTCACCCATCACGGTGATGAAGACCTTGGCATGGCCCAGGTCACGGCTGACGTCCACGGCGGTGATGGTCACCAGGCCGACGCGTGGGTCTTTGACTTCACGGCGAATCAGCTCTGCCAGCTCGCGCTGCATCTGATCACCGATACGTTGGGTACGGCTGTATTCTTTGGCCATTCTTGCTACCTGTAACTTAAAGCGGCAAACGCCCGGTCAGGCTGATGCCTGACCGGGCGCTACCTACTGAGGCGCTGCCCACCGCCCTGCGGCGGGGGCTGGCGCCATGCCCGCCCTTAAAGGGTACGAGCAACCTGGACTTTCTCGAAGACTTCGATCTTGTCGCCGACCTTGACGTCGTTGTAGCTCTTGACGCCAATACCGCACTCCATGCCCGAACGCACTTCGGAAGCGTCGTCCTTGAAGCGACGCAGCGATTCCAGCTCGCCTTCGAAGATCACAACGTCGTCGCGCAGTACGCGGATCGGACGGTTGCGGTACACGGTGCCCTCGATGACCATACAGCCAGCGATGGCGCCGAACTTCGGCGAACGGAACACGTCACGGACTTCGGCGACACCCAGGATGTTCTCGCGAACATCGCTGCCGAGCATGCCGGTCAGAGCTTTCTTGACGTCTTCGATGATGTCGTAGATCACGTTGTAGTAACGCATATCCAGACCTTCCTGCTCGACGATCTTGCGCGCACCAGCATCGGCACGCACGTTGAAGCCGAACAGCACCGCGTTGGACGCCAGCGCCAGGTTGGCATCGCTCTCGGTGATACCACCGACGCCGCCACCGATCACGCGAACCTGTACTTCATCGTTGCCCAGGCCGCCGAGCGAGCCGTTCAACGCTTCCAGGGAGCCACGTACATCGGTCTTGAGCACGATGTTGAGGGTCTTCTTCTCTTCCTGACCCATGGTCTCGAAGATGTTTTCCAGCTTGCCGGCGTGTGCACGTGCCAGCTTGACCTCGCGGTACTTGCCTTGACGGAACAGGGCAACTTCGCGGGCTTTCTTCTCGTCGGCAACCACGGACAGCTCGTCACCGGCTTCCGGAGTACCGTCGAGGCCGAGGATCTCGACCGGGATCGACGGGCCGGCTTCCTTCACAGGCTTGCCGTTCTCGTCGAGCATGGCACGTACGCGGCCATAGTTGGAACCGCACAGGACCATGTCGCCCTGACGCAGGGTACCGTCCTGAACCAGGATGGTCGCCACTGGGCCACGACCCTTGTCCAGGCGCGATTCGACGACCACACCACGACCTGGAGCGGTCGGCGTAGCGGTCAGTTCGAGTACTTCGGCCTGCAGCAATACGGCTTCAAGCAGCTCGTCGACACCGGTACCCATCTTCGCCGAAACCTTGACGAACGGCGTGTCACCACCCCATTCCTCGGAAGTCACGCCTTCGACGGACAGCTCGTTACGGATGCGATCGAGGTCGGCACCCGGCTTGTCGATCTTGTTCACTGCAACGACCAGCGGGACGCCAGCTGCCTTGGCATGCTGAACGGCTTCACGGGTCTGCGGCATCACGCCGTCGTCCGCCGCCACCACCAGGATGACGATGTCGGTCGCCTTGGCACCACGGGCACGCATCTGAGTGAACGCAGCGTGGCCCGGGGTATCGAGGAAGGTGACCATGCCACGGTCGGTTTCCACGTGGTAAGCACCGATGTGCTGGGTGATACCACCGGCTTCGCCAGCGGCAACCTTGGCACGGCGGATGTAGTCGAGCAGCGAGGTCTTGCCATGGTCAACGTGACCCATGACGGTAACGACCGGCGCACGCGATTCGGCTTGGCCTTCGAACTTCAGCGATTCGGCCAGGGAATCTTCCAGGGCGGTATCGCTGACCAGGGTGACCTTGTGACCCAGCTCTTCTGCGATCAGCTGAGCGGTTTCCTGGTCGAGCACCTGGTTGATGGTGACCGGAGTACCCATCTTGAACATGAACTTGACCACTTCAGCGCCCTTGACGGACATCTGGTTGGCCAGCTCGGAGACGGTGATGGTCTCGCCGATGGTCACGTCACGGATGACAGGGCCAGTCGGGTTCTGGAAGCCATGCTGGTTGCGCTTCTTCAGCTTGCCCTTGCCACCACGACCGCGACGAGCGCCATCGCTCTCTTCGTCGGTAGTGCGCGGAGCGGCACGTGGAGTCGGCGCCTTTTCCTTCTCCTTGACTTTGACCTTGATCGACACACGCGGGGCCTCACCGCGACGACGGTCGTCATCGCGAGTGCGGCTTTCGTTGCGACGGGTCTCGTCCTTCTTGCGCTCTGCGGCACGGGCAGCGGCGTCTTCCGACGCAGGAGCGTCGGCGACTACTGGAGCCGGGGCAGCGGCAGGGGCCGGGGCAGCCTTGGCAACCGGCGCAGGTGCAGCAGTTTCGGTCGACTGGCGACGGGCCTGCTCTTCGTTGCGCTGGCGCACTTCAGCGTCGACCTTGTCGCGCGCGGCATTTTCAGCCGCGCGGCGTTCGTCCTGCTCACGCTTCTGCTCAGCCTGGATTTCTTCCGGGCTGCGCTGAACGAAAACTTTCTTCTTGCGTACTTCTACGCTGATGCTTTTGCTACCGGCGACACGCAGGGTGCTGGTGGTCTTGCGCTGCAAGGTAATCTTGCGCGGCTCTTCCGCCTTGCTCTTGTGGCTGCTCTTCAAATGAGTCAGCAGCGTCTGCTTCTCATTGTCGGTCACTACCTGACCGGCGTCGGTGTGCGGCAGACCTGCCTCACGCATCTGCTGCAGCAGGCGCTCAACCGGTGCCTCGACCTCTTGGGCCAGTTCTTTCACCGTGACTTGCGTCATGCACTTCTCTCCTCAGGCCGCGCCTAATTACTCGAACCAGTGGGCTCGGGCGGCCATGATCAACTTGCCGGCACGCTCTTCGTCGATGCCGTCGATGTCGAGCAGGTCGTCAATCGACTGCTCGGCCAGGTCTTCGCGGTTAACCACGCCGCGCACCGCCAGTTCCGCCGCCAGGTCCTTGTCCATGCCCTCAAGGGAGAGCAGGTCTTCGGCCGGATGGGCGTCTGCCAGTTTTTCTTCGGTAGCGATGGCCTTGGTCAACAAACGGTCCTTGGCTCGAGCGCGGAGCTCATTGACGATTTCTTCGTCAAAGCCATCGATGTTGAGCATTTCTTCCAACGGTACGTAGGCAATTTCTTCGAGGCTGGTAAAGCCTTCGTCGACCAGCACTTGGGCCAGCTCCTCGTCGACTTCCAGTTCATCGATGAAATTGCGCAGGATGTCACCGGTTTCTGCCTGCTGCTTGGCCTGGATGTCCTTTTCGGTCATCACGTTCAGGGTCCAGCCAGTCAGCTGACTGGCCAGGCGAACGTTCTGACCGCCACGGCCAATGGCCTGGGCCAGGTTGTCCTCGGCAACTGCGATGTCCATTGCATGGGCATCTTCATCAACGATGATCGCCGCGACTTCAGCCGGCGACATGGCGTTGATGACAAATTGCGCCGGGTTATCGTCCCACAGGACGATATCCACACGCTCACCACCCAACTCCCCGGATACGGCCTGGACGCGCGAACCACGCATGCCGATACAGGCACCTTGCGGGTCGATGCGCTTGTCCTTGGAGCGGACGGCGATCTTGGCACGCGAACCCGGATCACGGGAGGCGGCCATGACTTCGATGAGGCCTTCGGCGATTTCCGGCACTTCGATGCGGAACAGCTCGATCAGCATCTGTGGCGCGGTGCGCGACAGGATCAGCTGTGGACCACGGTTCTCGGTGCGGATCTCCTTGAGCAGCGCACGCAGGCGCACGCCAACCCGGAAGGTCTCACGTGGAATGATGTCTTCGCGGGCCAGCAGCGCCTCGGCGTTGTTGCCCAGGTCGACGATGACGTTGTCGCGAGTGACCTTTTTGACGGTGCCGGAGATGATCTCGCCAACGCGTTCGCGGTAGGCGTCGACCACCTGGGCGCGCTCGGCCTCACGGACCTTTTGCACGATGACCTGCTTGGCGGTCTGGGCGGCAATACGACCGAACTCGATGGACTCGATCTTTTCTTCGATCACATCACCGACTTTCGCTTCCGGGTGAGTGTCCTTGATCTTGTCCAGCCAGGTTTCGATCGCCGGATCGTCCAGGTCGTTCTCGTCGACCACGGTCCAGCGACGGAACGTCTCGTAGCTACCGGTGTGGCGGTTGATTTCCACACGCAGATCGACTTCGTCTTCAAAACGTTTTTTGGTTGCAGTAGCCAGGGCCACTTCCAGCGCTTCGAAAATGACGCCGGGCGGTACACCTTTTTCGTTGGATACCGATTCAACAACCAGCAGTACTTCTTTGCTCATCGTACGCCTCGCCTTGCGCAAGCCATTGGGCCCGGATAGTCCGCCGGGCCCGGCACGTCTCAGTCAAAACTGGGAATAATATTGGCCTTGTCGATCGAGTCGATCGGCAACAGGAACTCTTGATCGTCCACTTGGACCACCACATCCTGCTCCTCCACACCGCGGAGAAGGCCCTGGAAGTTACGACGACCCTCGAAGGGTGAGCGCAGCTTGATCTTCACTTGTTCGCCGGCATGCGAGGCAAACTGTTCAAGCGTGAACAGCGGGCGTTCCATGCCAGGAGAAGAAACCTCTAGGGTATATTCAGAGCTGATCGGATCTTCCACATCGAGAACGCTGCTGACCTGACGGCTGACTTCAGCGCAGTCGTCCACCAGAATCCCGCCTTCCTTGTCGATGTAGACACGTAATACCGAATGCTTGCCCTGGGAGACGAATTCGATCCCCCAGCATTCGAAGCCCAGCCCCGTGACCACCGGGGCCAACAAGGCCTGCAACTGTTCTAGCTTGCTCGACACCTGAACCCCCTCGTGCATGCTGTGCAAATGAAAAATGGGCGAAGCGCCCATCCCTGAAAGCGCCGTTGGACAACGACGCCGAAAACTGTTCGGCTAGCAAAAAGCCCCTGAAAAGGGGCTCCGCTGAAGCTGGTTGCGGGGGCTGGATTTGAACCAACGACCTTCGGGTTATGAGCCCGACGAGCTACCAAGCTGCTCCACCCCGCGACAAAGCTGGGGCGAAAGTATAAGACCGAACCCGTCGCTGGGTCAATCCAACCTCCACCTGCAAGAAAGCCCGCTAAAGCGGGCTCTCAAGCTTTAATTGGTACCGAGAAGGGGACTCGAACCCCTACACCCTATGGGCACAACCACCTCAAGGTTGCGTGTCTACCAATTCCACCACCTCGGCAATACTACATTTGAAACCCGTTACTTCTGCTCTTCTGCCGGAGGAGGTACATCACCAGAGTTGGTGGTTTCACTCTTCTGCTGCTGGAGCACCGGTACATCATCATTGACTGCCGGCTTCTGCTCTTTCACTTCCAATACTGCGGGATCTGGAAGACCTGCTTGGCTAAGCTGGTGAGCTTGTTGCTTCGCGAAGTATCCTAACCCAAGTGCTGTCAAAAAGAAAGTGGCAGCGAGTATTGCAGTGAATTTACTTAGGAAGGTTGCAGAGCCTTGGCTCCCGAACACAGTATTAGAAGCACCTGCGCCGAAAGATGCACCTGCTTCCGCACCCTTACCCTGTTGCAACAGTACCAGCACTACAAGCGACAGCGCTGCCAACAGATGAAAAACAACGATGACTGTTTCCAGCATTTGTTCAGTTTCCTGCGGCGCGACAAATTGCACCGAATTCGTCTGCGTTCAGGGATGCTCCACCAATGAGCCCCCCATCGATATCCGGCATGCCGAACAGTTCGGCCGCATTGGCCGCCTTCACGCTACCGCCGTAGAGAAGCTGCACGTTTTCTGCAACTTCGGCGTCTTCGGCCGCCAACTGCGCCCGAATGGCAGCATGCACATCCTGAGCTTGTTGAGGCGAAGCCGTCAAACCTGTGCCAATGGCCCAAACCGGCTCATAAGCAATAACCGCATTGGCAAAAGCCTTAACACCGAACGCGTCGATGATACTGCTTAGTTGACGCCCGACAACTTCGAGCGTCTTGCCTGCCTCGCGCTCTTCAAGGGTTTCCCCTACACAGAGCACCGGCATTAAACCACTAAGTTGAGCGGCTGCAAACTTGTCTTTCAGCACTTCCTCACTTTCACCAATGATTTGGCGGCGCTCGGAGTGGCCAATCAACACCAACTTGCAACCTGCTTCAACCAGCTGACTCGGCGCAACTTCACCGGTCAACGCGCCCTGCTCGGGCTGTACCGCAGAATTCTGTGCTCCGACAGTGATCCCCTTGCCTTGCAGCCCATCAACAACCTGATTGATGAACAGCGCCGGCGGAAACACCGCGACTTCAACACCGTTTGGCACAGGCATATTGCCCAGGCCCTGGATCAGCTCAGCGACGCTGGCGCGGGTACCGTGCATCTTCCAGTTACCAGCTACCATGGGGCGACGCATGCTTTACCTCGTCGGTCAAAGTGGGCGCAGATCTTACCCAACACGATCTGCGCTGGCAAGCCCAATTCAGATACAAACTTCAGCGACCAGCTTGGCCAGGGCTTCGGCGTGCCCGCGCACCTGATTTTCGTCGTCGCCTTCGACCATCACCCTCACCAACGGCTCGGTGCCGGACTTGCGCAACAGCACGCGCCCACGTCCTGCCATGTCCTCGGTCGCCTTGGCACTGGCCTCCTTGACCGCCGGGTGCTCCAGCGGGTCGACCTTGCTCGCGCCGAAGCGCACGTTGATCAGCACCTGCGGGCACTTGCGCAGGGCCTGACGGGCCTGCGCCAGGGTTTCACCGCGACGCCTCAGGGCCAGCAGCACTTGCAGCGCGGCGATGATCGCGTCACCGGTGGTGGTGTGGTTGCAGCACACGACATGCCCGGAATTTTCGCCACCCACCAGCCAGTTGCGTTCAAGCAGTTCAGCCATGACGTAACGGTCGCCGACCTTGGCTCGCACGAACGGAATTTCCAGGTCCTTGAGCGCCAGTTCCAGGCCCAGGTTGCTCATCAGCGTGCCGACCACACCGCCCTGCAGCTTGCCCCGCTCGTGCAGGTCACGGGCGATGATGAACAGCAACTCGTCACCGTCGACAATGGTGCCGGTATGGTCGACCATCAGAACCCGGTCACCATCGCCATCGAACGCGATGCCTAGATCGGCGTGCCCCACCAGCACAGCGGCCTGCAGCGACTCGATATGGGTCGAACCGCAGTTTTCGTTGATGTTCAGGCCATCGGGCTGCGCATGCAGCACCGTGACGTCGGCGCCCAGCTCGCGGAATACGCTTGGCGCAACCTTGTACGTTGCGCCATGGGCGCAATCGACCACCAGCTTGAGGCCCTCGAAGCTGGTGCTGGTAGGCACGCTGCTCTTGCAGAATTCAATGTAACGACCCGCGGCATCGTTGATGCGCGAAACCTTGCCCAGCTTGCTCGAATCGACCACCGTCATCGGTTGATCAAGCAGCTCCTCGATCATCAGCTCGATCTCATCCGGCAGCTTGGTGCCCTGGCCCGAGAAGAACTTGATGCCATTGTCATCGTGCGGGTTGTGCGACGCGCTGATGACGATCCCTGCCTCGGCATGGAAGGTGCGGGTCAGGTAGGCGATGGCTGGGGTCGGCATCGGCCCGAGCAGCATCACGTCAGCACCTGCGGCGGACAAGCCAGCTTCGAGTGCGGACTCGAACATGTAACCGGAAATGCGCGTGTCCTTGCCCACCAGCACGCGGCAGTTACCCTGCTTGCGGAAGGCCATGCCCGCCGCCCATCCCAGTTTCAGCATGAAGTCAGGAGTGATCGGGTATTCGCCGACGCGGCCACGAATGCCGTCGGTACCAAAATATTTTCTGCTCATAGGCACTCCAATGTTCTTATTCGGCGCTCTGTACCGCGGCGATCATGCGCACGACATCAGCGGTTTCGGCCACATCATGGACGCGCAAGATGCTTGCACCCTTGGTCATGGCCAATGCCGCCAGCGCCAGGCTGCCGTACAGTCGCTCACCGACCGGACGATCCAACGTCAGGCCGATCATGCTCTTGCGCGAGACACCCACCAGCAGTGGGCGCCCGAGGCGATAGAGCGCTTCCATGTGTTTGAACAGGCTCAGGTTGTGCGCCAAGGTCTTGGCGAACCCGAAGCCTGGGTCGAGAACGATCCGCTCGGCACCAATGCCCGCTGCTGCGCAGGCGGCCATCCGCTGTTCAAGATAGCGTGTTACATCAACGGTTACATCTTCGTAGTGCGGATCGTCCTGCATATTGCCCGGCTCACCACGCATATGCATCAGACACACTGGCAGACCGGTATCGGCTGCAGCATCCAGCGCACCATCGCGCTCCAGGGCGCGTACGTCGTTGATCAGGCCGGCTCCCAGCCGGGCCGATTCGCGCATGACCGCAGGCGTTGAAGTATCGACCGAGATAACGACATCGAGGCGGCTGTTGATGGCTTCCACCATCGGTGCCACGCGCTCAAGCTCCTCGGTCACTGACACCGCCCGCGCACCAGGGCGCGTCGACTCGCCCCCAATGTCGATCAATGTCGCACCCGCCGCGACCATCGCTTCGGCATGGCGCAGCGCCTCGTCGCGCTGACTGAAGCGCCCGCCGTCGGAGAAGGAATCAGGGGTGATATTGAGGATGCCCATGACATGGGTACGGGACAAATCAAGAACCCGGCTGCCGCAAGGCAACCGGGTTGGGTACAGCTTGGAGCTCATAGATGCCCTTAGTGTTGAGCCGCTGGGCCGCCAATCGGCGATTCTGGACGATCATTCTGGGCAGCAGGCGTGCCCGAATCCTTGTCGTCATCCCAGTCGCGCGGTTCGCGTGGCGTACGACCCGCCATGATGTCATCGATCTGATCGGCATCAATGGTCTCGTACTTCATCAGCGCTTCGGTCATCGCTTCGAGTTTATCGCGGTTGTCGATCAGCAGCTGCTTGGCCGTGGCATAGCACTGGTCGATGATGCTGCGCACTTCGGAGTCGATCAGCTTGGCAGTCTCGCCAGACACACTGGCGTGCTGGCTGCCAGCACTACGGCCGAGGAATACCTCACCCTCCTCTTCTGCATACATCAGCGGGCCGAGCTTCTCGGACAGGCCCCACTTGGTGACCATGTTCCGGGCAATCTGGCTGGCGCGCATGATGTCGTTGGAGGCGCCGGTGGTAACACCGTCGAAGCCCAGGGTCATTTCTTCGGCGATACGGCCACCGTACAGCGAGCAGATCTGGCTGATCAGCGCACGCTTGGACAGGCTATAGCGATCTTCCTCGGGCAGGAACATGGTCACACCCAGGGCGCGGCCACGCGGAATGATCGAAACCTTGTAGACCGGGTCGTGCTCAGGCACCAGGCGGCCGACGATGGCGTGACCGGCCTCGTGATAGGCGGTGTTTTTCTTTTCTTTCTCGGACATGACCATGGTCTTGCGCTCTGCGCCCATCATGATCTTGTCTTTGGCCAGTTCGAATTCTTTCATCTCGACCAGGCGCTTGTTGGAGCGTGCGGCAAACAGCGAAGCTTCGTTGACCAGGTTGGCCAGGTCGGCGCCGGAGAAGCCAGGGGTACCACGAGCAATGACCGCCGGATTGACGTTCTCGCCCACCGGCACCTTGCGCATGTGCACCTTGAGGATCTGCTCACGGCCACGGATGTCCGGCAGGCCAACCACAACCTGGCGGTCGAAGCGGCCCGGGCGGAGCAGCGCCGGGTCGAGCACGTCAGGGCGGTTGGTAGCGGCGATGACGATGATGCCATCGTTCATTTCAAAGCCGTCCATCTCTACCAGCAGCTGGTTGAGGGTCTGCTCACGCTCGTCGTGACCGCCGCCCATGCCGGCGCCACGGTGGCGACCGACGGCGTCGATTTCGTCGATGAAGATGATGCACGGTGCGTGCTTTTTGGCCTGCTCGAACATGTCGCGTACACGGCTTGCACCGACACCGACGAACATTTCGACGAAGTCCGAACCGGAAATGGTGAAGAACGGCACCTTGGCTTCACCGGCGATGGCCTTGGCCAGCAAGGTTTTACCGGTACCCGGTGGGCCGACCATCAGCACGCCACGCGGGATGCGGCCACCCAGGCGCTGGAACTTGCCCGGATCGCGCAGGAATTCGACCAGTTCGCCGACCTCTTCCTTGGCTTCGTCGCAACCTGCAACGTCGGCCAGGGTAGTCTTGACCTGGTCTTCGGACAGCAGGCGCGCCTTGCTCTTGCCGAAGCTCATCGGCCCGCCCTTGCCGCCTGCGCCGCCTTGCATCTGGCGCATGAAGAACATGAATACGGCGATGATCACCAGGATCGGGAAGCTCGCCACCAGCAGCTGAGTCCAGATGCTCTGCTGCTCAGGCTGCTTGCCTTCGACCACGACGTGATTGTCGACCAGGTCGCCGATCAGGCCATTGTCGGTGATGGCCGGGCGGACGGTCTTGAAGTTGTCGCCGTCGGCGCGCTTACCGGTAATGATGTAGCCATCGACGGTCACACGCTCGACCTTGCCATCCTTGACCTGCTGGATGAAGTCGGAGTAGTTGAGGGTCTGCGGCTCGTTAGGGCTGGAGAAGTTGTTCATCACTGTCACCAGGACAGCTGCGATGATCAACCACAGGATCAGATTCTTTGCCATGTCGTTCAATTCGCTACCCTCTGAGGCCGGCGCACGACGCAGCCGTGCCTCGCATGATATTCATCGCCCTAACTTACTACATTACCTACGCATCCGCAGGCACCGTCTGTAACCCTTTGTGAAACCTAGACTACACGAAGTTCGGACGATCCAGACGGGACTGCCGATTGGAAATAACTATCGGCCACCCCGTAGCACGCCGTTTACATGCCTTTGAAGCCCTTGCCCAACAGGTACTGTTCGCGCGAGCGATCACGCGAAGAGGTCGGCTTGCGCATCTGCACCTTGTCGAACTTGCTGCGTACGTCCTTCAGGTATTGGTCGAAACCTTCCCCCTGGAAGATCTTGATCAGGAAATTCCCACCTGGCTTGAGCACTCGCGTCGCCAGATCCAGAGCCAATTCGCAGAGGAACATGGCACGCGGCATGTCCACTTCAGGCGTACCACTCATATTGGGGGCCATATCGGAAATCACAAGGTCTACGTGTGAATCACCGACCGCCTGCAGAATCTGCTGCAGTACTTCATCCTGGGTGAAGTCGCCCTGGATGAAGTTCACGTCCGGGATCGAGTCCATTTCAAGGATGTCCGAAGCGATCAGACGCCCCTGACCACCAATCAGACGACTGGTCACCTGCGACCAGCCACCTGGCGCTGCACCGAGGTCGATCACGCTCATGCCCGGGCGGATCAGCCGGTCCTTCTCCTGGATCTCCAGCAGTTTATAGCTGGCGCGCGAACGGTAGCCGTCCTTCTGCGCCTGCTTCACGAAAGGGTCGTTAAAATGCTCTCTCAGCCAGTTCTGGCTGCTTTTGGAAGGTTTTGCCACGGGGCACCTCGATGATATGCGTCGTGATTGACTGGGCGGAGCCGGTGGCCCTCGGGTAAAATGCCGGTCAATTTTACAGAATCAGACGGAAAGGGTCAGATTATGCCGCTCAATAACGAGCAGAAGAAGCAATACAAGTCCATTGGTCATGACCTGAAGCCGGTCCTGATCGTTGCTGGCAACGGTTTGAATGAAGGCGTGATCGGCGAACTGGAGCGCGCCCTGGTCGACCATGAGCTGATCAAGGTCGAAATTCGTTCGGAAGATCGCGAAGAGCGCGCCGAAACCATCGCAGCGCTGTGCAAGGCTGGCCGCGCCGAGCTGGTGCAGACCATCGGCAAAAAAGCGCTGATCTATCGCAAGAACCCACAGCCGAACAAGCAGCTGTCCAACATCCACCGCTACAAGTAAGGGTGGAGCCGATCAGTGGCGCGCCTTGCGCGCCCTGACCGGTACCGGCTGGGCCACCAGCACGATGCCGGAAAAACCCAACACCAGGAAACAGAACATCTGCCAGCGCTCGCCAACCGAGATGCCGTAGCGCAGCGTGTAATAACTGATGCAGGCAGCAAAGCCGAGCAGCAGCATCTGGCCGCGAAACTGCCGCCACCAGGCCGCCAGACCCTCCACCCTCGCCAACACTGCCAGCTGGGTCAGCAACCCCAACAACGCCACGCCAATCAACCAGCGGTCGATCTGCCCGGCGATGTCCTGCACTAGTAAAGGTGCCAGGCCACTGACCTTGAGCGCAGGCACCAACCCCACATGGAACACCCACAGGCCCCCGACCCAGAATACCTGGGCCAGTTGCCAGAGGATCCCCTCAAGGGATGGCGCCCGCAGGCGCCGGTCAGATGTGCTGGACTTCGACAATCTCGTACTCGACCGAACCGCTTGGCGTCTTGATGACGACGACGTCGCCTTCTTCCTTGCCGATGATCGCACGGGCGATAGGCGCGCTGCTCGAAAGCTTGCCTTTCTTCACGTCGGCTTCATCTTCGCCAACGATCTGGTATTTCACTCGCTCGTCGGTCTCGGTGTTGGCCAGCTCCACGGTGGTTCCGAAGATGACCTTGCCGGTATGGGCAATAGTGGTCACGTCGATCACCACCGAGTTCTGCAGACGGCCTTCGATATCACGGATACGCGCCTCGACCATGCCTTGCTCTTCACGAGCGGCATGGTATTCGGCGTTTTCCTTGAGGTCGCCCAGCTCACGCGCTTCGCCGATCGCCTGGCTCAGGCGCGGGCGCTCGGTCTTGCTCAGGAACAGGTGCTCCTCTTCCAGGGCGCGAGCGCCCTGGACGGTCATCGGGTACTTGGTAATGCTCATGCTTTGAGTCCTGCATGCAGATCCTGCAAGCGACGAACGGTCTTTTCAGGGCCGAATTTCAACGCTTCGCAGATGGCTTCACCGGCCGCAATGGTCGTGGTGCAGTAGATCTTGTGCTGCAGCGCATTGCGACGAATCGAGTAGGAATCGGCGATCGACTGGCGACCTTCGGTGGTGTTGATGATCAACGACACTTCGTCGTTCTTGATCATGTCGACCACGTGCGGGCGACCTTCGGTCACTTTGTTCACGCGGCGCACTTTCAGGCCGGCCGCCTCGATCACCTTGGCGGTACCCGCAGTAGCAACCACTTCGAAGCCCAGGGCGATCAGGTCGCGGGCAACGCCGGCCACTTGCGGCTTGTCGTCGTCACGCACGCTGATGAACGCCGTACCGCCGGTCGGCAGTACTTCGCTGGCACCCATCTGGGCCTTGGCGAACGCTTCACCGAAGCTGTCGCCGACACCCATGACTTCACCGGTGGATTTCATCTCAGGGCCGAGGATCGGGTCAACCCCTGGGAACTTGGCGAACGGGAAGACGGCTTCCTTGACGCTGTAGAAGTTCGGGATGATTTCTTGGGTAAAGCCGATTTCTTTGAGAGTTTTACCCGCCATGACGCGGGCAGCGATCATCGCCAGCGAGGTGCCGATGCACTTGGACACGAACGGCACGGTACGCGAGGCACGCGGGTTGACTTCGATCACGTAGATCTTGTCGCCCTGCAGGGCCAGCTGCACGTTCATCAGGCCGACAACGCCCAGCTCCAGGGCCATTTTCTTGACTTGGTCGCGAACCTGGTCCTGGACGTCCTTGCTCAGCGAGTAAGGCGGCAGCGAGCACGCCGAGTCGCCGGAGTGAACACCGGCCTGTTCGATGTGCTGCATGATCGCGCCGATCACCACGTCGGTGCCGTCGCAGACCGCATCCACGTCCATCTCGATGGCGCAGTTGAGGAAGTGGTCGAGCAGTACCGGGCTGTCGTTGGACACTTGCACGGCTTCACGCAGGTAGCGCTTGAGTTCGTCCAGCTCGTAGACGATCTCCATGGCACGGCCGCCCAGTACGTAGGACGGGCGCACCACCAGCGGGTAACCGATGCCACCGGCAGCCCGGATGGCTTCGTCTTCGCTGCGCACGGTAGCGTTTGGCGGCTGCAGCAGGTTCAGGCGCTGAACCATCTGCTGGAAGCGCTCACGGTCTTCGGCTCGGTCGATGGCGTCCGGGCTGGTACCGATGATCGGTACGCCGGCTTCTTCCAGGGCGCGCGCCAGTTTCAGCGGGGTCTGGCCGCCGTAGTGGACGATGACACCCTTCGGCTTCTCGACGCGGCAGACTTCCAGCACGTCTTCCAGGGTCAGCGGCTCGAAGTACAGGCGGTCGGAGGTGTCGTAGTCGGTGGAAACGGTTTCCGGGTTGCAGTTGACCATGATGGTCTCGTAACCGTCTTCACGCAGTGCCAATGCGGCGTGTACGCAGCAGTAGTCGAACTCGATGCCCTGACCGATACGGTTGGGGCCGCCACCCAGGATCATGATCTTGTCGCGGGTCGACGGGTTGGCCTCGCACTCTTCCTCGTAGGTGGAGTACAGGTAGGCGGTGTCGGTGGCGAACTCGGCGGCGCAGGTGTCGACGCGCTTGTAGACTGGGAACACTTCCAGTTTGTGGCGATGACGGCGCAGGTTCTTGTCGGTGATACCGAGCAGAACGGCCAGGCGCTGGTCAGAGAAGCCCTTGCGCTTGAGGCGCAGCATCATGGCCTTGTCGATGGCCGACAGGGCCAGGGTCTTGACCTTCTCTTCTTCCTTGATCAGATCTTCCATCTGCACCAGGAACCACATGTCGATGCCGGTCAGGGCGAAGATCTCTTCGCAGGTCATGCCCGAACGCATGGCGTCGGCCACGTACCAGATACGCTCGGCGCCCGGCACGGTCAGCTCGCGCTTGAGGATGCTGGCAGCCTCGGGGCTGGCCAGGTCGACTTTCGGGTCCAGGCCGCAGGCACCGACTTCCAGGCCGCGCAGGGCTTTCTGCAGGGACTCCTGGAAGGTACGGCCGATGGCCATGACCTCACCGACAGATTTCATCTGGGTGGTCAGGCGGGCGTCGGCTTTCGGGAATTTTTCGAAGGCGAAGCGCGGCAGCTTGGTGACGACGTAGTCGATCGATGGCTCGAAGGACGCCGGGGTGCGGCCGCCGGTGATGTCGTTCTGCAGCTCATCCAGGGTGTAACCAATGGCCAGCTTGGCGGCGATCTTGGCGATCGGGAAGCCGGTGGCCTTGGATGCCAGGGCGGACGAACGCGAAACGCGCGGGTTCATCTCGATGACGACCATGCGGCCGGTGTCCGGGCAAATGCCGAACTGCACGTTGGAACCGCCGGTTTCAACACCGATTTCACGCAGCACCGCCAGCGAGGCGTTGCGCATGATCTGGTATTCCTTGTCGGTCAGGGTCTGCGCCGGGGCAACGGTGATCGAGTCGCCGGTGTGCACGCCCATCGGGTCGAAGTTTTCGATCGAGCAGACGATGATGCAGTTGTCCTTTTTGTCGCGGACCACTTCCATCTCGTACTCTTTCCAACCGATCAGCGATTCGTCGATCAGCAGCTCTTTGGTCGGCGACAGGTCCAGACCACGGGTGCAGATTTCTTCGAACTCTTCACGGTTGTAAGCGATACCGCCACCGGTGCCGCCCATGGTGAACGACGGGCGAATGATGCACGGGAAGCCGAGCTTCTCAAGGACCGCATTGGCCTCTTCCATGCTGTGGGCGATACCGGAGCGCGGGCACTCCAGGCCGATGTCCTTCATCGCCTTGTCGAAGCGCGAACGGTCTTCGGCCTTGTCGATGGTGTCGGCGTTGGCGCCGATCATTTCGACGCCGAACTTCTCCAGCACGCCATGGCGCTCCAGGTCCAGGGCGCAGTTCAGTGCGGTCTGGCCACCCATGGTCGGCAACACCGCGTCTGGGCGCTCTTTCTCGATGATCTTGGCCACCGACTGCCACTTGATTGGCTCGATGTAGGTAGCGTCGGCCATGGCCGGGTCGGTCATGATGGTGGCTGGGTTGGAGTTCACCAGGATGACGCGGAAACCTTCCTCGCGCAGGGCTTTGCAAGCCTGGGCGCCGGAGTAGTCGAATTCACAGGCCTGGCCGATCACGATCGGGCCAGCGCCGAGAATCAGGATGCTTTTGATGTCTGTACGTTTTGGCATGGTTGTCACTCAAATCCGCGGGTCAGTCGGCAAGCCGTCTTGAACAATCTGGGTCAGGCGCGTCCGGGCGCGGCAGATGCCGGCCCGGGGCCTTGATGCAGGACGCTCAGCGGCGCTTGGCCATGGCATCGGTGAAACGATCGAACAGTGGCGCGACGTCGGTCGGGCCAGGGCTCGCTTCAGGGTGACCCTGGAAGCTGAACGCGCTCTTGTCGGTACGCTCGATACCCTGCAGGGTGCCGTCGAACAGCGACTTGTGGATGGCGCGGACATTGCCCGGGAGCGTGGCTTCGTCGACGGCGAAACCGTGGTTCTGGCTGGTGATCATGACCACACCGGTGTCCAGGTCCTGGACCGGGTGGTTGGCACCGTGGTGACCATGGCCCATCTTCACGGTCTTGGCGCCGGAGGCCAGGGCCAGCAGCTGGTGGCCAAGGCAGATGCCGAATACCGGGATCTCGGTTTCGAGGATCTCTTTGATCGCCTGGATGGCATAGTCGCATGGCTCCGGATCACCAGGGCCGTTGGACAGGAACACGCCATCGGGGTTGAGCGCGAGCACTTCGCTGGCCGGGGTCTGGGCGGGCACCACGGTCACGCGGCAGCCACGGGCGACCAGCATGCGCAGGATGTTCAGCTTGACGCCGTAGTCGAAGGCGACCACGTGGTACGGCAGCTCGGAAGCGTCGATGGTTGGGTGGCTGTCGGTTTTCAGCTCCCACACGCTGGAGCGCCACTCGTAACGCTCTTTGGTGGAAACGACCTTGGCCAGGTCCATGCCCTTCAGGCCTGGGAAGGCACGGGCAGCGGCGATGGCGGCTTCTTCGCTGATGTTGTCACCGGCGAGGATGCAGCCGTTCTGAGCGCCCTTTTCACGCAGGATACGGGTCAGGCGGCGCGTGTCGATGCCAGCGATGGCGACGACATTGTTGGCCTTCAGGTAGTCAGGCAGCGACTGGGTGTTACGCCAGTTGCTGGCCAGCAGCGGCAGGTCACGGATGACCAGGCCAGCGGACCAGACACGGTTCGATTCGGCGTCTTCCGGGGTGGTCCCGGTGTTGCCGATGTGCGGATAGGTCAGGGTGACGATTTGCTGCGAGTAGGAAGGGTCTGTAAGGATTTCCTGGTAGCCGGTCATAGCGGTGTTGAATACCACTTCACCAACGGTCTGACCGTCGGCACCAATGGCTTCACCGCGAAAAATACTGCCGTCGGCAAGGGCGAGTATGGCTGGCTTTGTCAAGAAGACCTCCCGTAAATCAAGCATGAAAGGGCGATCGCAGGTTGCAAAAAAGCGGAGTGACGTATGGACACGTCACCCCGCTTTCATGTGCTGAATTCAAATTCGCTGCGCGCTTTTAGTGGACACACTAAAGCTGTAGCTTACAGAAAAGTGCTTTTTGGGTCTACCGTAAATGTGTCTCTAAAACACATGATCGCGACAGACTGCCATCGGCGGCGCTTTCTTCGCGGGCAAGCCCGCTCCCACAGGTTCAACGCAGACCTCGAGGGCAGCATCATACTTGTGAGAGCGGGCTTGCCCGCGAAAATAGCGACGCCGACCTCGATGGATCAACGCAGCTCCAGCACATCCTGCATGTCGTACAGCCCTGCCTCACGCCCATCCAGCCACAGCGCGGCACGCACCGCACCCTTGGCGAAGGTCATGCGGCTGGAAGCCTTGTGGGTGATTTCCAGGCGCTCACCTTCAGCGGCGAACAGCACAGTGTGGTCACCGACCACATCACCGGCACGCACGGTAGCAAAGCCAATGGTCTTGCGATCACGCGCACCCGTCTGCCCTTCACGGCCATACACCGCCACTTCCTGCAGATCACGCCCCAGCGCATTGGCAACCACTTCACCCATGCGCAGCGCGGTACCCGACGGCGCATCGACCTTGTGCCGGTGGTGCGCCTCGATGATCTCGATGTCGACGTCTTCCCCCAGCACCCGCGCCGCCATGTCCAGCAGCTTGAGGCTGAGGTTGACGCCCACGCTGAAGTTGGCAGCGAACACGATTGGAATGTCCTTGCCCGCCTCGGCCAGCAACTGCTTCTCTTCAACACTGAAACCGGTGGTGCCGATGATCATCGCCTTGCCATGCTTGCGGCAGAAGGCCAGGTTCTTCAGGGTCACCGAAGGGTGAGTGAAATCGATCAGCACGTCGAATTCGTCGACCACCTTGGCCAGGTCATCGGACAGCAGCACGCCGATCCGGCCCAAGGCCGCCAGCTCACCGGCATCAGCACCCACCAGCGAGCTGTCCGGGCGATCGATCGCCGCGGTCAGCCCGGCACCCGGGGTTTGCTGCACGGCTTCGATGAGGGTCTTGCCCATCCGCCCTGCCGCGCCCATCACTGCAATACGTCGCATAGCTTTATCCTTGTCAGAGGTCGCCGAAGAAGCGCTTCACGCCATCGAACCAGCCGCTGGCCTTGGGCGAATGCGAGCTGTCGCCTTCGAGCGAGTCACGCAGCTCTTCGAGCAATTCGCGCTGACGACGACTGAGGTTGACCGGAGTTTCCACGGCCACGCGGCACAGCAGATCGCCCGCACCACCGCCACGCACCGGCGCCACACCCTTGCCGCGCAGGCGGAACTGCTTGCCGGTCTGAGTGCCTTCCGGGATTTTCAGCTTTACGCGACCATCGAGGGTCGGCACTTCCAGCTCGCCGCCGAGGGCAGCATCGGTATAGCTGATCGGTACTTCGCAGTACAGGTGCTTGCCATCACGCTGGAAAATCTCGTGCTCACGCACGTTGATGACCACATACAGGTCGCCAGTCGGGCCACCATGGGTACCGGCCTCGCCTTCACCGGACAAGCGAATGCGGTCGCCGGTGTCGACACCAGCCGGCACCTTGACCGACAAGGTCTTGTATTCCTCGATACGGCCTTCGCCATGGCACGAGTTGCATGGGTCGGTGATGATCTTGCCCTGGCCGTGGCAGCGCGGGCAGGTCTGCTGCACCGAGAAGAAGCCCTGCTGCATGCGCACCTGGCCGATACCACCGCACGTTGGGCAGGTGGACGGGGTCGAGCCCTTCTTCGCACCGCTGCCGTCGCAGGGCTGGCAGTTGACCAGCGTCGGCACACGGATGCTGACCGTGGTCCCGCGCACGGCTTCTTCCAGGTTCAGCTCCAGGGTGTAGCGCAGGTCGCTGCCGCGCGCGGCACCGCCACGACCACCACCACGACCACCGCCGAAGAAGTCGCTGAATACGTCACCGAAGATGTCGGAGAAGTTGGCACCGCCGAAGCCTGCACCACCGCCACCCATGCTTGGGTCGACGCCGGCGTGACCGTACTGGTCGAACGCCGCGCGCTTGCTGGCATCGGACAGCACTTCGTAGGCCTCGTTGGCCTCCTTGAACTTGTCTTCCGACTCTTTATCGCCCGGGTTGCGGTCCGGGTGAAACTTCATCGCCAGCCGGCGATAAGCCTTTTTCAGGTCTGCTTCACTGGCGCCGCGCTCGACACCCAGGACCTCATAATAATCACGCTTGGACATAGGTCATTTGCACCTTGTTGGGCGTTCGGCATCCGCGCCGCGCCATCAGCACCTGCCCGCCAACCACGCAGGGCACCAGGCAAATGCTGTAAAAAATTCTCGAATTCCAGATACGCCAACGCGGGAGCAAGCCCCCGCGCGGCGACATCCTACCAGCTCACCGACAACCGCCGGTGAGCTGGCCGACAACATGCAACGATTACTTCTTGTCGTCGCCTTTCACTTCTTCGAACTCGGCGTCAACCACGTCATCGTGCTTGGCTTCCGGCTCGGCCTGCTGAGCGCCGCCCTGAGGCTGTTCGGCCGACTGCTCGGCGTACATCTTCTGGGCTACCGGTGCAGAGACCTTGGACAGCTCTTCGACCTTGGCGTCGATGGCGGCCTTGTCGTCGCCCTTAACAGCGGCTTCCAAGGCAACCACGGCCGCTTCGATGGCAGTTTTCTCTTCGGCAGTGGCCTTGTCACCGGCATCAACGACCATCTTGCGGGTCGAGTGAACCAGCGCGTCACCCTGGTTACGGGCAGCGGCCAGCTCTTCGAACTTGCGGTCTTCCTCGGCATTGGCCTCGGCGTCACGCACCATGCGCTCGATTTCTTCGTCGGACAGGCCGGAGTTGGCCTTGATCACGATCGACTGAGCCTTACCGGTGGCCTTGTCTTTGGCGCCGACATGCAGGATGCCGTTGGCGTCGATGTCGAAGGTCACTTCGATCTGCGGAACACCACGCGGTGCAGGCGGGATGTCAGCCAGGTCGAACTTGCCCAGCGATTTGTTCTGTGCAGCCTGCTTACGCTCACCCTGCAGCACGTGAATGGTCACCGCGCCCTGGTTGTCGTCGGCAGTCGAGAACACCTGCGACTTCTTGGTCGGAATGGTGGTGTTCTTCTCGATCAGCGCGGTCATCACGCCACCCATGGTTTCGATACCCAGGGTCAGCGGGCTGACGTCCAGCAGCAGTACGTCCTTCACGTCACCAGCCAGTACGGCGCCCTGAATGGCAGCACCCATGGCCACGGCTTCGTCCGGGTTGACGTCCTTGCGCGCTTCCTTACCGAAGAAGTCGGCTACAGCCTTCTGCACCATCGGCATACGGGTCTGGCCACCGACCAGGATCACGTCGTCGATCTTGCTGGCGTCGATGCCGGCGTCTTTCAGGGCGATGCGGCAAGGCTCGATGGTGCGCTGGACCAGATCTTCGACCAGCGACTCCAGCTTGGCGCGAGAGATCTTCACGTTCAGGTGCTTCGGACCGGTAGCGTCTGCAGTGATGTACGGCAGGTTGACGTCGGTCGACTGAGTCGAGGACAGCTCGATCTTGGCTTTTTCAGCAGCTTCTTTCAGACGCTGCAGGGCCAGTGGATCGTTCTTCAGGTCCATGCCGGACTCTTTCTTGAACTCGTCGACGAGGTAGTCGATCAGGCGCATGTCGAAGTCTTCGCCACCCAGGAAGGTGTCGCCGTTGGTAGCCAATACTTCGAACTGATGCTCACCGTCGACTTCGGCGATTTCGATGACCGAAACGTCGAAGGTACCACCACCCAGGTCATAAACGATGACAGTGTGGTCGCCCTTGGCCTTGTCCATGCCGTAAGCCAGTGCAGCGGCGGTCGGCTCGTTGATGATGCGCTTTACGTCCAGACCAGCGATGCGGCCGGCGTCTTTGGTGGCCTGGCGCTGGCTGTCGTTGAAGTAGGCCGGAACGGTAATGACCGCTTCGGTGACTGGCTCGCCGAGGTAGTCTTCGGCAGTCTTCTTCATTTTCTTCAGCACTTCGGCGCTGATCTGTGGTGGCGCCATGTCCTTGCCGGCGGCTTGTACCCAAGCGTCGCCGTTACCGCCTTTGACGATCTTGTATGGCACCAGCTTGATGTCTTTCTGCACGACATCTTCTTCAAAGCGGCGGCCGATCAGGCGCTTCACTGCGAAGAGCGTGTTGTGCGGGTTGGTGACAGCCTGGCGCTTGGCCGACTGACCCACCAGGATTTCGCCGTCATTGGCGTAGGCCACGATCGAAGGGGTAGTACGCGCGCCTTCGGCGTTTTCGATGACCTTGACGCTACCGTTTTCCAGAATGGAGACGCACGAGTTGGTGGTCCCCAGGTCGATACCGATGATTTTGCCCATGTTCACTCTCCCGAAACTTGAATTAGGTGGCAGCGGCTACAGTGGCCAACTGCGGTAATACTTGAATGCTTGACACCTAGATGGGGTTGCCCCGACGGATTTCAAGCCTTCTCATCGATAGAAGGTTGCGCCGCTGCCGGCGCCTTGCTGACCACCACCATGGCGGGGCGCAGCAAGCGGCCATTGAGCAGGTAGCCCTTCTGGAACACGTTCAGCACGCTGTTCGGCTCTACGTCAGCGCTCTCCTGCATAGCCATCGCCTGGTGGTGCTCGGCGTTGAACGGCTGGCCGTGCGGGTCGATGGCTTCGAGGTTGTAGCGCTTGAGGGTGTCCTGGAACATCTTCAGGGTCAGCTCGACGCCTTCGCGAGTCTTCTTGGCCTGTTCATCTTCAGGATTGAGGTGAGTCAGGGCCATCTCCAGGCTGTCGATCACCGGCAGCAGGTCGCCCGAGAACTTCTCGAGGGCAAACTTGCGGGCCTTGTCGACTTCCTGTTCGGCGCGGCGAATGCTGTTCTGCGCTTCTGCAGCGACACGCAGGGATTGGTCCTTGGCGGCGGCCAACTGCTCCTCGAGCTCCTGAACGCGGGCGCCGTTATCCACTGCACCAGTCTCTTCGGGGTTAAGGTCTTGGTCTTTCAGCTGTTCGTCAGCCATGGGTCTCTCCTCCGCAATTTCAGTAGTACGAGCAAAGCTCGCCGTGTCTGCCGGCTATATGGGGCCGGAAAAATCAGCTTCAAGGGGCAAGTGGCTTTTAAGGGCGCACGCAAAATCCGCCAGAGGGCATTGGCAGCCTGGAAAAAACTACTGTATAAATAACCAGACTTGATCCTCGGGAGCCGCCCCATGCTGGTGCACCTGTCCATTCATAACTACGCCATCGTCGAGCACCTCGACCTCGAACTTGCCCGCGGCATGTCCGTCATCACCGGCGAGACCGGCGCCGGCAAGTCGATCATGCTCGACGCCCTGGGCCTCGCCCTGGGCGATCGCGCCGACAGCGGCGTGGTGCGCCCCGGCGCAGACAAGGCGGACATCCTGGCCACCTTCGACCTGGTGGACATCCCCGAAGCCCATACCTGGCTGGCCGAGCGCGACCTGGCCAACGAAGGCCTGTGCATCCTGCGCCGGGTGATCACCACCGAGGGCCGCAGCCGCGGCTATATCAACGGCACGCCTTGCCCACTGGGCGACCTGAAGGCACTGGGCGAGCTGCTGATCGACATCCACAGCCAGCACGAACACCAGTCGCTGCTCAAAACCGATACCCACCGCCGCCTGCTCGACGAGTACGCCGGCGCCATCGACCTGGCCCGCCAGGTGCAATTGGCCGCCAAGCGCTGGAACCAGACCCGCCTGGAGCTGGAGCGCCTGTCCAACTCCGGCGACGAGCAACGCGCGCGCCACCAACTGCTCAGCTATCAGCTCGAAGAGCTGGACAACCTCGGCCTGGGTGAAAATGAACTGGAGCACCTGGAGCAGGAACACAAGAACCTGACCAACGCCGAGGCCCTGTTCGGCATCTGCCGCCAGGTCATCGACCAGTGCAGCGAGAGCGACTCGGGCAATGTGCTCGCCGCCCTCACCACCAGCCTCAACCGACTTGGCGCTGCCACCAACACGCCAAAAGCCTTGGGCGAAGCCTCCAACCTGATCGCCAGTGCGCAGATCCAGATCGAGGAGGCGATTGGCGAACTCAACCGCTTCCTCGACAACTTCGACGCCGACCCCATGCGCCTGCAAGCCCTTGAAGAGCGCCTCGACACGATCTACACCCTGGCGCGCAAACACCGCGTGCACCCGACCGAACTCCCCCACCTGCAGCAACAGCTGATGGATGAACTGGAAGGCCTGAATGCCAGCGACGAGTCAGTCGAGCGCCTCGGCGAGGAGCTGTCCGCCTTTGCCCAGCATTATCAAGAGCGAGCCATCGAGCTGAGCGCCCTGCGCCAGCAGGCCGCGCAGCAGCTGGCCATTGCGGTGGAACAGGAAATCCAGCGCCTGGGCATGCCCGGCGGGCGCTTCTGCATCGAACTTACGCCAAACGAAGGGGCTGACCCGTCGCCACATGGCCTGGAGCAGATCGAACTGCTGGTCAGCGCCAACCCCGGACAGCCGCTCAAAGGCTTGGCCAAGGTGGCCTCGGGCGGTGAATTGTCACGCATCAGCCTGGCGATCCAGGTCATCACCGCGCAGACCTCGCGTATTCCAACGCTGGTATTCGACGAGGTCGATGTGGGTATTGGCGGCCCCACGGCCGAGATCGTCGGCCAACTGCTGCGCCGGCTGGGTGAGCGCGGCCAAGTACTGACCGTCACGCACTTGCCACAGGTCGCGGCGCAGGGCCATCACCATCTGTTCGTGCACAAGGTACGCAATAGCGACACTACTCACACCGCTGTCGCCAGCCTTGGCAAGCGCGAGCGGGTCGAGGAAGTGGCGCGGATGCTGGGCGGCATCGACCTGACCAAGGAGTCGCTGGCGCATGCGCGCAAGATGGTGGTCAGCGGCAAGGCTTGAAGGCTAGTTGCCTCCTTCGCGGGGCAAGCCCGCTCCCACAGGTTCGTCACCACCTCAAACCTTGCGGGGTACCGGTGGGAGCGGGCTTGACCCGCGAAGAGGCCATTGCAGCCAACAAAAAGCACAAAGGCGACCCTAGGGGTCGCCTTTGTCATTAGTACCGACCTAAATCGTTACTTTTTCTTACGCACGTAGAGGACCAGGTTATGGTCCACCAGCTCGTAGCCATGTTCGGCCACGATTTCCTTCTGGCGCCGCTCGATTTCAGCGTCCATGAACTCGATGACTTCGCCGTTATCCACGTTGACCATATGGTCGTGGTGACCGCCGTCCGCCAGCTCGAATACCGCGTGACCGCCATCGAAGTTGTGGCGTACCACCAGGCCAGCAGCCTCGAACTGGGTCAGTACGCGATAAACGGTTGCCAGACCGACGTCCTCGCCAGCCTCCATCAGCGCCTTGTAGACATCCTCGGCGCTCATGTGACGTTGCTCGGTCGAGTCGAGCATCTGAAGGATCTTGACTCGAGGCAGTGTCACCTTGAGACCGGCTTTGCGCAATTCGCTATTTTCAACCATGGTCAGCTTTCTCGCCGATGCTGCTTCGCAGCTTCTCTTAATACGGGTATGATCGGGGTTTACGTTGTCCAGCCAAGATAGTGGAAGTCGCCCACCGATGCAAAACAACACCAAGCACTTGCTAACCAGCCTCACCTTCGTGGGACTGCTCGCACTCGCCGGTTGCTCGTTTCCCGGGGTTTACAAAATCGACATCCAGCAGGGCAATGTCGTCACGCAGGACATGATAGACCAATTACGCCCGGGAATGACCCGTCGGCAAGTAAGGTTTATCATGGGCAACCCCTTGCTCCAGGATACGTTCAACACCAATCGTTGGGACTACCTGTACAGCTTGCAGCCTGGTGGCGGCCAACGCCAGCAGGAGCGCATGAGCATCTTCTTCAATGACAGCGACCAGCTGGTCAGCCTGTCGGGCGACTTCATGCCAGGTGTGAGCCGCGACCAGGAAATCCTCGGTGGCAGCAGCGACACCACGGTCAGCCCAGGCACTCAGCCTGAGCAGCCGGCATCGCAACCGGCAGAAACACCGGCCAAGCCTGGTTCGGTGGAAGAGTCCATCCAGCGCGAAATCGACACCATCGAGACTACGCCGGTACCGACCCCAGCACCACTGGAAACTTCGCCGCAGTAATTGCAGGCGACATGAAAAAGCCCGGATCAAGGTCCGGGCTTTTTTGTGGGCGGTAGAGACGTCAGCTGTAGAGCTCTTTTGCCCGCTGGCAGAACGCATCCACCAAGGTATTGGCAGCCTGATTGAACAGCGGGCCCAAGGTGGCGCGCACAATCGACCCCGCATAGTCGAACGACAGGTCCAGGCTGATCTTGCAGGCCTTCTCACCCAGCGGCTTGAACACCCACACGCCATGTAGCTGGGTGAACGGCCCTTCTTCCAGGTTCATCTCGATCGACTGCCCCGGCACCAGCACATTACGCGTAACAAAGTGCTGGCTCATACCGCCCTTGGCCACATCCAGCTTGGCGCGCATGTGCGTGTCACTGGCTTCGATCACAGTCGAATCCGAGCACCAGGGCAGGAATTTCGGGTAGCTGGCTACATCGTTGACCAGATCGTAGAGCGCCTGGGCAGGGTACGGCAGCAGGGCGGAGCGTTGAATATGGGTAGTCATCCAGGCATCACTTCCAAGGCTGGGTGGCGGCGCTTCGCAGCGTGCCGAAAACAGGTTCTGTGCGTATGACAGGGCCTGTATTGTCCGGTATTCATTGCGGTGGCTCAAGCGCGCCTAAATCCCGTAGCCGACTGCGCAATGAGTTGCCTATAATGCCGCCCCTATGGCTAAACAAAAGAAACATCCGACCGGGACCATCGCGCAAAACAAGAAAGCGCGACACGATTACTTCATCGAACACAAGTTCGAGGCCGGGCTGGTCCTGTCCGGTTGGGAAGTAAAGAGCCTGCGGGCCGGCAAGGCGCACCTGACCGACAGCTACGTGCTGCTCAAGGATGGCGAAGCCTGGCTGTTCGGCAGCCACATCACCCCGCTGAACACCGCCAGCACCCACGTCATCGCCGACCCTATCCGCACCCGCAAGCTGCTGCTGAACAAGCGCGAGCTCGAGCGCGTGGAAGCCGCGGTGGCGCAGAAGGGCTACACCTGTGTGGCCCTGGCGCTGTACTGGAGCAAGCACCTGATCAAGTGCGAGATCGCGCTGGGCAAGGGCAAGAAGGAATACGACAAGCGCGACACCGTGCGCGAGCGTGATTCCAACCGCGAGCTGCAGCGTGCGGTGCGCAACAAGGGCAAGGAAGACTAAACCCTTCCGTTGCTCATGCGGGCCTCTTCGCGGGCAAGCCCGCTCCCACAGGTTCTCCACTGCTTTGGATTCAGTGGGATACCTGTGGGAGCGGGCTTGCCCGCGAAGAGGCCGGTACTACCACAGCAGCTCTCAGCGCCCGCTGCGCCGCTCTGCCCGCGCCACCCGCTGCGCCTCGTGCTGCGCCTCCTCCAGCACCTCCTGCACATACAGAATGTGCCGGCTGGACACCTCTCGCGCCTCCTCCGCCCTGCCCTCGACAATTGCCTGATACAACTCGCGATGCTGACTGATCAGCATGTCGCGTGTTTCCGTGCGCTGCTGGTACATGCCGCCAATGTTGGTCACCACGTTGCGCTTGAGCAGGTCAAACAGCCCTCGGATGGTGTGCAGCAAAACCGCATTGTGGCTGGCCTCGGCAATCGCAAGATGAAACTGCGCATCCGCCGTCCCCTCCTCCGCACGCGTGACCTCGTCAGCCCGTGCATAGCAGTCCTGCAGCCTGTCGAACGCGGCCTTGAGGCGAAGCCGATCAGGCTCGGTAGCCCGCTGGGCCGCGTAATACGCGCATGAGGCTTCCAGCGTGTGACGAAACTCCAGCAGATCTCGCTGCGCCTCGGCACTGTGCTCAAGCAACTGCAGCAGCGGATCGCTGAAGGTCGAGCCCAGCGACTCGGCCACATAATTGCCGCCCCCCTGGCGACTGACCAGCAGCCCCTTGGCCACCAGCTTCTGGATCGCTTCGCGCAGTGACGGGCGCGACACACCGAACTGCTCGGCCAGGGCGCGCTCGGCCGGCAGCCGCTGGCCAGAGGTCAGCGTGCCTTCCAGGATCATCCCTTCCAACCGATCGACGATGTCGTCGGACAGGCGCCGTTGGCGAACCTGATCAAAAACCATCACTCACTCTCCACAAACCCCCGGCAGATTTCAGGGGTGCCTATTCTCGCTGATCCACGCCACGCCAGCACCCATCAGCCGACGATTTTCCCAAGCCATCAGCCGCCCGCTCATCGGCACACGACCAAAGTTTTGCACAGGACAAATTGACACACCCACAACTGCGCTTTTAACCTAGCGACCAGTCATTGTAAATTGGTATTACCAATTATCCAATGCCAGTGCTGACCAACAACAATTAGGGGTTACCCCATATGCAAACCTGGCAACAACTCTATTCCCCGCTTGGTAGTCTTGGCCTGTCCGCACTGGCGGCGGTCATCCCCATCGTGTTCTTCTTCCTGGCCCTGGCGGTATTCCGCATGAAAGGCCACGTTGCCGGCAGCATCACCTTGGCACTGTCGATCCTGGTGGCGATCTTCGCCTTCCAGATGCCTGTCGACATGGCCCTGGCCGCTGCAGGGTATGGCTTCCTCTACGGCCTCTGGCCGATTGCCTGGATCATCGTTGCCGCGGTGTTCCTCTACAAACTCACGGTCAAGAGCGGCCAGTTCGAAGTCATCCGCAGCTCAGTGCTGTCGATTACCGACGACCAGCGCCTGCAAGTGCTGCTGATCGGCTTCTGCTTCGGCGCCTTCCTCGAAGGTGCCGCCGGCTTCGGCGCCCCGGTGGCCATCACCGCCGCACTGCTGGTGGGCCTGGGCTTCAACCCGCTGTACGCCGCCGGCCTGTGCCTGATCGCCAACACCGCACCGGTAGCCTTCGGCGCCCTGGGCATCCCGATCATCGTCGCCGGGCAAGTCACCGGCATCGACGCCTTCCACATCGGTGCCATGACCGGCCGCCAGCTGCCGCTGCTGTCGCTGTTCGTGCCGTTCTGGCTGGTGTTCATGATGGACGGCCTGCGCGGCGTGAAAGAAACCTGGCCTGCCGCCCTGGTCGCCGGCCTGAGCTTCGCCGTCACCCAGTACTTCACCTCCAACTTCATCGGCCCAGAGCTGCCGGACATCACCTCGGCCCTGGCCAGCCTGATCTGCCTGACCCTGTTCCTGAAAGTGTGGCAGCCCAAGCGCGCGTTCGCCGAAGCCAAGGGCAGTGTCGGCGCCGCCGTGGTGCAGCCAAGCGGCAGCCAGCCGACCCCGTACAGCTTCGGCGAGATCTTCAAGGCCTGGTCGCCGTTCCTGATCCTCACCGTGCTGGTGACGATCTGGACCTTGAAACCGTTCAAGGCGGCGTTCGCCCCGGGCGGTGCGATGTACAACTTCGTGTTCAACTTCGCCATCCCGCATCTCGATCAGCTGGTGGTCAAGACCGCGCCAATCGTCACTGCGCCGACCGCCATGCCCGCCGTGTTCAAGCTGGACCCGATTTCCGCTACCGGCACGGCAATCTTCCTCTCCGCGCTGATCTCCATGGCAGTGCTCAAGATCAACTTCAAAACTGGTCTGACCACTTTCAAGGAGACCTTTTGGGAGCTGCGCTGGCCAATCCTGTCGATTGGCATGGTCCTGGCCTTCGCCTTCGTCACCAACTATTCGGGCATGTCCTCGACCATGGCCCTGGTCCTTGCCGGCACTGGCGCCGCGTTCCCGTTCTTCTCGCCGTTCCTCGGCTGGCTGGGCGTGTTCCTGACCGGCTCCGACACCTCGTCCAACGCCCTGTTCAGCTCGCTGCAGGCCACCACCGCGCACCAGATCGGGGTCAACGACACCCTGCTGGTAGCGGCCAACACCAGCGGCGGCGTGACCGGCAAGATGATCTCGCCACAATCGATCGCCGTGGCCTGCGCCGCCACCGGCCTGGTTGGCAAGGAATCCGACCTGTTCCGCTTCACCGTCAAGCACAGCCTGTTCTTCGCCACCATCGTCGGCCTGATCACCCTGGTTCAGGCCTATTGGCTGACCGGCATGCTGGTTCATCACTAAAGTGAAAGGGGCTGGGCGCCCAAGCGCGCCCGGCATCTTCTTCAACCCACGCTGCGAGAATCCATGATCATTTCCGCCTCCACCGACTATCGCGCCGCGGCACAACGCAAGCTGCCACCCTTTCTGTTCCACTACGCCGACGGCGGCGCGTACGCCGAGCACACCTTGCGCCACAACGTCTCGGACCTGGCCAGCATTGCCCTGCGCCAGCGGGTGCTGAAGAACATGTCCGAGCTCAGCCTCGAAACCAAGCTGTTCGACGAGACCCTGAGCATGCCTGTGGCCCTGGCCCCGGTCGGGCTCACCGGCATGTACGCCCGCCGCGGCGAAGTGCAGGCAGCCCGCGCAGCCGCCGCGCATGGCATCCCGTTCACCATGTCAACCGTATCGGTGTGCCCGATCGAAGAAGTCGCCCCGGCCATCGACCGCCCGATGTGGTTCCAGCTGTACGTGCTCAAAGACCGCGGCTTCATGCGCAACGCCCTGGAGCGGGCCAAG
The DNA here is from genome assembly GCF_055584805.1 of Pseudomonas sp. NPDC090752. Classification (NCBI taxonomy): domain Bacteria; kingdom Pseudomonadati; phylum Pseudomonadota; class Gammaproteobacteria; order Pseudomonadales; family Pseudomonadaceae; genus Pseudomonas; species Pseudomonas sp. NPDC090752. The sequence goes on along the minus strand of NZ_JBVJLI010000022.1, from coordinate 7,609 downwards.
GCCGCCGGCGTGAAAACCCTGGTATTCACCGTCGACATGCCAGTGCCCGGCGCCCGCTATCGCGATGCCCACTCCGGCATGAGCGGCGCCAACGGCCCGATGCGCCGTGTGCTGCAAGCCATGACCCGCCCCGAGTGGGCCTGGGACGTTGGCGTGATGGGCCGCCCGCACGACCTGGGCAATATCTCCAAATACCGCGGCAACCCCACCGGCCTTGCCGATTACATCGGCTGGCTGGGCAACAACTTCGACCCGTCGATTTCGTGGAAAGACCTGGAGTGGATCCGCGAATTCTGGGACGGCCCAATGATCATCAAGGGCATCCTCGACGCCGACGACGCCCGTGACGCGGTCAAATTCGGTGCCGACGGCATCGTCGTCTCCAACCACGGCGGCCGCCAGCTCGACGGCGTGCTGTCCAGTGCCCGCGCCCTGCCGGCAATTGCCGATGCGGTTAAAGGCGACCTGAAAATCCTCGCCGACTCCGGCATCCGCAGTGGCCTCGACGTGGTGCGCATGATCGCCCTCGGCGCCGACACCGTGCTGATCGGCCGCGCCTTCCTCTGGGCCTTGGCCGTGCATGGCCAGGCCGGGGTGAAAAACCTGCTCGAACTGTTCGAAAAAGAGATGCGCGTAGCGATGGTGCTGACCGGTGCCAAGACCATCAGCGAGATCAGCCGCGATTCGCTGGTCCGTGAACTGGGCGCCTGACGCCTGCAACAACACCGCCTGAATGACCGGGGCACACCGCGCACCAGACGCCGTGGCCCCGCGAGGAGATTGCATGAGCCTGCCCGCCGCGTTCCTGCGTGATGCCGAGCGCCTGATACCCGCCGAACGCCGCTTCGACGACCCGACTTCCACCCTTGCTTTCGGCACCGATGCCAGCTTCTACCGGCTGATTCCCAAGCTGGTGGTGCGCGTCGAGTCCGAAGACGAAGTGGTCGGGCTGCTGCACCTGGCCCAGCGCGAGCGCGTGCCGGTGACCTTCCGCGCCGCCGGCACCAGCCTGTCCGGCCAGGCCATCAGCGACTCGGTGCTGATCGTGCTCGGCGACAACTGGAACGGCCGTGAAATCCGTGGCCAAGGCGAGCAGATCCGCCTGCAACCCGGCGTCGTCGGCGCCCAGGCCAACGCCTGGCTGGCACCCTTCGGGCGCAAGATCGGCCCGGACCCGGCCTCGATCAACGCCTGCAAGATCGGCGGCATCGTCGCCAACAACGCCAGCGGCATGTGCTGCGGCACCGCGCAAAACACCTACCACACCCTGGCCGGCCTGCGCCTGGTGCTGGCCGACGGCACCCGCCTGGACAGCGAAGACCCAACCAGCGTCGCCGCGTTCGAAACGTCCCACGCCGAGCTGCTCGAATCCCTCGCCCGCCTGGGCCGCGAAACCCGCGCCAATACCGAGCTGGCCGACCGCATCCGGCACAAATACCGGCTGAAGAACACCACAGGCCTGTCACTCAACGCCCTGGTGGACTACGACCAACCGCTGGATATCCTCCAGCACCTGCTGGTCGGTTCCGAAGGCACGCTGGGTTTCATCAGCGCCGTCACCTACGACACCGTGCCCGACCACCCGCACAAGGCCAGCGCCCTGCTGGTATTCCCCAGCGTGGAAAGCTGCTGCCGCGCAGTCACTGTGCTCAAGCGCCAGCCGGTGTCTGCCGTCGAGCTGCTCGACCGCCGCAGCCTGCGCTCGGTGCAGAACATGCCAGGCATGCCGGTGTGGGTAAAAGGCCTGTCGGACAATGCCTGCGCCCTGCTGATCGAATCCCGCGCCGCCAGCCAGACGCTGCTGCACGAGCAGCTGCAACAAACCATGGCCGCCATTGCCGACTACCCGCTGGAACAAAAAGTCGACTTCAGCGAAGACCCGGCGGTGTACAACCAGCTGTGGAAAATCCGCAAGGACACCTTCCCCGCCGTCGGCGCCGTGCGCCAGACCGGCACCACGGTGATCATCGAAGACGTGACCTTCCCCGTCGAGCAACTGGCCGAAGGCGTCAACCGCCTGATCCAGCTGTTCGACAAGCACCACTACGACGAAGCGATCATTTTCGGCCACGCGCTGGAAGGCAACCTGCACTTCGTCTTCACCCAGGGCTTCAACAGCGCCGAAGAAGTCGCCCGCTACCAAGCCTTCATGGACGACGTCGCGCAGCTGGTAGCGGTCGAGTTTGGCGGCTCGCTCAAAGCCGAACACGGCACCGGGCGCAACATGGCACCATTCGTGGAGCTGGAATGGGGCCATGATGCCTACCAACTGATGTGGACGCTCAAGCGCCTGCTCGACCCCAACGGCATCCTCAACCCCGACGTGGTGCTCAGCGAAGACCCCGACATCCACCTGAAAAACCTCAAGCCGCTGCCCGCCGCCGACGAGATCGTCGACAAATGCATCGAGTGCGGCTTCTGCGAACCGGTGTGCCCGTCCAAAGGCCTGACCCTCAGCCCCCGCCAGCGCATCGTCATGTGGCGCGACATCCAGGCGAAAAAGCGCGCCGGCATCGACACCCGCGAACTGCTGCAGACCTACCAGTACCAAGGCCTCGACACCTGCGCCGCCACCGGCCTGTGCGCCCAGCGCTGCCCGGTTGGCATCAACTCCGGCGAGCTGGTGAAGAAGCTGCGCAGCCAGGCCGCCGACCACGGCAAAACCGCCGACTGGCTGGCCGAGCACTTCCACACTGCCCTGGCCGGCACCCGCCTGACCCTCACCGCCGCCAACACCGCCCGCAAGCTGCTCGGCGCCCCCCGCCTGGCCCGCCTGAGCGCCACGCTCAGCAAGACCAGCAAAGGCCGCCTGCCGCAATGGACCCCGGCCATGCCGCAGCCCCTGCGCAGCATCGCCTTCGGCCCGACCAGCAACGACGCCCGCCCCCGCGTGGTTTACCTGGCCGCCTGCGTCTCGCGGGTGATGGGCCCAGCCTTCGCCGACCGCGAACAAAGCTCACTGCTCGACAAGACCCGCGCCCTGCTGGAAAAAGCCGGCTACCAAGTCGTCTTCCCCGACAACCCCGACAGCCTCTGCTGCGGCCAGCCGTTCGCCTCCAAAGGCTACCCCGAACAGGCCGAACACAAACGCCAGGAGCTGATCAACGTCCTGTTGCACGCCAGCCGCGGCGGCCTCGACCCGATCTACTGCGACACCAGCCCCTGCACCCTGCGCCTGGTGCAAGACCTGGGCGACACCCGCCTCGACCTGTTCGACCCGGTGCGCTTCATCCGCACTCATTTGGTGGACAAACTGGAGTTCACCCCGCAGGAGGAACCGGTGGCCGTGCACGTGACCTGCAGCACCCAGCACCTGGGCGAAAGCCAGGCGCTGATCGACCTGGCGCGGCGCTGCAGCAAGCAGGTGGTGATACCGGAGGGGATTCATTGTTGCGGGTTTGCCGGTGACAAGGGCTTCACCACGCCGGAGCTGAATGCGCACTCGCTGCGTAGCCTGAAGGATGCGGTGCAGTATTGCAGCGAAGGGATTTCCACCAGCCGGACTTGTGAGATTGGGCTTTCCAGCCACAGCGGCATCGACTATCACGGCCTCGTCTACCTGGTGGACCGCGTAACCCGGCCGCGCATTATTTGACGCCGCGCACGGCCCAATAAAAGCAACTGCCTAGCGCAAAACCTTGAAGCCCGCGCGATCCCTGTGGGAGCGGGCTTGCCCGCGAACGAGGGCAAAGCCCTCGCCCACGCCCTCCAGCCGTACGACATTTCCGAACCTGCAACCAAATGCTTCTGAATTGGATGCTTTGGGAATTATCCTACGACCCACGCTGCCGTTTCGCTGTTGTTGCTCACACCCATCAGGGCTAATTTCCCAGAGTCGTTTTCGGACGACGGGGTGTGAGAACCTCGTAAACATGACAGCAGCCTCGTAATGGCGGCCCTGCGTGGGCAGACCTCGGTCTGGCCGGATTTCCCATGTTTACCGGTTTCTCACCCCACGCATGGCTGCCACCCAATCCCGTGAGAAAGGATCGAGTTGGTAGCTCCTGTCGAGCAATCAAACTGGGATTTGCACCATGAAAAAAATCGTCCCCGACCCACCACGCCTCAAACTCATCACCACCCCCTACTTTTCCATCCAGAGCGACATACCCACCCCCGACGCCCTAGCCCACGCCAGCGAGCTGTTACGCGGCGTCATCGAAACCATCGATGAACACTGCCGCACCTACGCCGGCGAACCAGGCGTCAACATGCTCAGCAACGCCGCCCACGCCTGCGAAACCTCCCGAGCGCTGATCGAGCACGCCTTGACCGACCTCTACAACGCGCAAAGGCAAAGGTGATCTCATGAATGACGAACTGAAAAAGATCACCACCGCCGGCAAGGAATCATTCGACCTCTTCCGCCTGCAACCCGGCGTCCCCTTCGATCACGCCTTCAGCCAGCTATCCGTCCTGCTCGGCTGCATCCGCCACCTCACCACCGAAGCCGAAATGGAAAACGACCGCCAGGCCGGCAGCGCCGCACGCATCCTCAGCGAGATGGCCAAAGCACTCATCGATGACATGGAACGCGGCCTGACCAAACCGCACTAAACCCCACTCCACTCCCACAGCCCAGCACAATCCCCTGTGGGAGCGGGCTTGCCCGCGAATCGAGGGCAAAGCCCTCGCCCGCAACATCCCGCCACACCCATCATGCCGCCTAGCCACTATCTCGATGGAACCCTCCGCAACCCCCAACAGTCCACCCTTACAGGCCCACCTTCCAGAGGCCTTCAAGGAGACACCCATGAAAGGTACCGCGCTTTCGGCCCTCTTCGCGGCCGCCACCCTCCTGGCTTCCCCGGTGTTTGCCGCCGACGACCTGTGCACCATCAACCTGCAGAAGATCGACGACAGCATGGCCACCGCCGGCGCCACCTCCGAAGGCTTGGACAAGGCCCTGACCGAACAGGTCGACAAAGCCAAGTCCGCCCAGGCCGCAGGTGACACCAAGGAATGCATCGCCATCACCAGCAAAGTACTGGAGCGCCTGGAGAAAACCGAGAAAGGCAGCGGCTCGGCCGGCGGCAGCGGTGCCTGACGTAGAGCGGGCGGCGGAACCCACAGTCGACGCCGCCCGCTTTAGCGCGTATACTCCACCTCACGTGCCGAAAGGTACGGTCAGCTAGAGCTGAGTGTGGGGCCGATTAGGATTCGACGCCGGTAGCGAAACTCTAGGTGCATGCCGAGTTGGTAACAGAACTCGTAAATCCACTGTTGCAACTTTCTATAGTTGCCAATGACGAAAACTACGAGGGTTACGCTCTCGCTGCGTAAGCAGCTGAGCCCGCTCTCCTGGTAGCTTCGGCTCCAGCAATCATCAGGGGATGCCTGTAAACCCGAAATGATTGTCATACAGAACAGGATCGTCGTGTAGCACGTTGGGGGCAAAGCGACTAAAACTTACCCAACTCATCCAAAGTACCCTGCCCGTCGGGCGACTGCGGATTAAATCAGTAGACACGGCTAAGCATGTAGTACCGACAGCGGAGTACTGGCGGACGGGGGTTCAAATCCCCCCGGCTCCACCAAATGATCATCTAAAGACGTCCACGGACGTCTTTTTTTGTGCCTGGAAGTCAGTTAAATCAATGGCTTACTGCTCTTTTGAGGGCCACAACGGTTTTTTGAGTTCCAGCCACCCCGGTATTCCCGGTGGTATTCCAGCATACCTGGGGCTAATCTTGGGAATACCAAAAGGTGTCATGGAGCTCTCCCATGTGCGCTCAAACAGCTCGCCTCTCCGACCGCCAGCTCAAGGCGGTCAAGCCCAAAGACAAGGACTACGTCCTCACGGATGGCGACGGGCTCCAGCTCCGAGTCCGGGTCAACCGCTCGATGCAGTGGAATTTCAACTACAGGCATCCGGTCACCAAAAATCGAATCAACATGGCGCTCGGCTCCTACCCTGAGGTCTCTCTGGCGCAAGCTCGGCGGAAAGCGGTTGAGGCTAGGGAAGTACTTGCGCAGGGGATCGACCCCAAAGCTCAGCGCAATGATCTCGCGCAGGCCAAGCTAGCCGAGACGGAACATACTTTCGAGAAAGTAGCTACCGCCTGGTTCGAGCTGAAAAAGGACTCGGTCACGCCGGCCTATGCCGAGGACATCTGGCGCTCACTCACACTGCACGTTTTCCCCAGCATGAAATCGACTCCGATCACGGAAGTCAGCGCACCGATGGTGATCAAGATCCTTCGCCCCATCGAAGCCAAAGGCAGCTTGGAAACCGTGAAGCGGCTTAGCCAGCGCCTCAACGAGATCATGACTTACAGTGTCAATTCGGGAATGATCTTCGCGAACCCGCTAAGCGGGATTCGGGCGGTGTTCAAGAAACCGAAGAAAGAAAACATGGCGGCGCTTCCACCCGAGGAGCTTCCTGAACTCATGCTGGAAATAGCGAACGCCCGTATCAAGCGCACGACACGTTGTCTGATCGAATGGCAGTTGCACACCATGACTCGCCCCGCCGAGGCGGCGACCACTCGCTGGGCAGACATCGACTTTGAAAGGCGTGTCTGGACCATCCCGCCAGAGCGGATGAAGAAGCGCCGCCCGCACAGCATCCCGTTGAGCGATCAAGCCATATCATTGCTGGAGATACTGAAGTCCCACAGTGGTCATCGGGAATACGTCTTCCCGGCAGACCGAAACCCTCGTACTCATGCCAATAGCCAGACCGCCAACATGGCGTTGAAACGCATGGGCTTCCAGGACCGCTTGGTCAGCCACGGCATGCGCTCGATGGCCAGCACCATCTTGAATGAACATGGGTGGGACCCGGAGCTCATCGAAGTGGCGTTGGCGCACGTCGACAAGGATGAGGTGCGCAGTGCCTACAACCGAGCCGACTACATCGAGCGACGGCGGCCGATGATGGCCTGGTGGAGCGAGTACATTCTGAAGGCGTCGACGGGCAATCTCTCGGCCAGCGCGATGAATTTGGCCAGGGATCGGAACGTAGTACCCATCCGATAGGGCGGCGACAACGGCGACACTGGCGACAGACCGCGTGCCATCTACATCCCTGCCGTCTGAGCGGATGGCGACAGTCGCCAACTCGCCTCGATTTTGGGCTTTTCCGGCCAAGCCCATGAGCATAGGGAGGCTTCGCATCCCCATGCTCACGGGCTAACACTAGAAAAGCGACAAACGGCCACTTTGCCACTGACACCCACCGACTTCCAAAGCACGCCAAAGAAGGAATCTGGCGCATTTCCATGTGCCCTTCACCAATTGACCCATGCCGCGGTGAGCGATAGAACGAAGATTCAAAGCGCTGCCTTAGGCAGCACCCCAGATGACCAGAGCCTTCAAGGTCATGCCGCTAACCCGGTGGTTCATCCCAAAGTGCGATTCGCGCCCGGAGGCTCGCACGGTCATTCGCCAGAATGATGGACGCCCTCTAAACAATCCGCCTAGTGCGGCTGCCCGCTAACCCTTTAGCCCTGCAGCAACGAACCTGCTCGGCCAACATTTTGCGCCAACCGTTCGCCCGTCTCTTTTTCCAGTGTATAAACGGGAGACATGGGTGACGGCTGTGCCAGGACATGGTGGACACTTATCGGTAGCAATGACTGCCGGAGCTACAGCCATGCCCTGGGAT
>NZ_JBVJLI010000021.1:0-80944 GCF_055584805.1 Pseudomonas sp. NPDC090752 | reverse complement strand
CTCCTGATCATGCGTATTAGCCTGTAAACAATGTCCCCGGTTTGAAATGTAAACGATGTCTTCGGTTTGTACCCGGGGCAAGCCCGCTCCCACAGGTAAATCACAATCTTCCAGCGCTGCGCAGAACCTGTTGGAGCGGGCTTGCCCCGCGAAGAGGCCGGAACAGACACCCCTCAATACTGATAACGCAACAAAGCCTGCGGCAACGCATGCATCGCAAAAAACGCCAACAACGCGACACACGCCGGCAACACCAACCACCACACCCGCTGCGGCAATGCATTGAGCGGCTGGCGATACTGCACCAGCGTCAGGCTCAGCGCACACACGCAGCAGGCCAGCAAGGCGCCCGCCAGAATATCAGTCGGCCAGTGCGCCCCCAGGTAAACCCGCGACAAGGCAATCGACAAAGCCGGAATGCAGCCCAGCAAAATCCAGGTCAGGCGCATGCGCGCAGGCATGCCGCGCCCGGCCAGCACCGCCATCACCAGAAAGAACGCAAAGGACGCCGAACTGTGCCCGCTGGGCATGCTGTAACTGGTCAGCGGGTCAGTCAGCACTTCTGGCCGTGCGCGTGCAAACAGCCACTTCAGCGAACCATTGGCGATCGCCGTGCCCATCAGCGCGCCCCCTGCGAACAGTGCATGTCGCCATTGGCGCGCAAGCAGCAGTAGGCCGGTGAGCAGTCCGCCCAGGAAGAACTGCGTGCGGAAGTCACCCAGGCGCGTCACCACTACAACGATGCCGTCGATGGCCTGGCTGCGGTGCTCCTGCACCAGGGTCATCACGCCCTGATCGAACTCGTGCAGATAGGGCCAGCCCAGAAACACCCCAGCCAAAGCCAGGAAGCTCAAACCGGCGATCAACCGCGTGCCATGGCGCTGGTCACGGATGCTGCTGTTCAGGCTCAAGCCGATCAGCACTGCCAGGGTACCGGCGATGATGCCGGCGTCCAGCCAGAACCCTTCCGGTAACGGCAGGCGCATGGCCGCACCGGTGGCCCAGCCCGGCAGCAGGTAAGCGACCGACCAGCCGGCACCGGCCACCAGGCTGACGGCGATAAAGCGCGGCAGCGGCATGTCGAACATGCCCGCTACCATGGGCAACATCGGCCGCAACGGGCCGATGAAACGGCCCACCAGCAGGCTGGCGATCCCATAACGCTGAAAATAGGTTTCGGCACTGCCGATCCATTCCGGGTGGTGGCGCAGCAGCGGCAGCCGGCGGATATTCTGGTGGAAGTACTTGCCTATCGTGTACGACAGGGCATCGCCGAGCAGGCCGCCGAGGAACCCCAATAGCAACGTTTCGCCCAGGGTGAAGGCACCGCTGCCAGCCAGCACGGCCACCGCGAACAACAACACGGTGCCCGGCACGATGATGCCGGCGATGGCCAGGCACTCGATGCAGGCCACCAGGAAAATTGCCAGGCCAAGCCACTGCGGGTTGGCGCTGAGCCAGCCGGTCAGGCTGTCGAGCCATTGGCCCATGTTTCAGCTTCCTTGTTCGATGATTGAAAAGTCTTGCCCTTCGACTTGGCCCCGGCGCAACGGGTTCCGCGTGCAGAAGCGGGCGTATTCGGCGTCGACGAAACGATAGGGCAGGTGTTCGTCGCGGCCATGGGGGATACCCAGGCGGGCGGCCTGGACAACCCGTGGCACGGCGATGCCGCAATCTTCGACGTACAGGCGTTCGGGGTCGAAGCGCTGTGCGTCCCACTGCGGCACCTTGAGGCCCATGGCCCGGCACAGCAGGGTCTGGCCAGCGCACAGGCGTTCGGCGGGGCGCAGGTTGCCGCTGGCATCAGGGTTGTTCAGTTGCATCTGCGCCAGGCTGTTGGCATCGGAGAGGGCGTCCACCCAGGGGTAGGCGGACTTTATCAGCACCGCGTTGCCCGGCCCGTGCGCGCTGAAGTTCAGCGAATCGCCACCGCGGGCGTAGTACATATAGATGTGCCCGCCATCGAGGAACAGTGCCCTGCGTTTCTCCGTGTAGCCGAGCGAGGCATGGCTGCCCTTGTCGGCCAGGTAATAGGCTTCGGTCTCGATGATCCGCGCAGCCAGCCACAGGCCGCCATGGCGATGGCGGATGACCTTGCCCAGCAGCGCCTTGGCCAGGGTCTGGGGGTCGCGGTCGAAGAAACTGTCGGGCAGGACGCGGGCCGGGCAAGGTGCAGTGTCTGGCATGCTGAGGGTTCGTCGTGATCGAGGCGCGGATGATAGCAACGAATGGCTTAAGCGAGGCTGAAACGAGGGCGATTCGATAAGCGCGGTTACATCTTTCCTACAGATCCGGTCGACCATTTTCAACCATCCGCCAGCCACCGCTGGGCGTATACCTACGCGACAGTTATAATCAGCCGATTTCCCCTTCGCCAAGACACCGAACCCATGACTGAGTCCGTTCTTGACTACATGACCCGCTTGGGTCGCGCCGCTCGCCAGGCTTCCCGGCTGATCGCCCGTGCCAGCACTGCGCAGAAGAACCGCGCCCTGCAGGCCGCCGCCAATGCCCTGGACGCCGCGCGCGCCGAGCTCACTGCAGCCAATGAACTGGACTTGGCCGCTGGCCGTGCCAATGGCCTGGAGCCCGCACTGCTCGACCGCCTGGCCCTGTCCCCGGCGCGCATCGACAGCATGATCACCGGCCTGCGCCAGGTGGCCAGCCTGCCAGACCCGGTCGGCGCCATCCGCGACATGAGCTATCGCCCGTCGGGCATTCAGGTCGGCAAGATGCGCGTGCCGCTGGGGGTGATCGGGATCATCTACGAGTCGCGCCCGAACGTGACCATCGATGCTGCCAGCCTGTGCTTGAAGTCGGGCAACGCGACCATCCTGCGTGGCGGCTCCGAGGCCATTCACTCCAACCGTGCGATTGCCGCCTGCATCCAGCGAGGCCTGGCTGAAGCCGGCTTGCCGGCAGCGGTGGTGCAAGTGGTCGAGACCACCGACCGTGAAGCGGTCGGCGCGCTGATCAGCATGCCCGAGTTCGTTGACGTCATCGTTCCGCGCGGTGGCCGTGGCCTGATCGAGCGCATCAGCCGTGATGCTCGCGTGCCGGTAATCAAGCACCTGGACGGCATCTGCCATGTCTTCGTGGCTGAACACGCCGACCTGGACAAGGCCTGGCGCGTTGCCTTCAATGCCAAGACCTACCGTTACGGCATCTGCGGTGCCATGGAAACCCTGCTGGTCGACCAGCGCGTAGCGCAAGGCTTCCTGCCGGAAATGGCCCGCCGCTTCCAGGAGAAAGGCGTCGAGCTGCGCGGTTGCGAACGCACCCGCGCACTGATCGATGCCAAACCGGCCAGCGAAGACGATTGGCACACCGAGTACCTCGACGCCATCCTGTCCATTCGTGTGGTCGACGGCCTGGACCAGGCTATCGAACACATCAACCACTACGGTTCGCACCACACCGATTCGATCATCACCGAACACCAGGGTCAGGCTCGCCAGTTCATGGCTGAAGTCGACTCGGCGTCGGTGATGCTCAACACCCCGACCTGCTTCGCCGACGGTTTCGAATATGGCCTGGGTGCGGAAATCGGCATTTCCACCGACAAGCTGCACGCCCGCGGCCCGGTCGGCCTGGAAGGCCTGACCTGCGAAAAATACGTGGTGATCGGTGACGGCCAACTGCGCGGCCAGGAGTCCTGCTGAGTTGAGCAAGGCCCAGGCAGTCCGGCGCATCGGCATTCTTGGCGGTACTTTCGACCCCGTGCACATCGGTCACCTGCGCAGCGCGCTGGAGGTGGCCGAGTTCATGGCGCTCGATGAGCTGCGCCTGTTGCCCAATGCCCGACCACCACACCGCGATACCCCGCAGGTGGCGGCAGAAGATCGCCTGGCGATGGTGCGTGAGGCCGTGCAAGGCGTCGAGCGCCTGAGCGTGGATGCTCGGGAGCTTGCGCGCGACAAGCCGTCTTACACCCTCGACACGCTGGAATCGATCCGCGCCGAACTGGCTGCCAACGACCAGCTGTTCCTGGTGCTTGGCTGGGATGCCTTCTGCGGCTTGCCCAGCTGGCATCGCTGGGAAGAACTGCTGCAACACTGTCACATCCTGGTGCTGCAACGCCCGGATGCCGACGTTGACCCCCCTGACGAGCTGCGCAACCTGTTGGCTGCGCGCTCCGAGAGCGATCCCACCGCCATGTCCGGCCCGGCGGGAAATATTTCGTTCGTCTGGCAGACCCCGCTTGCGGTGTCGGCTACACAGATCCGACAGCTGCTGGCCAGCGGCAAGTCGGTGAGGTTCCTGGTGCCGGACGCCGTACTGGCCTACATCGAGGCGCACGAGCTGTATCGTGTGCCTAACTGACGGTGCCTACGGGCGCCTCATTCACCGAGTTGAACGAGTTTTATATGAGCAAGCAAATCAAAGATATCAAAGGCGAAGACCTGGTCAAACTGACCATCAGCGCGCTGGAAGACGTCAAGGCCCAGGACATCCAGGTCATCGACGTGCGTGAAAAGCACAGCCTGACCGACTACATGATCATTGCCACCGGTACCTCCAACCGCCAGATCAACGCGATGCTGGAAAAGGTCCGTGAAGCGGTCAAGAAAGAAGGCGCACAGCCGCTGGGCGAAGAAGGCAAGGGCGACAGCGACTGGGTGCTGCTGGACCTGAACGACGTCATCGTGCACATGATGACCGCCGCAGCCCGCCAGTTCTACGACCTGGAGCGCCTGTGGCTGGGTGCCGAGCAGAGCCGCGCCGCCGATGCCAAGCATCACAGCCCGGAAAACGCCAGCGACTACTTCGACGCCAAGATCAAAGATCGGGAATAAGGAAACGTCGTGCGTCTGCGCCTGATCGCGGTCGGCTCGCGCATGCCCAAGTGGGTCGAGGAAGGCTGGCATGAATATGCCAAGCGCCTGCCCCAGGAGCTGTCGCTTGAGCTGGTGGAAATCCCGCTGAACACCCGTGGCAAGAATGCCGACGTCGCTCGCCTGATCCGTCAGGAGGGTGAGGCCATGCTGAGCAAGGTGCAGCCCGGGGAACGCATCGTCACCCTCGAGGTCCATGGCAAGCCCTGGAGTACCGAGCAACTGGCAACCGAGCTGGACCGCTGGCGCCTGGATTCGCGCACGGTGAATTTGATGGTGGGCGGCCCGGAAGGGCTGGCGCCTGAGGTCTGCGCGCGCGCCGAGCAACGCTGGTCGCTGTCGCCGCTGACCTTGCCGCACCCGTTGGTAAGGATACTCATCGGCGAGCAGATCTACCGCGCCTGGACCGTGTTGTCCGGGCACCCTTACCACAAATGAGCCTGTAAGCAGTCCGATGTCGCAGCCGATCCGTCTCAAGGACCACGAGAAAGACGCCCGCCTGGTGCGTAACCGCGTCGTGGTCGGCGCGGTGGCGATCATGCTGCTTATTTGCGTGCTGATCGCGCGGTTGTATTACCTGCAGATCATCCAGTACGACTACCACTCGACGCTGTCGGAGAACAACCGGGTGCATGTGCAGCCGATTCCGCCCACGCGCGGGCTGATCTTCGACCGTAACGGGGTGATCATCGCCGATAACCGGCCCAGCTTCAGCCTGTCCATGACCCGCGAACGTGCGGGTAACTGGCAGGAAGTACTGGACACTATCGTCGAAGTGCTGGATCTGACAGCTGATGATCGCGCGCTCTTCGAAAAGCGCATGCGCCAGGGGCGACGGCCGTTCGAGCCGGTGCCGATCCTGTTCGAGCTCAACGAAGAGCAGATCGCCCGCGTGGCGGTCAACCAGTTCCGCCTGCCCGGCGTGGAGGTGGTCGCCCAGCTGGTTCGGCACTACCCGCAGGGTGCGCATTTCGCCCACTCGGTCGGCTATGTCGGGCGCATCAACGAGAAAGAGCTGAAAAGCCTAGACCCGGTAAACTACAGCGGCATCCACCACATCGGCAAGACGGGTATCGAGCGCTTCTACGAAGGCGAACTGCACGGCCAGGTTGGCTACGAGGAAGTCGAGACCAACGCTCGCGGCCGTGTGCTGCGCGTGCTCAAACGCACCGACCCGAAGCCTGGCAAAGACATTGTGCTGAGCCTCGACATCAAGCTGCAGGAAGCCGCCGAGGCGGCCCTGGGTGGGCGCCGAGGGGCGGTGGTGGCGCTCGATCCCCGAACTGGCGAGGTGCTGGCAATGGTCAGCCAGCCGAGCTTCGACCCCAACCCGTTCGTCACCGGCATCAGCTTCAAGGCGTATGCCGAGCTGCGCGACTCGATCGACCGTCCGCTGTTCAACCGTGTGCTGCGCGGGCTGTATCCGCCAGGCTCGACCATCAAACCTGCAGTGGCGATTGCTGGCCTCGACAGCGGTGTGGTCAACGCCGGCAGCCGCGTGTTCGACCCGGGTTACTACCAACTGCCCAATTACGATCACAAGTACCGTAACTGGAACCGCAGCGGTGATGGCTGGGTCGACCTGGATACCGCGATCATGCGTTCCAATGACACCTATTTCTACGACCTTGCCCACAAGATGGGCATCGATCGGCTGTCCAGCTACATGAACAAGTTCGGCATTGGCCAGAAGGTTGCCCTCGACATGTTCGAGGAGTCGGCCGGGCTGATGCCGTCGCGCGAATGGAAGCGCGCCACCCGCCGCCAGGCCTGGTTCCCCGGTGAAACACTGATCCTCGGCATCGGCCAGGGCTATATGCAGGCCACACCGCTGCAATTGGCCCAGGCCACCGCGCTGATCGCCAACAAAGGCGTGTGGAATCGCCCGCATCTGGCCAAGACCATCGAAGGCCAGCCGCCAGTGGACCCCAACCCCATGGAAGACATCGTCCTGCGCGACAAGTCCGACTGGGCCAAGGTCACCCACGGCATGGAGCAGGTGATGCACAACGCCCGAGGTACCGCGCGCAAGGCTGCGGCCGGCGCGCAGTATCGCATCGCCGGCAAGAGCGGTACCGCCCAGGTGGTGGCGATCAAGCAAGGCGAGAAATACGACCGCAACAAACTTCAGGAGCGCCACCGCGACCACGCCTTGTTTGTCGCCTTCGCCCCGGCTGACGATCCGAAGATCGTGGTCTCGGTGATGGTCGAGAACGGCGAGTCCGGCTCTGGCGTCGCCGCGCCCGTGGTGCGGCAGATCATGGACGCCTGGCTGCTCGACGAGAGCGGCCGGCTCAAGCCTGAGTTCGCTCCTGCCACCGTCGCCCAGGAAACGGCCCCGTGATGAACAATTTCGATCGCATGCTCTCCAGCGAGGACGTAATGCGTCGACGCGCCAGCTTCCTGCAGCGCATCCACATCGACGGCCCCTTGCTGATCATCCTGTTGACCCTCGCAGCCGGCAGCCTGTTCGTACTCTATTCGGCAAGCGGCAAGAACTGGGACCTGTTGCTCAAGCAGGCCACCTCGTTCGGCATCGGCCTCGTGTCGATGTTCGTCATCGCCCAGCTCGAGCCGCGCTTCATGGCCCGCTGGGTGCCGCTGGCCTACCTGACCGGCGTGTTGCTGCTGGTCGTGGTGGACGTCATGGGCCACAACGCCATGGGCGCCACACGCTGGATCAACATCCCTGGGGTAATCCGCTTCCAGCCCTCGGAATTCATGAAAATCATCATGCCAGCGACCATCGCCTGGTACCTGTCCAAGCGCACCTTGCCGCCGCAGCTCAAGCACGTGGCGATCAGCCTGGTGCTGATCGGTGTGCCGTTCATCCTCATCGTTCGCCAGCCGGACCTGGGTACAGCGCTGCTGATTCTGGCCTCCGGCGCCTTCGTATTGTTCATGGGCGGGCTGCGTTGGCGCTGGATCCTCAGCGTGTTGACGGCGGCGGTGCCGGTGGCGGTGGCGATGTGGTTCTTCGTGATGCACGACTACCAGAAGCAGCGCGTGTTGACCTTCCTCGATCCGGAAAGCGACCCGTTGGGCACCGGCTGGAACATCATCCAATCCAAGGCGGCAATCGGCTCCGGCGGCGTGTTCGGCAAGGGCTGGCTGCTGGGTACCCAGTCGCACCTGGACTTTCTCCCCGAAAGCCACACCGACTTCATCATCGCCGTACTCGGTGAGGAGTTCGGTCTGGTCGGCATCTGCCTGTTGCTGATCGTCTACCTGTTGCTGATCGGCCGTGGCCTGATGATCACCGCGCAAGCGCAGACGCTGTTCGGCAAGCTGCTGGCGGGCAGCCTGACCATGACATTCTTTGTATATGTATTCGTCAATATCGGTATGGTCAGCGGCCTTCTGCCCGTGGTGGGCGTGCCGCTGCCCTTCATTAGTTATGGCGGAACTTCGTTGGTGACGCTGCTGTCAGCGTTTGGCGTTTTGATGTCGATCCACACGCACCGCAAATGGATCGCACAGGTTTGAATAAGGTGAAGAATTTCATGCAAGCAGTGCGTAACTGGGCTGCCCGTTGTGCGCCGTGGATCGGTGCGGTGAGCCTGTTCGGCGCTGCCTCGCAGGCCCACGCCGGTGATTACGACGGCTCGCCCCAGGTGGCCGAGTTTGTCGGCCAGATGAGCCGCGACTACGGCTTTGCCAGCGAACAGCTGATGGGCGTGTTCCGTGAGGTGCAGCGCAAACAATCAATCCTCGACGCCATCTCGCGTCCGGCCGAGCGGGTCAAACCGTGGAAGGATTACCGGCCGATGTTCATCACCGACGCGCGGATCGCCCGGGGTGTGGACTTCTGGCGCCAGCACGAAGCGGTGCTGGCCCGTGCCGAGCAGCAATACGGTGTGCCGGCGCAATACATCGTCTCGATCATCGGTGTGGAGACCTTCTTTGGCCGCAACACCGGCAACTATCGGGTGATCGATGCGCTGTCCACGCTGGGCTTCGACTACCCACCGCGCGCCGAATTCTTCCGCAAGGAGCTGCGCGAGTACTTGTTGCTGGCGCGTGACGAACAACTCGACCCGCTGACCCTCAAGGGTTCCTACGCCGGCGCCATGGGGCTGCCGCAGTTCATGCCGAGCAGTTTTCGCCATTACGCGGTGGACTTCGACGGCGACGGTCACATCAATATCTGGAACAACCCGGACGATGCCATCGGCAGTGTCGCCAGTTACTTCCAGCGCCATGGCTGGGTGGCCGGACAGGGTGTCGTCAGCCGCGCCCAGGTCAGCGGCGCACGGGCCGACGAAGGCCTGACCACCGGCATCGAGCCGGTGAAAACCGTTGGGGAGTTGCGAGCGCTGGGCTGGTCGGTCCATGATGCGCTGCGCGATGATCTGCCGGTTACCGCCTTCCGCCTGGAAGGCGCCAACGGCCCTGAGTACTGGATGGGCCTGAAGAACTTCTACGCGATCACTCGCTACAACCGCAGCGTGATGTACGCCATGGCGGTGCATCAGCTCGCGGAACAGCTGGTCCAAGCACGGGGCGTCAATTAATGCGCGCAATCTTCTCTGCCAATACCTTCAAGCTGCTGAGCTGCATGACCGTCGGCCTGTTGCTGGTCAGCTGCTCTTCCAGCCGCCCAACCTCCACGCAAAGCAGCGGCAACACCGTTCGCGCGCAACCGGGCCTGGACATCAACCGTGCCCACAAGGACGGTGCCCCGTGGTGGGACGTGGACGTCAACAAGATCCCCGACGCCACGCCGACCGTGCACACCGGCAACTACAAGGCCAACCCGTACACGGTGCTGGGCAAGACCTACTACCCGATGCAGGAGTCGCGCAACTACCGCGCCGAGGGTACCGCGTCGTGGTACGGCACCAAGTTTCACGGACAGAACACTGCCAACGGCGAGCTGTACGACCTGTACGGCATGAGCGCGGCGCACAAGACCCTGCCGTTGCCAGCCTACGTGCGGGTGACCAACCTGGCCAATGGGCGCAGCGTGATCCTGCGGGTAAATGACCGTGGCCCATTCTATTCCGACCGCATCATCGACCTGTCTTACGCGGCGGCTAAGAAACTCGGCTATGCCGAAAGCGGCACTGCGCACGTGCGCGTCGAGGGTATCGACCCGCAGCAGTGGTGGGCGCAGAAAGGCCAGCAGCCGCCATTGATGCTCAAGGAACCGCAATCCACCCAGCCCCAGGCGATTGCCGCCAGTACCGGGCGCGTCGAGCAATGGACCCCGCCGCCGCAGCAGCACGCGGCGCCGGTAGTGCCGGTGCAGGTGGGCGGTAACACGGTGCCGGCCGGCAACGGCGGCAACGTGCTTCAGGTGGGCGCCTTCGCCAACCCGGACGCTGCCGAGCTGCTGCGTTCGAAGTTGAGCACCATGGTCAGCGCGCCGGTGTTCATCAGCTCCATTGTGCGTAACCAGCAGACCCTGCACCGCGTGCGCCTGGGGCCGTTCAACAACCCGGGCGAGATTCAGCAAGCCCAGGACAGCATTCGCCTGGCGAACCTTGGGCAGGCCAAGCTGGTCACAGCGGACTGACCTGTCGGTTTTGTCATGAATTGCCGGGCGCGGGCATGTACAATGTCCGCTTTTGCCCGCAGCGACATAACGCCGCACTTCTGTGGGCCAGGCCTATGGCCATAAAACTAGACTGACTGGCGCTGGGCACACGATGTGGCCCAGGGAACATCTCAGACCATTAGCGATTTTCGAGAGACGGATGAACATCACCAACCTTGCCAAACGACTTTGCCTGCCCGTACTGCTGCTGATCACGCCTGTTGCCTTCGCGGCAGAGCAGATGATGCCGGCACCACCACAACTGGCAGCCAAGTCCTACGTACTCATGGACGCGTCCAGCGGCAACGTGCTGGTCGAGAACAACGGTGACGAGCGCCTGCCGCCGGCCAGCCTGACCAAGCTGATGACCGCCTACATCGCCACCCTGGACATCCGTCGTGGCCAGATCGGCGAAAACGACCCGGTCACCGTCAGCGAAAACGCCTGGCGTACCGGCGGTTCGCGCATGTTCATCAAGGTCGGTAGCCAGGTTACCGTCAGCGACCTGCTGCACGGCATCATCATCCAGTCGGGCAACGATGCCTCGGTTGCTCTGTCCGAACACATCGCCGGCAGCGAAGACGCCTTTGCCGACATGATGAACAAGACGGCCGCCGACCTGGGCATGGGCAACAGCCACTTCATGAACCCGACCGGCCTGCCGAACCCGGATCATTACTCGTCGGCGCACGACATGGCCCTGCTGGCCCGTGCGATTATCAATGTCGACCCGGCGCACTACGCGATCTACTCGCAGAAAGAGTTCTTCTGGAACAACATCAAGCAGCCGAACCGCAACCTGCTGCTGTGGCGTGACAAGACCGTCGACGGCCTGAAAACCGGCCACACCGACGAAGCCGGCTATTGCATGGTGGCCTCGGCCGTTCGTGACGGCCAGCGCCTGATCGCCGTGGTGTTCGGCACCAACAGCGAGCAATCGCGCGCCGCCGAAACCCAGAAGCTGCTGACCTACGGTTTCCGCTTCTTCGAAACCCAGACCTTCTACCAGAAGGGCACCGAGCTGGCCCAGGCGCCGGTCTGGAAAGGCGCCACCAGCATCGTCAAGGCTGGCCTGGCCGACGACCTGACCATGACTATGCCTAAAGGCCAATTGAAGCGCCTTCAGGCTTCGATGACCATGAACCCGCAAATCACCGCACCGATCGCCAAAGGTGACGTGATTGGTAAAGTGGAAGTCAAACTGGACGAGAACGTGGTTCACAGCGCCGACCTGATCGCCCTCGACGGCGTCGAGGAAGGTGGTTTCATCCGTCGTATGTGGGATAGCATCCGTCTATTCTTCTACGGGTTGTTCAACTGATAACGTGACCTGCCACGCCCCCGCCCACTCTGCGGGGGCGTTGTTGTTGCCACGGCTTACGAGGCCGTTTCCGCCATGAGCGAACCTGACGTCAAGTCGCACAAGATCGAATTCCCCTGCGCCGATTACCCGATCAAGGTCATCGGCGATACCGTTGTCGGCTTCAAGGACATGGTGATCGAAGTCCTGAGCAAGCACGCCAAGGTCGACCTTTCCACCCTGGCCGAGCGCCAGAGCAAGGAAGGCAAGTACACCACGGTGCAATTGCACATCGTTGCCGAAAGCGAGAACCAGCTGCACGACATCAACAGCGCCTTGCGCGCGACCGGCATCGTGAAAATGGTGCTGTGATGTCCCTTTGTCTCGGTGTACGCGACCTTGGCCTGCAGCCCTATGAACCGGTGCTGGAAGCCATGCGTCGCTTTACCGAGCAGCGTAGCCCGGACAGCCAGGACGAAGTCTGGCTGGTCGAGCATCCCGCGGTCTTCACCCAGGGCCAGGCCGGCAAGGCCGAGCACCTGCTGGTACCGGGCGATATCCCGGTGGTGCAGACCGACCGTGGCGGCCAGGTGACCTACCATGGCCCCGGGCAGTTGGTGGCCTACCTGCTGCTGGACGTGCGCCGCCTGGGCTTTGGCGTGCGCGAACTGGTCAGCCGCATCGAGCAGACGCTGATCGAGCTGCTCGCCAGCTACGGCGTGACTGCCGCGGCCAAACCCGATGCGCCGGGCGTCTACGTCGACGGAGCGAAAATCGCCTCCCTCGGCCTGCGAATCCGCAACGGCCGTTCCTTTCACGGCCTTGCTCTGAACGTGGACATGGACCTTGCGCCATTCCGCCGAATCAACCCCTGTGGGTATGCGGGGCTGGCCATGACCCAGCTGCGTGACCTGGCAGGCCCGATCGAACTCATTGAGGTCAGGACAAGGCTGCGCGGACAGCTGGTCAAGCACCTCGACTATGCTGAGCAGACGACCCTGACGGGCGGAATCGACTGAATATGACAACTGTGCAAGAAGCCGTGCCGAACCTGATAGCAACCCAGGATGTCACCCCGCGCCCCGCGCCAAAGAAGGTGGAAGCTGGGGTAAAACTGCGTGGCGCCGACAAGGTCGCGCGCATCCCGGTGAAGATCATCCCGACCGATGAACTGCCGAAGAAACCCGACTGGATCCGCGTGCGCATCCCGGTTTCTCCTGAAGTCGACCGCATCAAGCAGCTGCTGCGCAAGCACAAGCTGCACAGCGTGTGCGAAGAAGCGTCCTGCCCGAACCTGGGCGAGTGTTTCTCCGGTGGCACCGCGACCTTCATGATCATGGGTGACATCTGCACCCGTCGCTGCCCGTTCTGCGACGTCGGCCACGGCCGGCCGAAAGCATTGGATGCCGACGAGCCGATGAACCTGGCCGTGGCCATCGCCGACCTGCGCCTGAAGTACGTGGTGATCACCTCGGTGGACCGCGACGACCTGCGCGACGGTGGTGCCCAGCACTTCGCCGATTGCATCCGCGAGATTCGCAAACTGTCGCCGGGCGTGCAGCTGGAAACCCTGGTGCCGGACTACCGCGGTCGTATGGACGTTGCGTTGGAAATCACCGCGCAAGAGCCGCCGGATGTGTTCAACCACAACCTCGAAACCGTGCCGCGCCTGTACAAGGCCGCGCGTCCGGGGTCGGACTACGACTGGTCGCTGGACCTGCTGCAGAAATTCAAGCAGCTGGTCCCGCACGTACCGACCAAGTCGGGCCTGATGCTCGGCCTGGGTGAAACCGACGAAGAAGTGATCGAAGTGATGCACCGCATGCGCGAGCATGACATCGACATGCTGACCCTCGGCCAGTACCTGCAGCCTTCGCGCAGCCACTTGCCGGTGCAGCGTTTCGTGCACCCGGATACCTTCGCCTGGTTCGCCGAGGAAGGCTACAAGATGGGCTTCAAGAACGTCGCATCCGGCCCGCTGGTGCGTTCGTCCTACCATGCTGACCAGCAGGCGCACGAAGCCAAGATCAAACTCTGATCCTGGTGTGAGCCATCAATGCCGATGCGCGCCGAAAGGCGGCATCGGCATTTTAGTTTTAAAGGAGCCGAAATGAATTGTGCTGAGACTTCCGAGTCCCGTTTGCCCAGGGCGCTGCCGCGCGATGCCTGCTTCGCCATCGTTGCGCCGGCGGGCCCGGCGCGGCTGGATACACAGAAGGCCATTCAGTGGTTCGCCGAGCGGGGTTACCGCTGCCAGATCTATCCAGGTGCGGAGCAGGCCCAAGGTTACCTTGCAGGTTCCGATCAGCAGCGCTTGCAGGACCTGCACGACGCCTTCGCTGACCCCGCCATCGACGCGATCTTGTGCATGCGCGGGGGCTACGGCAGCATGCGCCTGCTCGACCAACTCGATTTCCAGCTGATTCGGCGTAATCCCAAACCGCTGATCGGCTATAGCGACATCACCGCGCTGCACACTGCGATCTACCGCCATACCGGCTTGATTACGTTCCATGGGGCAATGCTCAATGCCGACCTGCTCGGCGCCAAGCGTGCACCCACCGAATCGTCGTTGGTGGCGCAACTGAGTGGCACGGTGGGCGAGGGTGATGCGATTGTTCACCCGGCCGAATTCGCCTTGAGCGCCGTGCTACCTGGCGTTGCCAGTGGCCGTTTGCTGGGCGGTAATCTGTCGATGCTCGGCGCGACCCTGGGCACGCTGGCGGAGGTCGAAACAAAGGGCAGCATCCTGTTCATCGAGGACGTCAACGAGCCGTTGTATCGGGTGGACCGGTTGCTGACCCAGCTGCGCCTGGCGGGCAAGCTGGAGGGCGTGAAGGGCGTGCTGGTGGGGGATTTTGCCGGGATCACCCTGGCGGCGCTGACGCCGCTGCTGCAGGACACATTCGCGCCGCTCGGCGTGCCGGTGCTGGCCGGGTGGCGCAGTGGGCATTGTGATCCGAATCTGTGCTTGCCGCTGGGGGCCGAGGTAGTGCTGGACAGCGAACGGCAGCGCCTGGTGTTGGCGCAGGACTTGTTCACGGCTTGAATGAAATGGGGCCGCAAAGCGCGGCCCCAATGGTTTCAACGCTGACGCAGGCTATCGAGCAACTTGTGTGTCGGGTACCCATCCGCCGGCCACCCCAGCGCCTGTTGGGCATTACGAATAGCCTTGCGGGTATTGGCCCCGATGATGCCATCCGGATTACCCGCTTCGTGCCCGCTGGCATTGAGCAAATTCTGCAGCTCCATGCGCTCGCTGCGGCTCAGTGGCAGGTCTTCCTTCGGCCAGCTGCCGGCAATGAAGCCCCAACCCGAGAAGCGATCCCCCAGCAAACTCACTGCCAGCGCATAGGACGACGAGTTGTTGTACTTGAGAATCGCGCGGAAGTTGTCCAGCACCAGGAATGCCGGCCCACGGGCGCCGGCTGGCAGCAGCAGGGCGGCGGACAGCTGGTTGCTGTTGGCGGGCAGTTGGGTGCCCGCCGGTAGCTTCACGCCCAGCTGCAACCATTCGCTGACCGGCTTGCGCTGCGCGCCATCGGCCAGCCAGTAGTCGAATCCTGTCGGCACCTGTACTTCGAAGCCCCACGGCTGGCCACGCTTCCACCCGGAGCTCTGCAGGTAGTGCGCGGTCGAGGCCAGGGCATCCGGTGTGCTGTTCCAGATATCCCGGCGGCCGTCGCCATCGAAGTCCACCGCGTGGGTATTGTAGGTGGTGGGAATGAACTGGGTCTGGCCCATGGCACCGGCCCACGAGCCACGCATGGCCTCAGGCTGGATATCGCCGTGCTGAATGATCTGCAGGGCGGCAATCAATTGGTCCTGGGCGAACTGCGGGCGGCGGCCTTCGTAAGCCAGGGTGGCCAGGGAACGGATCACCGACTTGCTGCCCTGGAACTGGCCGAAGTTGCTCTCCATGCCCCACACCGACACCAGTACCTGGCGATCAACGCCATAGCGCTGCTCCAGGCGGGTCAGCAGCTCGGCATTCTGCTCCAGCAGTTTCTTGCCATTGCGCACGCGCAGTGGCGACAGCGCGCCTTCGAGGTATTCCCACACCGGGCGGGTGAACTCAGGCTGGCTGCGGTCGGCTTTGATCACGTCCATGTCCGGCGTCACGCCGAGGAACGCGCGGTCGAAGGTACTGGCCGAAATACCGGCTTGCAGCGCTTGCTCGCGAAAGCCAGCTTGCCATTGGGCAAAGGTTTGCAACGGCTGGATTTCGCTGCTGACGTCGGGCGTGGTGCTGGGCAGAGTGACTGCCGGCGCAGGCTGGGCAGGGGCCAGCGGCAGGGCGTCGGCGGCGGTGGGTTTTTCCGCGCAGGCGACGAGCAGGATGAAGCTGGAGGCCGCCAGCAGCTGACGGGAATTCCAACGGGGAAGAAGACTGAAGGGCATGCACAGATCCAGAATTTCAGGTCAGGTGCCGACCATACCATGCTTGCGCTTTCGATGCTTTCATGCGGCCAAAAAGTAAGAAGCCTCCCAATCTTTCGATTGGAAGGCTTCGCGGCGGTAGCTGCCTTTGCCCTTCTCCGGTTGTTCCTGGCGGCAGCGGAACAGGGGCTGGGCGACGATGGATTTGGCCTTGTTCGGGCCGTGCTTCTTCGGCTTTTTGCTCATGGCGAGGTTCCCGTTGGGGTGGATTGCGGGGCGGACTTTAGGCCTGATGGGAAAGCAGTGCCAATTGATTGTATGTATGGAGGATGTGCTTTTGTGGGAGCGGGCTTGCCCCGCGAAGCAGGCGCCGCGCTGGATGGCACCGGCTTTGCCGGTGTTCGCGGGGCAAGCCCGCTCCCACAGGTCCGCTGCTATTCGGCAGGAAGAACCAATCTCTGCCCAGCCATTAGCAATGACAAGCGCGAAAGTCCCGTCCACGGCGAACCTTCGGCCTGGCCCTTGATCTGTGCATCGATGCGCTGGGCATCCTGCAGCAGCTGCGCCCAGCGCTGGGCCGAGAGGCGCTGCAGGGCTTTGCTGACCAACGGCCGGCGCTTGTCCCACACCGGTGGGCGGGCTTGGCTGAAGGCTTTGTCCAGTGGCACACCCTGGCTGAACTGCTGGGCCAGGCCTGCGAGCAGGCGCAGTTCACGGGCCAGGGCCCAGAGAATCACCGGCGGCTCCACACCTTCACCGCGCAAGCCTTCGAGGATACGCAGGGCATGCGCGGCTTCGCCGTTGAGGATGGCGTCGACCAGGCCGAAAACATCGAAACGCGCACTGTCGGCAACGGCAGACTGCACCGTTTCGACGGTGATCTGGTTGCCTTCGGCCAGCAGCTTGAGCTTTTCGATTTCCTGTGCGGCGGCCAGCAGGTTGCCTTCAACCCGTGCGGCAATCAGGTCGACTGCGTCGCGCTGGGCCGAGAGGCCGGCCTGGGACAAACGCTGGTTGATCCATTGCGGCAACTGCTGCGCATCTACCGGCCAGATCTGGATGAATTGGCAGTGGGCGCCTTCGATCAAAGCCTTGCCCCACTTGGTCTTCTGCGCGCTGCCATCGAGCTTGGGCAGGCTGATCAGCAGAAGAGTGTCTTCGGCGGGCCTGGCGCAATACTCGATCAGCGCTGCAGCGCCCTTGTCGCCGGGTTTGCCGGACGGCAGGCGCAATTCCAACAGGCGGCGTTGGGCGAACAACGACAGGCTGGCACCGGCCTGGAGCAGGGTGCCCCAGTCGAAGTTGGCGTCGGCACTGAACACTTGGCGCTCGTCGAAACCTTGCTGACGCGCCTTGTTGCGGATGGCGTCGGCAGCTTCCTGGCACAGCAATGGGTCGTCGCCGCTGACCACGTAGACCGGGGCCAAAGCGCCTTGCAGGTGCTTGTTGAGTTGGGCGGGGGCGAGTTTCATGGGAAACAGGCGGGGCACCGGAGTGCCCCGCTTGGGCTCACTTGCCCAGGATTTCCAACGGCGACTGCTGCGGCGTTTCCGCCTGCTGGCGGCGCGCGGCTTCCAGCGCGTCGGCTTCGGCCTTGGCGCGTTCGTCGGCCTTGCGCTGCAACTCGTCGAGCTGCGACGGGGTCAGGTTCTGCAGGCGGGCCATCATCGATTGCACCAGCTCGCGGCGCATTTCCACGCGGGCCTGGGTGGCTTCCTGGTCGGAGCCGGTGATGTTGCCACCGTCGCGCACGTAGATCTTGCGCACTTCAACCTTGTCGCTCAGCAGTTCCAGGTTGTTCAGGCCCAGGATGCTGTAGTTGAGGGTGGTGGTGAGTTCGTATTCAGCCGTACGGCTGCCGCCGCTGTAGCTCGCCGAGCGCTGGTTTTCCTGCTCGTTGGTCAGCTCCAGGCGGTAAGGCGCGCCGGTGTGCACGTTAACGCCGCTGCGCTCGAGTGCCGCTCGCAGCTGCACCACGGTCTGGCCGTAGGCGTTGCGTGCGCCGACGTCCATCTCTTTGACGCTCAGCGCGTTGGTGCCGGTGCCGCGCAGCTGGAAACCGCAGGCGCTGAGCATGACGGCCAGGCCCATTACCAGCAGATTGCGTTTGATCATGTTGTTGCTCCCTTGTGGGCCGATACCGCCCACCCGCACTGGCTGCAGGTGGGCGTTGCCATCAGTTGGCGACGATGTTGACCAGTTTGCCCGGTACCACGATGACCTTGCGGATAGTCAGGCCATCGATGAAGCGCAAGACATTCTCGTTGCTGCGGGCGGCGGCTTCGACTTCCTCGCGGCTGGCAGCGGCAGGCATCTCGACCTGGCCGCGCAGTTTACCGTTGACCTGGACCACCAGGGTGACGGTGTCCTGCACCAGCGCTTGCTCATCGACGCTCGGCCAGGCGGCATCGATCACCGAGCCTGCGTAGCCCAGTTGCTGCCACAGTGTGTGGCTGATATGCGGGGTGATCGGCGCCAGCAGCAGGGTAACGGCCTCAAGGCCTTCCTGCAGCAGGGCACGGTCTTGCTCGGTGGCCTGCGGGGCTTTTTCCAGCACGTTCATCACGGTCATCACCTGGGCGATGGCGGTGTTGAACTTGTGGTACTGGCCGACATCGGTGCTGGCCTGCTTGATCGCGGCGTGAATCGCGCGGCGGATGACCTTTTGCTCGTCGCTCAGCGCAGCGATATCCAGTTTGCCTGGCAAGCCTTGACTGACGTGGCCCTGGGCCAGGCGCCAGACGCGACGCAGGAAGCGGCTGGCACCTTCGACGCCGGAGTCGGACCATTCCAGGCTCATGTCGGGCGGCGAGGCGAACATCATGAACAGGCGGCAGGTGTCGGCGCCGTAGGCTTCGATCATCGATTGCGGGTCGACGCCGTTGTTCTTCGACTTCGACATCTTCTCGGTGCCGCCGATTTCAACCGGCAGGCCGTCGGTCTTCAGGCGTGCGCCGATGATCTTGGCCTTGGCATCACGCTCGATTTCGACGTCGGCCGGGTTGAACCAGTCCTTGCCACCATTGCTGGCAACGCGGTAGTAGGTCTCGGCGACCACCATGCCCTGGGTCAGCAGGTTCTTGAACGGCTCGTTGGAGGTGACCAGGCCTTCGTCGCGCATCAGCTTATGGAAGAAGCGCGCGTACAGCAGGTGCAGGATCGCGTGCTCGATACCGCCGATGTACTGATCGACCGGCAGCCAGTGGTTGGCCGCTTTCGGGTCGACCAGGCCTTTGTCGTAGTTCGGCGAGGCGTAGCGGGCGAAGTACCAGGACGACTCGACGAAGGTGTCCATGGTGTCGGTTTCGCGCTTGGCTGCAGTGCCGCATTTCGGGCAGGTGCACTCAAAGAACTCGGGCATGCGCGCCAGTGGCGAGCCAGCGCCGTCCGGCACCACGTTCTCGGGCAGGGTGACCGGCAGCTGGTCTTCCGGCACCGGCACGTCGCCGCAGGACGGGCAGTGGATGATCGGGATCGGGCAGCCCCAGTAGCGCTGGCGGCTGATGCCCCAGTCGCGCAGGCGGAACTGCGTGCGCGATTTGCCCAGTTCCTTGCGGATCAGGGCGGCTTCGATGGCGTCGAAGGCGCCGGCGAAGTCCAGGCCATCGAATTCGCCGGAGTTGATCAGCTGGCCGTGCTCGCCATAGGCGGCCTGCCACTCGCTGCCGACTTCATCGCCAGCGCTGGTGCGCACCACGGCCTTGACCGGCAGGTTGTACTTGTGGGCGAACTCGAAATCGCGCTCGTCGTGGGCAGGTACAGCCATCACGGCACCGTCGCCGTAGTGCATCAGCACGTAGTTGGCGACCCACACTGGCAGCTTCTCGCCGGTCAGTGGGTGCAGCACCTGCAGGGAAGTGGCTATGCCCTTCTTCTCCTGGGTGGCCATGTCGGCTTCAGCGACGCTGCCGCTCTTGCATTCGTCGATGAACGCTTGCAGCGTCGGGTTGCCCTGGGCTGCCTGGGTGGCCAGCGGGTGCTCGGCGGCGACGGCAACGTAGGTCGCGCCCATCAGGGTGTCTGGACGGGTGGTGAAGACCTTCAGGGTGCCTTCGTGACCGATGCTCGCCTGGTCGTACGGGAACTGCACTTCCATGCCGCGCGACTTGCCGATCCAGTTGCGCTGCATGGTCTTGACCTGCTCAGGCCAGCCCGGCAGCTCGTCGAGGCTTTCCAGCAGCTCGTCGGCGTAATCGGTGATACGGAAGTAGTACATCGGGATTTCGCGCTTCTCGATCAGCGCGCCCGAACGCCAGCCGCGGCCGTCGATGACCTGTTCGTTGGCGAGCACGGTCTGGTCGGCGGGGTCCCAGTTCACGGTACCGTTCTTGCGGTAGATGATGCCTTTTTCGAACAGGCGGGTGAACAGCCACTGTTCCCAGCGGTAGTAGTCCGGCTTGCAGGTGGTGACTTCACGTGCCCAGTCGATGGCCAGGCCCAGGCTCTTGAGCTGGGTCTTCATGTAGTCGATGTTTTCGTAGGTCCACTTGGCCGGGGCGACGTTGTTTTTCATCGCCGCGTTCTCCGCGGGCATGCCGAAAGCGTCCCAGCCCATCGGCTGCAGGACGTTCTTGCCCAGCATGCGCTGGTAGCGGGCAATCACGTCACCGATGGTGTAGTTGCGCACGTGGCCCATGTGTAGCTTGCCGCTCGGGTACGGGAACATCGATAGGCAATAGTAGGTGTCTTTGCCTGGCTGTTCGGTAACAGCGAACGATTGTTGCTCGTCCCAGAAGTTCTGGGCGGCGGCTTCGATATCACGGGGCGTGTATTGTTCGTGCATGGCTACTTTTGGCTGAGAGAGAAGAGACCTTGTTCCAGGCAGCGGAACCTCGCTGCGTCCGGCACTCCGGTGTCGTGAGAGTGAACGCCGTAGCATACAGCAGCGCCGCGCATCGTGGGAAACCCTGATTGCGAATGCCCGCTGGTCGCTGCATCCGGCTGCTTTTCATAGCGCCGCTAAGCTCAGGTGTGGGGGGAGATATTCTTTATCTTCAATGAGGTGAACGGATGGGAGAGACGCAGCTACCCGCAAGCAAACCGGAGCTTTACGAACGCCTGATCGACCGTCTTGGCCTGGCACTGGAAGTCGCCAGGACCTCGGTACGATTGCGCGACGAGATGCCAGCCGAGCTGGAGTTGCGCGGCTTGAGCCACGCAGAGTTCGAAGTGATAAAGGCCTACCTGGATACCCTCCCGGAACGCCGCAATGCCTGTGCCGGTACATACCCACAAGCGGAACCGACATCGGCCAAGATCATCTGGCTCAAGGACAAGAAACGCCCCGCCACGACGGCGAGATCCAGGACGCTGCCACATCGCTAGCCGTTCAGGCCGCCGGGCGCAGGCCATCGCGCGCCGGTTCTTCAAAGACAAACACATTCTCACTTCTCAAGATCGGCGCCGGCTGCACACTTGTTGACCGGCGCTGATCCACTTAGGCTGCACGCCTGCCAAGGAGGTGTGGCCGATGCCGCTTCGATTCTTTATCAAACAATGGTTGATGCCACCCGGCGTCCTGTTCCTGCTGCTGCTTGCGGCCTGGTGGCTGCGCAGTCGGCGCCCGCGGCTGGCGGCACTGTGCTTCGTACTGGGTTTGGGTGGCTTGTGGCTGATGAGCCTGCCGCTGGTGGTGCAGCACGGCGCACGGTTGCTGGAAACCGAGCCGCCCCTGGCAGTCAGTGAATGGCAGGGCCTGGCAGGCAGGGCGGATGCCATCGTCGTGCTGGGTGCGGGGCGCGAGCGCGGTGACCCGGCCTGGGGTGGTGGAGACCAGCCTGCCGCAACGGCCCTGGAGCGCATGCGCTTTGCCGCACGGCTGGCAAAAGCTTCGGGCTTGCCGGTGCTGACCAGTGGTGGCTTGCACTATGGCACGCCGCCGAGCGAGGCGAGGCTGATGGCCGATCGCCTGCGCGAAGATTTTGCCGTCGAGGTGAAATGGAAAGAGGAGGCCAGCCGCACGACGTGGGAAAACGCCCAGCTCACTGCCCAGATGTTGCAGCCGTTGGGTATTCGTCGGGTCGTGGTGGTGACCCAGGCCTGGCACATGCAGCGCTCGCGCTGGAGTTTCGAACAGGCGGGTTTCGAGGTGGTGCCGGCGCCGGTGGGGTTCCTCGGGCGTGACCATGCCCGGCCGTTTGCCGGGTTGCTGCCGGAAAGCCGGGCGATGTGGCAGAGCGGGCAGTTGCTGAATGAAGCGGTGGGGTTGTTGGGGTATCGGCTGTTCTACTGAGCCATCATATGGGCTGAGCCGGCCTCTTCGCGGGCAAGCCCGCTCCCACAGGCATTTCACAAGATTCAAATCCAGTGAAGACCTTGTGGGAGCGGGCTTGCCCGCGAAGAGGGCATTACAGGCGATATCAAACAGTTTTGGCTATACGCCCGGCAGCCAACGCCCAGCCAAACAACAGCACACAGACAATCGCCAGCGGCCACGAGCGCCACTGCAGATACGGCGTCAACTGCTGCATCGGCACCACCTCGCCATACAGCACCGCACGCTGGAACTGCGGCACCTCGGCGGTAATCCGGCCGAACGGGTCGATCAGCGCGGTCACGCCGTTGTTGGTGGCGCGGATCATCCAGCGGCCAGCCTCCAGTGCGCGCATCTGCGCCATCTGCAGGTGCTGCAGCGGCCCGATCGAGGTGCCGAACCAAGTGTCGTTGCTGATCGTCAGCAGCAGGTCGCTGCGTGCCGCAAGGCCAGCGGCGAACTCGGGGTAGACCACTTCGTAGCAGATGTACGGGGCAATCTGGTATCCCTTGGCCTGCAGCAGAGGCTGGTCTTCAGGGCCGCGGGCGAAGTCCGACATCGGCAGGTTGAAGAACTCGATCATACCCCGCAGCATGTCCTGCAACGGCACATACTCGCCGAAAGGCACCAGCTTCTGCTTGAGGTAGGTGCCATCGCCTTCGCCGGTGACCGTCACACCGTTGTAGTACCGACGCTGGTGATGCACCACTTCGCGCACCGGTACGCCGGTGATCAGCGCCGAATGCCGGTCAGCGGCAAAACGACCCATCACGTCGATGTAACCCTGGGCCTGGTCCTTGAGGATCGGCACGGCTGTCTCTGGCCAGATGAGCAGATCCACCGGCTTGGAGCTGAAGCTCATGTCGCGGTAGAGGGCCAACTGCGCATCGATGTGCGCCGGGTCCCATTTCAGCTCCTGCTCGACGTTGCCCTGCAGCGCCGCGACCTTGAGTGGGTCACCAGCCGGCTTGGTCCAGGCGTGGTCTTTGAGGGCCATGCCGACCACCCATGGGGTCGCCAGCAGCAGGGCGCCAATGGCGAGGAACGACGGCCGCGCGCGCAGCCGGTAAAGGTTGCACAGCAACGCGGCGCTCAGCGCCAGGGCAAAGGAAACCAGCCACACGCCGCCCAGGGGGGCCAGCCCGGCCAGGGGGCCGTGCAACTGACTGTAACCGGCGTACAACCATGGGAAACCGGTCAGGAACCAGCCGCGGAAGGCTTCCTGCAGCAACCACAGCGCAGCAAAGCACAACGCGTCGGCCAGGGGCGCTTCGTTGCGCCGCAGCCAGCGCGCCCATAGCCAGGTGGGCAGGGCGAAAAACCACGCGAGGGCAGCAAAGAACGCCAGCAGCAGGACGATCGCCAGCAGTGGCGAAGCGCCGCCGTAGGTGTTCATGCTGACGTAGATCCACCAGGTGCCGGCACCGTACAGGCCGAAACCGAAGCACCAGCCGCGCCACATGGCCTGGCGCGGGGTAAGCTCGCGCAGGCCGAGGTAGAGCACGGCGATCGACAGCAAGGCCAGCGGCCAGATGTCGAATGGCGCCAGGGCCAACAAGGTCGAGGCGCCGGCCGCCAAGGCCAGCAGGTTACCGGGCCAGCCGGGGCGGGTGATCCAACGCATGTTCGTCCTTAACGGCTGATCGGGGTCAGGCGCAGCAAGTGTATCCGCCGGCTGTCGGCGTTGAGAATACGGAACTTGTAGGCACCGATCTCAGTGGTTTCGTTGCGCTTGGGCAAGTGGCCGAAGGCGCTCATCACCAGGCCGCCCACCGTGTCGAACTCATCGTCCGAGAACTCGCTGTCGAAGAACTCGTTGAAATTGTCGATCGGGGTCAGCGCCTTGACCAGGAAATCGCCGCTGGGCAGTGGCTTGATGTAGCTGTCTTCCTCGACGTCATGCTCGTCTTCGATGTCGCCGACGATCTGTTCGAGCACGTCCTCGATGGTCACCAGGCCCGCCACGCCGCCGTATTCGTCGATGACGATGGCCATGTGGTTGTGGTTGGCGCGGAACTCGCGCAGCAGCACGTTCAGGCGCTTGGACTCCGGCACGAAAGTGGCCGGGCGCAGCAGGTCCTTGATGTTGAAGCTGTCGCCGTTCTCCTTGAGGATCAGCGGCAGCAGGTCCTTGGCCAGCAGGATCCCGAGCACATCGTCATGGCTTTCGCCGATCACCGGGTAGCGCGAGTGCGCGGCTTCGATGATGGCCGGCAGGAATTCGCGGGGTGACTGGGTAGCCTTGATGCTGATCATCTGCGAACGCGGGACCATGATGTCGCGCACCTGCAGGTCGGCGACCTGGATGGCGCCTTCGACGATGGTCAGCGCTTCGCTGTCGAGCAGCTTGTTCTGATGGGCTTCGCGCAGCAGCTCAAGGAGCTCCTGGCGGTTTTTCGGCTCATGGGCAAAAGCCTGGGTCAGTTTACCCAGCCAGGACTTTTGCCCGTTGCTCGATCGATCTTCGCTCATGGCGGTTCTCGTGATCCTTCGTGTATCAGTGTGTGAGAGGTAGGTTTTCATCGTCGGCATACGGGTCGGGGTGACCCAGTTCTGCCAGCAAATCTCGTTCCAGTGCTTCCATCTCCTCGGCCTCATCGTCTTCGATGTGGTCATAGCCGAGCAGGTGCAGGCAGCCGTGGATGACCAGGTGTGCCCAGTGCGCTTCGAGTGACTTGCCTTGCTCGGCAGCCTCGCGCTCGACCACCGGCACGCAAATCACCAGGTCGCCAAGCAGTGGGATATCGAGCAGTTCGTCGGGCACATCGGCCGGGAACGACAGCACATTGGTCGCGTAGTCCTTGTGCCGGTAGGTGTGGTTAAGCTCGCGGCCTTCCGCTTCATCCACCAGGCGGATGGTCATTTCCGAGTCGGCCGTGCGCTGGCGCAGGGCCAGCTCGCACCAGCGTCGGAAGGCGGCATCGTCAGGGGCGGCGGCGTCCGTGGCCCGTTGCAGGTCAAGTTCAAGCATCTTTGCTAGCTGCCTCGGGCTTGGCCTGGCGAGCTTCGAAGCGGTCGTAGGCTTCGACGATACGCTGCACCAGTGGGTGACGAACCACATCTTTGGGTTGGAAGTGGGTAAAGCTGATCCCCGGAACGTCCTTGAGCACCTCGATCACATGGGTCAGGCCCGACTTGGTGCCGCGTGGCAGGTCGACCTGGGTGATGTCACCGGTGATCACCGCCGTGGAGCCGAAGCCGATGCGGGTGAGGAACATCTTCATCTGTTCGAGCGTGGTGTTCTGGCTCTCGTCGAGGATGATGAAGCTGTTGTTCAGGGTGCGGCCACGCATGTAGGCCAGCGGGGCGATCTCGATCACCTGGCGCTCGATCAGCTTGGCCACGTGCTCGAAGCCGAGCATTTCGTACAGGGCGTCGTACAGCGGGCGCAGGTACGGGTCGATTTTCTGCGCCAGGTCACCGGGCAGGAAGCCGAGTTTTTCACCCGCCTCGACCGCCGGGCGCACCAGCAGGATGCGGCGCACTTGTTCGCGCTCCAAGGCATCCACGGCGCAGGCCACGGCCAGGTAGGTCTTGCCGGTACCGGCCGGGCCTACGCCGAAGTTGATGTCGTTGGCCAGGATTTCCTTCACGTAGCGCTGCTGGTTGACGCCGCGCGGGCGAATGTTGCCCTTGCGTGTGCGCAGCGAGACGCTGACCTCGTTGACCGCTGGGTTGTCGAGGGTCTCGACGGTCGACTCCTGCAGGTACAGGTGCACGGTCTCCGGCGACAACTCGTTGGCCTTGGCCTCGCGGTAGAGGCGGCGCAGCAATTGCTCGGCAGCGGACGTGGTCTTGGGATCGCCGATCAGCTCGAATTGATTGCCGCGGTTGCGGATCTCGATGGCCAGGCGTTGTTCGATCAGGCGCAGGTGCTCGTCGAACTGGCCGCACAGGTTGGCGAAACGGTGGGCCTCGAAGGGTTCGAGGATGAAGCGATGAGGTTGTATGGGTGCGTTCAAGGTCGTTTTTAGCCGCTCGACGGCAATAAGGGTGAACTCAAGAATAACCCTTGAAGGGCAGGGGCGAAAGCACTGAAACGATCAAGGGTATGGACTGCCTCCGGGCACTGTTATGATGCGCGCCTTTTCTTACGCATGTGTTAACCCGCCAAACATGAGCAAACGCGAACCCGCCATCTACAAAGTGATCTTCCTCAACCAGGGGCAGGTCTTCGAGATGTATGCCAAACAGATCTTCCAGAGCGACCTGTGGGGATTTCTGGAAATCGAGGAGTTCGTCTTCGGTGAGCGCGCACAGATCGTCGTCGACCCGAGCGAAGAGAAACTCAAGAACCAGTTCGAGGGTGTGATCCGTAGCTTCGTGCCGATGCACTCGATCGTGCGTATCGACGAGGTGGAGCGGCTGGGCACGGCCAAGATCAGCGAGGCGAGGGTGAGTGGCAATGTGATGCCATTCCCCATGCCGATGCCGGAGAAGTAGGGCGAATCAGGGCAGTGGCGAGAAGGGCGAGCGCCCTTCGGCGTTCTGCAGCTCCAGCAGGTATTTGCGGAAGATCTGGCCCAGCACCTGGGTGGCGTGCTCCAGTTCATCGCGTGGCATCTGCTCGGTCACTTCGTCGGCCATGTCCAGTGCGTCTTCCGCACCGTTGACGGCCGCCATCTTCAGCAGAATATAGGCTTGCACATTGTTGGCCTTGACCCCTTCGCCGTGGAAGAACATCGCGCCAAGGCGGTACTGGGCGTCGGCATGGCCTTGCAGCGAGGCTTTGCCGAACCAGTCCAGGGCCTTTTTCAGGTCTTTGGGCGTTTGCGTGTAGTAGTACTCACCCAGTTCGTACTGCGCCTGGGCGTCCCCGCTCGTCGCCGTCTGCTCGCAAGCCTTCAGTGCATTCTCCAGGTCTTGCGGCTGGACATCGAGCGTGCAGCGCCCCGTTGCCGGAATCAGCAACGAGTTACCGCCCTCTGCCAGTGCCAGCAGGGGCTGAAGAAGCAACAGGCAGCCCAGGGTCAGGGCGCGGCCGGTGCGGTTCATGGGGATCGACATACCTCTGCGAAGCTACGGCCAATGTCTCTGGTGGCACATTATGGGATAAGCAGCGCCAACCTTACAAAGTTTTACTCGATTTTCTGCGTCGGTGGGGAAAGTTGCAGATTTTATTGTCTGCACCGGCCTCTGTGGGAGCGGTCTTGCCCGCGAAGAGGCCGGTTCAGGCGGGCATTACTTCAGGGCCGCAAAGGCCTTTTCGGCCGCATCCAGGGTGATCTGCAGCTCTTTTTCGCCATGGGCGATAGACGTGAAGCCCGCCTCGAATGCGCTCGGCGCCAGGTACACGCCGCCTTCGAGCATCAGGTGGAAGAAGCGCTTGAAACGGTCGGCATCGCTGGCCATCACGTCCTCGAAGGTGACGATGTCGTCGGCGCCGCTGAAGTAGAGGCCGAACATGGCACCGGCCTGGGTGGTGACGAACGGCACGCCAGCGGCATCGGCACGCTGCTGCAGGCCGTCGAGCATGCGGCTGGTAAAATCGGTCAGCTCGGCATGGAAGCCCGGACGGCTGATCAGCCTCAGGGTGGTCAGGCCTGCGGCCATGGCCAGCGGGTTACCCGACAGGGTGCCGGCCTGGTACACCGGGCCCAGCGGGGCGATGCAACCCATGATCTCGCGCTTGCCGCCGAAGCAGCCGACCGGCATGCCACCGCCGACGATCTTGCCGAAGGTCGACAGGTCCGGGGTGATGCCGTAGTAGCCCTGGGCACCGCCGAGCGAAACGCGGAAACCGGTCATCACTTCGTCGAAGATCAGCACCACGCCGTGTTTGTCGCACTGCTCGCGCAGGCCTTCGAGGAAGCCTGGCGCCGGTGGTACGCAGTTCATGTTGCCAGCAACGGGCTCGACGATGATGCAGGCCACGGTCTGGCCGACATCGGCCAGGGTCTTCTCGACCGCAGCGATGTCGTTGAATGGCAGTGTCAGGGTGTGCTTGGCGAAGTCTGCAGGCACGCCCGCCGAGCTCGGTACACCCTGGGTCAGCAGGCCGGAACCGGCCTTGACCAGCAGGCTGTCGGAGTGGCCGTGGTAGCAGCCTTCGAACTTGATGATGGCGTCGCGGCCGGTATAACCACGGGCCAGGCGGATAGCGCTCATGGTGGCTTCGGTGCCGGAGCTGACCATGCGCACCATCTCCATCGACGGCACAAGCGAGCAGACCAGGTCGGCCATCTCGGTTTCCATCGCAGTCGGGGCGCCGTAGGACAGGCCGTGCTGCAACTGGTTGCGCACCGCGTCGAGCACTTCCGGGTGGCCATGGCCGAGGATCATCGGGCCCCAGG
Organism: Pseudomonas sp. NPDC090752; assembly: GCF_055584805.1. Taxonomy (NCBI): domain Bacteria; kingdom Pseudomonadati; phylum Pseudomonadota; class Gammaproteobacteria; order Pseudomonadales; family Pseudomonadaceae; genus Pseudomonas; species Pseudomonas sp. NPDC090752. Next base: position 52,344 of record NZ_JBVJLI010000021.1, on the reverse strand, counting down.
AACCCACGTAGTCGACGTAGCGCTTGTCGTCCTCGTCGACGACATAGGCGCCTTCGGCATGCTTGAAGAACAGCGGGGTGCCGCCGACGCTCTTGAAAGCACGGACCGGCGAGTTGACGCCACCGGGGATGTGCTTCTGGGCTTGGGCGAACAGGGATTCGGAACGGGACATGGGATCTTCTCTCGAATTCAGGAGGCGAACAGGGCGTTGAAGGCGCGGGCGCGGCGGGTGACTTCCTGCGCGCTGTCGGCACCGAACAGCCCATGGATCACCGCCAGCAGGTCGGCACCGTGGGCGACCAGCGGGGCGGCGTTGTCGAGGGTGATGCCGCCGATCACCGCGATCGGCAGCTTGACCTGGGCCCGGGCCTGTTCCAGCAGAACGACGTTGGCGGCCGGTGCGCCGGGCTTGGTCACGGAATTGAAGAAACGGCCAAAGGCGACATAGCTGGCGCCTTCGCTGGCGGCCTGCGCCGCCAGTTCGAGGCTGGCGTGGCAGGTCGAGCCGATGATCGCCTGGCGGCCAAGCAGGGCGCGGGCCGGGGTCAGCGGGCCGTCGGTCTGGCCCAGGTGTACGCCGACGCCCAGGCGCGCGGCCAGTTCGGCATCGTCGTTGATCAGCAGCTGGGTGCCGTAGCGCTCGCAAAGCTTCATCAGCGCTTCGGCCTCGCGCAGCCGACGGGCGGCGTCATCGCTTTTGTCGCGGTACTGCAGCAGGCACACGCCGCCTTCCAGTGCCGCCTCGACATGGGACAGGAAACGGCCGGCGAGCAGCTGGCTGTCGGTGATTGCATACAGACCGCGTAGCGACATCGGAAAGCCTCGTGTCAGGAGCAGAAGTCCAGGGGCAGGCGGCGCGGCACGAACTGGCCCTTGCCCAACTGCTCGGCGTCACGCAGGGTGCGCCAGGTGTAGTCGAGTGCAGTGCGCACGGCACTTTGCAGGTCTTCACCCAGCGCCAGGCGGCCGGCCAGGGTGCTGGCCAGCGTACAACCCGAGCCGTGATAGCTGCCCGGCAGACGCTGGCAGGTCCAGGTGTGGCGCTGGCCGTCGCGGCTGTACAGGCGGTTGTGGATTTCGTCTTCGTCGCCGTGGCCACCGGTGATCAGCAGGTGCTTGCAAAACGGCAACAATTTTTCCGCACACTCGTCGGCGCTGCCCTCGGGCAGTTCGGCCAGGATACGCGCCTCGGGCAGGTTCGGGGTGGCGATGGCGGCCAGTGGCAACAGGCGTTCGCGCACGGCGTAGCCGACTTCGTCCTTGCCCAGCCGGCCACCGCCACCAGCGCGCAGCACCGGGTCGCAGACCATCGGCAGGTGCGGGTGGGCGCTGAGCAGTTCGGCGATGGTGTCGACCATTTCGATCGAGCCGAGCATGCCCAGCTTGACTGCGGCTACCGTGGAGTCGGCCAGCACGGCATTGGCCTGGGCCAGTACCCACTCGCGGTCGAGCACGCGGAAGTCGGAAACGTTGACGGTATCCTGCACGGTCAGGGCGGTCACCGCGGGTGCGGCGTGACAGCCTTGGGCGATCAGGGCTTCAATGTCTGCCTGCAAGCCGGCGCCGCCACTTGGGTCGTGGCCGGAGAGACAGAGGACAACGGGGCGGGAGCTGTAGGTATTCATGGGCGGCGAGCTTACCACCAAACCCTTTTGTGCGGATCGTCCTACAAACGGCTTTTGCTGATCGATAGGTCAGATTAGTGTTTGTGAACTTCCTGTAAGTACCGATTTAGAGCCTTTTCTTTCAAAAATAAGATGGCCGGTGGCCAGCGTGGAAAGCTATGCTAGAGTGCTCCGATAACTCGATAAACGGGCAGCACCGGATTTCGTCGTCTCATAGGGATAGGGGGCCATCGCGACGCGACCGGGCAGGCCATGCTGGGGCTGTATGCGCTATCTCTTGATTTTGCTACTGGGCTGCTTGCCCGCGCTGGCCGCTGCGGTCGATTTCGACGCCAGCACCCGGCATATTGCGCTGGGCAAGGTCATGCAGGTCTATGAAGACCGCGATGGCAGCGCCAGCATTGCCCAGGTCACCGCACCCGCGTTCGCCAGCCGTTTTCGTACGCACCGTGAGGATGTGCTGAACGCCGGGTATTCGACGTCGGTGTTCTGGTTGAAGATCGATCTGCGCTACCAGGCCTCGGTAGACGCCATGCCTCGCCAATGGTTGCTGGAGCTGGCCTATCCGCCGCTGGATCACCTCGAACTGTACCTGCCAGGGACCGATGGTCGTTACCGGCTGGTCCAGCGTACCGGCGACGCCTTGCCCTACGACAGCCGCCAGATCCGCCAGAACAACTACTTGTTCGAATTGCCCCTGCAACCCGGGCAGGCCACCACCGTTTACCTGCGGCTGCACAGCGAGGGTTCGGTGCAGGCGCCGCTGGCGCTGTGGTCCGCCGAAGCCTACATGGAGGAACAGCCGACTCGCCTGTATGTACTGGGGATGATCTACGGCGTCTTGCTGGTGATGCTGGTGTACAACCTGTTCATCTTCCTCAGCGTGCGCGATGTCAGTTACCTCTACTACATCCTCTACATCGCCTCGTTCGGCCTCTACCAGGTCTCGGTCAATGGTGCCGGGGTGGCGTACTTCTGGCCGGACAGCCCATGGTGGGCGAATGCCGCGACGCCACTGTTCATTGGCGCGGCGGGCTTGTTCGGCTGCCAGTTCGCCCGTCATTTCCTGCGTCTAGGCAAGATCAGCCGGGGCTTCGACCGCCTGCTTCAACTGTTGATGCTGGGTGGCGCGCTGGTGATGGTGCTGGCGGTGAGCATGCCCTACGGCATCGCCCTGCGCATGGCCACGGTCCTGGCCTTGCTGTTTACCGTGAGCATTTTTACCGCGGGCTTGTACGCCTGGTCGCGCGGTTTGCGCGTGGCCCGCTGGTTCATCATCGCCTGGACGGCGTTTCTGCTCGGTGGTCTGGTCAATACCTTGATGGTGTTGGGTTACTTGCCGAATGTGTTCTTGACCATGTATGCCAGCCAGCTCGGTTCGGCGCTGGAAGTGGCGCTGTTGTCACTGGCCCTGGCCGACCGCATCAATAGCATGCGCGAACAGCAGGCGCAGACCCTGCGTGAGACCGGCCGGACCTTGGAACACCTGAATCAGCAACTGGCCCGGAGCAATCACCTCAAGGACGAATTCCTCGCCACCGTCACCCACGAGCTGCGCACACCGATGAACGGCGTGATCGGTTCGCTGGAGTTGATGCAGACCTTGCCGATGAGTGCCGAGATGGCCCAGTACCAGCGCACGGCGGTCGGCTCGGCGCAGAACATGATGGACATGGTCGACGATATCCTCACCCTCACCGAACTGCAGGCCGGCCGAATGCGCTTGCAGTCCGCGCCGTTCAGCTTGCGGCGCATGCTCCAGGACCTGCGTGCCGGCTATGCCGGGACGGCGTTGGGCAAGGGGCTGTACCTGAGCCTGGACATTCCCGCCGAGCTGCCGGACGAACTGCTGGGCGATGCGCACAAACTGGCGCGCTGCCTGGGTTGCCTGGTGGACAACGGCCTCAAGTTCACCCATCAGGGCGGCGTGATGGTGCAGGTGCGCGGTCGCCGTCTGGGGCCGGACAGCCTGGCGCTGACCTTCACCGTCAGTGACAGTGGTATTGGTTTCGATGACTTGGATCAGGCGATCTTGTACCAGCGCTTCTTCCAGGTCGATGGCTCGATGACCCGGCGTTATGGCGGGTTGGGTATTGGCCTGTCGATCTGCCGGCAGATGGGCGAGGTGCTGGGTGGCCAGCTGGTGCATGAGTCTACGCGCGGGTTGGGTAGCCGGTTCGAGTTGAGCCTCGAAGTGACGATAGCGCAGGTGCAGATGCCAGCGGGGAGGGCGGTGTCGGGGGATGTGCGGTTTTGAGGATGATCCAGTTCCATCCACACCTTTAGTCACTTTTGTCACTTTGACTCACCGAGCGTGAGTGCTTCACTGGAACTCTCAGCCTGACCCGGCCCCCAGGAGCTCCCGATGAACCTGCACCAGTACGCTGAAACCCACGAAGTCACCAACCAGCCGCCGTCCCTCGACGGCGCCAACCTGTATCGCCTCGATCTGCCTTTACAGGAATGGTCACGGCGTTTCGGGGCCGGTTGGGCCGAGTCGCGGATCGACGCTTATGGTGCCCTGGCCGGTGGGCCGCTGATGGCCGCGGGTTTTCTCGCCAACGCGCACAAGCCTGAATTCAGCAGCCACGACCGCTACGGCCACCGCATCGACCTGGTTGAATTTCACCCCGCTTACCACGAGCTGATGCGCACGGCCGTCGAACACGGCCTGCCTTCGCTGCCCTGGGCCGAGCCACGCCCAGGCGCACACGTGGCCCGGGCAGCGATGACCTACCTGCACAGCCAGGCCGAAGCCGGCAGCGGCTGCCCCCTGACCATGACCTTTGCCGCCGTCCCCGCGCTCAGGTTGCAGCCCGACTTGGCCGAATACTGGCTGCCGAAGATCCTCGCCCGCGAGTACGACCCGCGCAATGTCGGCGACCGGCACAAGGCCGGGGTCACCATCGGCATGGCCATGACCGAAAAGCAGGGCGGCACCGACGTGCGCGCCAACACCACCCGCGCCTACCCGGTTGGCAGCCCCGGCCCAGGCCAGGCCTACGAGCTGGTCGGGCACAAGTGGTTCTGCTCGGCGCCAATGTGCGATGCCTTCCTCACCCTGGCACAGACCGACAAGGGCCTGAGCTGCTTCCTGTTGCCACGTCATCGCCCGGACGACAATCGCAACCAGTTCTATATCCAGCGCCTGAAAAACAAGCTCGGTAACAGCTCCAACGCGTCCAGCGAAGTGGAGTTCCGTGGCGCACTGGCCTGGATGGTCGGCGAGGAAGGCCGGGGCGTGCCGACCATCATCGAGATGGTGGCAATGACCCGTTTCGACTGCATGGTCGGCTCCAGCGCCCTGATGCGCCAGGCCTTGACCCAGGCCGCCCATCACTGCGCGCACCGCAAGGTCGGTGGCCGGGTGCTGAGCGAACAGCCGCTGATGCAGAACGTGCTGGCCGATCTGGCCCTGGAAAGCGAGGCGGCGCTGGCCTTGAGCCTGCGCATGGGCCAGGCTCTGGAGCAGCTCGACGATCCGCAGCAGGCGCATTTCGCTCGGCTGGTCACGGCGGTGGGCAAGTACTGGATCTGCAAGCGTGCCCCGGCCATGATCAACGAGGCCGCCGAGTGCCTGGGCGGCGCCGGGTATGTCGAAGACAGTATCCTCCCGCGCCTGTACCGTGAGGCGCCGGTCAACTCTACCTGGGAAGGCTCTGGCAACGTGCAGTGCCTGGACGTGCTACGAGCCCTGTCCAAGGAACCGGGCGTGCTCGATGCGCTGTTTACCGAGCTGGGCGATGGCCACGGCGACCCGCGCCTGGCCGCGCACATCGGCAATCTCAAGGGGGCGTTCGCCGACACCAGCGACATTCAATACCGCGCCCGTCAGCTGACCGAAGACATCGCCCTGGCCCTGCAGGCCAAGCTGTTGCTCGAAGCGGGTAACGCTGCGGTCAGTGATGCCTTTATCGGCAGCCGCCTGGCAGGCGGCGGGCGTGTGTACGGTGCGTTGCCACGTGGCGCCGATGTGGCGGCGTTGGTGTCGAGAGCGACACCTGCCTGGCCGTCCTGAGTTGCCCTTTTCGCGGGGCAAGCCCGCTCCCACAGAGTCAGCGCTGATCGATGGAGGTGTTTTTAGCGGCGAAGGCAGGCAAGATGGCTGACATGCATGTCCAGACAGGAAGCACAGTGTGAGCCACGCCTTTGTAGTCGTTGATACTCCCGAACAGGCCGTCGACCGTCTGGCGGCCCTGCATGAACAGGCCACCGGGGCCCTCAGCCAAGCCCTCAAGCGTTACCTGAAAGACCGTACCGAACCGGACGCCGACGAGCGCGCCGTCTACCGCTACCCGGCGCTGCGCTTGACCTACTACAGCCACGGTGAAGTCGCCGCCACCACCCGTGCCTATGCCAAGGTGCAGGTGGCCGGTACCTACAGCGTCACCGTTACCCAACCTGCGGCATTTCGTGGCTACCTGCTCGAGCAGTTGCGCCCGTTGATGCACGACTACACGGTAACCGTCGAAGTCGGCGTCAGCGAACAAAACATCCCTTACCCCTACGTGGTCGACCAGGGCGATGAGCTGGCCGGCAGTGGCATCACCGCCGCCGAGCTGGCGCGGGTGTTCCCCAGCACCGACCTGTCGGCCGCCACCGACAACATCGCCGACGGCCTGTGCGACTGGGGTAGCGCCGAAACCCTGCCGCTGGCGCTGTTCGATGCCGCCCGCGTGGACTTCTCGCTGCGCCGCCTGGTGCACTACACCGGCAGCGACTGGCGCCACGTGCAGCCGTGGATCCTGCTGACCAACTATCACCGGTATGTCGACCAGTTCATCAGCCACGGCCTGGAGATGCTGCGTGAAGACCCGCGCTTCGTGCGCATGGTGCTGCCGGGCAACGTGTCGATCGAAAAGGGCATGGACCACGGAGAAGCGCAGGCCCTGGTGGCCAGCGTGGTCTGGCACCGCTATCAGATGCCGGCCTATCACCTGATCGCCGCCGATGGCGACGGGGTTACCCTGGTCAACATCGGTGTCGGCCCGTCCAACGCCAAGAACATCACCGACCACCTCGCCGTGCTGCGCCCGCACTGCTGGCTGATGATCGGCCACTGTGGCGGCCTGCGTCAGTCGCAGACCATCGGTGACTACGTGCTGGCCCACGCCTACATGCGCCGTGACGGCATCCTCGACCGCGTGGTGCCGCCGAACATCCCCATCCCGGCGCTGGCCGAGGTACAGCTGGCGCTGCAGGAAGCGGCGGCGCAGGTCACCGGCGAACGTGGCGAGGAGCTGAAAAAGCGCCTGCGCACCGGCACCGTGCTGACCTACGACGACCGCAACTGGGAGCTGCGTTGGGCCCAGGAACGGCCATTGATCAACTTGTCGCGCGCCGTGGCGGTGGACATGGAAAGCGGTACCATCGCCGCCCAGGGTTATCGCCTGCGGGTGCCTTACGGCACTTTGCTGTGCGTGTCCGACAAGCCGCTGCACAGCGAGATCAAGCTGCCGGGCTCGGCCAACGCTTTCTACAACCGGGCGGTCAGCCAGCACCTGAAGATCGGCATCGCCGCCCTCGACCTGCTGCGCACCGAGCTCAATTCGTTGCACTCGCGTAAACTGCGCAGCTTCGATGAGCCGCCGTTCCGCTGAGGATCCATGCCACTGCCACCCCGTTCCAAGCCGCGCCGCCCCCAGGCGCGGCCTGCCTCCGGCCCACGTCGCCAGGCCAAGGCGCCGCCGGCCGAGCCACGCCTGATCCTGTTCAACAAACCGTTCGATGTGCTGACCCAGTTCAGCGACGGCGAGGGGCGGGCGACGCTCAAGGACTACATCGATATCCCCGGTATCTATCCGGCCGGACGGCTGGACCGAGACAGTGAAGGCTTGCTGCTGCTTACCAATGATGGTGGCTTGCAGGCGCGCATTGCCGACCCCAAGCACAAGCTGGCGAAAACGTATTGGGTGCAGGTGGAGGGTGAACCGAGCGATGAGCAGTTGCAGCGGCTGCGTGAGGGGGTCGAACTCAATGACGGCCCAACGTTGCCGGCCCAAGCGCGGCGTCTCGATGAGCCGGCGCTATGGCCGCGCAACCCGCCGGTACGCTTTCGCAAGAGCGTGCCGACCAGCTGGCTGGAACTGGTGATTCGCGAAGGGCGTAACCGCCAGGTGCGGCGCATGACGGCGGCGGTGGGGCTGCCGACCCTGCGCCTGGTGCGGGTGAAGATCGGCGATTGGGCGCTGGATGGCCTGGAGCAGGGGTGCTGGCGCGAGGTGGCGGCGAAACTCTGAGGCCGCTTTCGCGGGGCAAGCCGGATCGCCGGACCGCCGCTCCCACAGTTATTGCAGTGACCTAGTGGGACTGGGCTTGCCCCGCGAAGAGGCCTTCGGATCAAACTCCTTCCAGAAACCCCACCACCACGCTCTTGATGATGAAAGCCAGCACCCCAAGCCCCAGCACGAAGAACAGGATCATCGTGCCGAAGCGCCCGGCCTTGGACTTTTTCGCCAGGTCCCAAACGATGAAACCCATGAAACCGATCAACACGGTGACCAGGACGATCATCATCCATTCTTCGAATACGGCAGGATCCATCGGTGTTCTCCAGGCTGGCTCAGCGAAGGTGGGTCAATGGCAACTCGGTACTCGCCAGCACCTGGTTGAGCACGAAGCTCGAACGCACGCTGGTGACGCCGTCGATACGGGTCAGGCTGCCTAGCAGCAATTTCTGGTAGTGGTCCATGTCCGGGACCACCACTTTCAACTGGTAGTCGGCATCCATGCCCGTTACCAGGCTGCATTCGAGCACCTGCGGCAGGTTGCGGATGGCCGCCTCGAAGGTCTCGAAGCGCTCGGGGGTATGGCGGTCCATGCCGATCAGCACGTAGGCGGTCAGGCTCAGACCCAACTTTTTCCGATCGAGCAGGGCGACCTGGCGCGAGATATAGCCGTCATCCTCCAGCTGCTTGACCCGACGCGAGCACGGCGACGGCGACAGGCCGATGCGTTCGGCCAGCTCCTGGTTGGAGATGCGCGCGTCGCGCTGCAATTCGGCGAGGATGCTCAGGTCGTAGCGGTCCAGCTTGCTCATGGAAAAGGCCTTTTCTGTTCAGATTGCGGTGAATTATCGATCCAGGGTTAAAAATTGCGCAAGTGCTATTTATCTGAGCAATCTTCGCAATCCTCTGTCGGCGCTGTACCGGTATCGTTACCCACAGAATCACTGCCCGGACATCAGTCCACGGCGACGCGCCCTAGGCGGGCGGTCGCGGCCAACCATCCAACAGGGATGCGCCAGGCCCCCGGGCTACACACCTTCCAGAAGACGGTGTGAGGTGAGCCGGCGCCACAAGCGCCGAGCACGGACGACAATTCTTGAAGGGAGGCCCGGTGGCCTCCCTTTTTTCATGTCCGCGATTTCATCTGGCTAGCCACAGCAGGCGCGGTAGACTGGCGGCGAGCCATTTTCTTTACCGTGAGGAAGACCATGAAGTCGCGCATCTGGCAGTTGGCAGGTGTCTGTTTGCTGGGTATCAGCCTGAGCGCCTTGGCCCAGGGCCCGGACGAAGGGCATGGCGGTAACGGCCGCCCGCTCAATTCGCGCGATGAAGTGCGCCAGACCGAGCCCGCACGCCAGGGCTATTACCAGGACATCCCCCGGCGCAATGGCGATTGGCAGGGGCGCCCGGATGGCCATGGCAATGGTTGGGGGCCAGGGCCGCAATACCGGCCAGGGCACAGCGTCGATCACTTCCCGGACCGCTATTGGAAAGTGCCATACCGGGGGGAAGAGTATTTTTACTCCGGTGGTTATTGGTACCGCCCGCACGGCGGCAGCTATATCGTCGTGACCCCGCCTTATGGCGTGCGGGTCGACTACCTGCCGTCCTATGCCCGGGAGATGTGGGTAGGGGGCGCATTGTTCTTCCTGGTGGCCGACACGTATTACCAGTACCTGGCTGACAGTCGGCAATACGTTGTGGTCAGCCCGCCCCCGGTCGCACCCGCGCCGGTGGCACCCGCACCGACAGGCAATGCTTATGACGTGGTGGCCTACCCAATGAATGGGCAGGGGCAGCAACAGCAGGACCAGGACAGGTATCAGTGCCACCGCTGGGCGGTAAGCCAATCCGGGTTCGACCCGGCAACCGCGCCGTATGCCCCGCCTGGCAACGTGGCGGACACCTATCGCCGAGCCCTGGGCGCCTGTTTCAGTGGCCGCGGTTACAGCATCAACTGATCCGTAAATTTTGCATGGCCCCCTGTGGGAGCGGCTTCAGCCGCGAACACCGGCGAAGCCGGTGCCATCCACCGCATCGCCTGCTTCGCGGCTGAAGCCGCTCCCACTGGGGCATGTGCAGCGTTACACCGGGTCGGCGTGCACCATCACATCCGCTTGTGGATAACGCTGGCAGATCACCTGAGATGCCTGCACGCACAGGGCGTGGGCATCATGCAGTGGCAACTGCCCAGGCAATTCCAGGTGCAGTTGAACGAACCACTGGTTGCCCGACACCCGTGTGCGCAAGTCATGCACTCCTTTTACCCCGGGAATGCCGAGCACCAGCTCGGCCATGCCCTCGCCAATCTCGCCGGGCAATTCCTTGTCCATCAGGATGGCCGTGCTTTCGCGGGCGATCTGCAGCGCGCTCCAGAGGATGTACAGGGCGATGCCCAAGCCGAACAGCGCATCGAGCTGCGGCCAGCCGAAGCGGGCCAGCAGCAGGGCCAGCAGGATGCTGCCGTTGAGCAGCAGGTCGGAGCGATAGTGCAGCGAGTCGGCACGTACTGCCGTTGAACCGGTCACACGGATGACCTTGCGTTGCAGCGCCAGCAGGGCAAGGGTCAGCACCAGCGACAGGAGCATTACGCCAATGCCGATGGCGGTATCACCCAGCGGCTGTGGCGACTGCAGGCGCTCGGCCGCTTGTACGCCAATCAGTACCGCGCTGACCCCGATGAACAACGCCTGCGCCATGCCCGCCAGGGCTTCAGCTTTGCCGTGGCCGAAGCGGTGGTCATCGTCGGCTGGCCGCAACGCATAATGCACCGCGAGCAGATTGAGGAATGATGCGACCGCATCCAGTGCCGAGTCGGTCAGCCCGGCCAGCAGGCTGACGGAGCCGCTGAGCCACCAGGCCAGCGCCTTGCTCAGCACCAGGATACTGGCGACCGCCAATGACGCGCGAGTGGCCAGCCGTAACAGGCGTTGGTGCTCGGCTGAAGTGGTCATCCCTGAGTTGGCTTCCTTATGACGATCAAGCCGCCGGTACCATGCCGAACGAAGCCAGCTGTTCGACGCTGCCGCGATGCTGAATCAGGCGCGGATCGTCCAGCGGCAGACGCTGGCCCAGTTCGCTTTCGAGGATAGCCTGCAGCTTGAGGTTGTCGACCTTGCCGTCTGGTGTGACGGCTTCGCGTAGTTTCTCCGGCGCAACCTGCGCCGTGGTGCCGCCGGGGTAATAGATGGCACCGGTGGCAAAGTCGACGCCAAAGGCGATCAGGCCAGGGATCACGTAGAACAGAATGCCGATGGCATCGAGGGCGACGATGACCGGGTCGACCTTGCCTTCGATTTGCCCGCGGCGGTCAGGGTAGAACAGCGTGCCACAGGCCGTCAGCTGGGTCAGCAGGGTGGCGATGAGGGCGCCACCGATGACGCGGGATGGGATGCGCATGTAAATCTCCGGAAAAGGTGTACCGCAGGGTGGGCGAAACGCCAGCACCTGATGCTAAGACCATGATAGAGCAGGCTGGGTTCGCCGTTATACTCGCCTCACTGTTCGAGGACCACCATGATTTCTTTACCAATCGATGCCGTTTTACCGGCCTTGCGCCAGGCCTTGGAAAACCGTGACGAGGCCGTGCTCGAAGCACCGCCCGGCGCCGGCAAGACTACCCGCGTGCCGCTGGCGCTGCTGAATGAACCGTGGCTCGCCGGGCAGACCATTCTGATGCTCGAACCGCGCCGGCTGGCGGCGCGGGCGGCGGCTGAACGGTTGGCCAGCGAACTGGGGGAAAAGGTTGGCGAAACGGTGGGTTATCGCATCCGCCTGGAAAGCAAGGTGGGGCCCAAGACCCGCATTGAGGTGGTCACCGAAGGCATCCTCACCCGCCGCCTGCAAGCTGACCCTGCGCTTGAAGGCGTGGGCTTGCTGATCTTCGATGAGTATCACGAGCGCAGCCTCGACGCCGACCTGGCGCTGGCGCTGAGCCTCAATGGCCGTGAACTGCTGCGCGACGATCCGCCGCTGAAAATTCTGTTGATGTCCGCCACCCTCGAAGGCGAGCGCCTGTCACGCCTGCTCGACGACGCCCCGGTGGTCAGCAGTGAAGGCCGCATGCACCCGGTGGATATCCAGTGGGGTCGGCCATTCCAGCCCGGCGAGTTCATCGAGCCGCGGGTCGTGGACAGCGTGCTCCAGGCCTTGGCCGATCAGCCCGGCAGCGTACTGGTGTTTCTGCCAGGCCAGGCCGAGATCCGCAGGGTCAACCAGAGCCTGCAGGAAGCGCTGGGCGAACGCCCCGACATCCTGCTGTGCCCGTTGCACGGCGAACTTGACCTCAATGCCCAGCGCGCCGCCATCGACCCGCCGCCCAAGGGCCTGCGCAAAGTGGTACTGGCCACCAACATCGCCGAAACCAGCCTGACCATCGACGGCGTGCGCGTGGTGATCGATGCCGGCCTTGCCCGAGTGCCGCGCTTCGACCCCGGCAGTGGCATGACGCGCCTGGACACCCAGCGTATCTCCCGCGCCAGCGCCACCCAGCGCGCTGGCCGTGCGGGCCGCCTTGAGCCAGGCGTGTGCTACCGGCTGTGGTCCGAGGCCCAGCATGATCAGTTGGCTGCCCATGGCAGCGCCGAAATCCTCCAGGCCGACCTCGCCGGCCTGGCCCTGCAGCTCGGCCGTTGGGGCGTCACGCCGGATCAGCTGCGCTGGCTGGACCAGCCGCCCGCCGCAGCGTTCTGCCAAGCCCAGGACCTGCTGGCGCGGCTCGGTGCATTCAAGCCGGGCAGCCGCGACAACCTCAGCGAGCACGGCCAGGCCATGGCCGAGCTGCCAGCACATCCTCGCATCGCCCATCTGCTGCTGCGCGGCCAGGACCTGGGCCTGGCCGCGATGGCCTGTGATGTCGCCGCCTTGCTGGGCGAGCGTGATATCCAGCGCGGTGGCGGCGCCGACCTGCACAGCCGGCTGGCGTTGGTCAGCGGCGAGAGCAAGGCCAGCCGTGGCGGCCAGGGAGGTGTGCAGCGCGCCCGGCAACTGGCCCGCCAATACCGCGGCCTGTTGCGTGGCAAGGCGGGTGCGGCGGTGGTTGACCCCGACCACCCACGCTGGCTCGGTGCCTTGCTGGCGCTGGCCTACCCCGACCGGGTCGCACAGCAGCGTCGCGAGGGCGGCGCCGAGTACCGCCTGGCCAATGGTCGCGCCGCCTTGTTCGCCGAGGTCGATGCGCTGATGAAATGCCCCTGGCTGGTCATCGCCGACCTGGGCAGCCGCCAGGGTCAGCGCGAAGAGCGCATCTACCTGGCTGCCGAATTCGACCCGGCGCTGTTCGACGAGGTGCTGGCCGAGCAGGTTGAGCGGGTCGACATCCTCGATTGGGACGAGCGTGAGCAGGTGCTGCGTGCAGAGCGCCAAGTCAAGGTCGGCGAACTGGTGCTCAGCCGCGAGCCGCTGCCAGGCCTGGACGACGCGGCCCGGGCCAAGGCGCTGATCGGCCTGGTGCGGCGCAAAGGCCTGAACCTGCTGACCTGGACACCGGAGCTGCGCCAGTGGCAGGCGAGGGTGGCGCTTTTGCGTCAGTTGGATGTGGATAAAAATGGCCAAAGCGAATGGCCTGATCTGAGCGACCAGGCGCTGCTGGCCAGTCTCGAAGACTGGTTGCAGCCGTATCTTGGCAAAGTCTCGCGCCTGAGCCATTTCGCCGCCCTGGACCTGTCCTCGATCCTGCGCAACCTGCTGCCCTGGCCGCTGCCCCAGCGCCTGGACGAATGGGCGCCTGCGCATTTGGTGGTGCCGTCCGGCTCGAATATCCGCCTGGACTACAGCGAAACCCCGCCGATTCTCGCCGTACGCTTGCAGGAGCTATTCGGCTTGGCCGACACTCCGCGCATCGCCCAGGGCCGCCAGCAGGTGAAGTTGCACCTGTTGTCGCCGGCGCGCCGGCCGGTGCAGGTGACCCAGGACCTTGCCAACTTCTGGCGTACGACCTATGCCGAGGTGAAGAAGGACCTCAAGGGGCGCTACCCGAAACACTACTGGCCGGACGACCCGCTCGTCGCCGAAGCCACCGCGCGGGCCAAGCCGCGCGGTACCTGAAGTTTCAATCAGCCGGTGTGGCGTTGCCGGCTTCGCCTCCCAGCAGCATGAACAGGCGATACAGCACCACGGTGCTGAACAGCTGCAGGAACCCGCTCAAGCTAGCCAGGGCCAGATCAACCGCTGGCGCCGGCTCGGGGAAGGCCATCATCAGCAGCCCGTCAATCAGCCAAAGCGGTGCCAGTACGCTAAACACGCAAATCATGATGCGCATGAAGTGCCCGGTGGTCATGCGTGCGCTTTCACGCATCGACTGCACCACTGGCAGGCCGCGCAGCACCAGCAAGTATTCGGCGAATACCAGGTTGATCATGATCCATACGCCGGGGAACACCAGCAGTGTCAGGCCGAACACGATCAGCAGCGAGCTGATCAGAATCAGCAGCGCCAGTTGCGGCCAAAGCTGCACGGCGCGGGCGAGCAGGTCACGTCGAGGGGTGTCCTGACCTCTGCTGCGGGTGTCGAGGTAGAGGATCAGCGCCGCGCTGTACAGCGGGTAGAACAGCAAGCTTACCAGCATGCTGTAGGCGGCGGAGGCCTCATCGCCAATCTGCCCGTACAGCAGTTGGGTGACCAGGGCTTCGAGCACCACCAATGGCAGGCACAACGGGATGATGCTCACCAGGTGGCGGCGGAAGAAGTAAAAGGAGTCGCGCAGAACGCTCAGCGGATTCATCAGTCAACATCGCATGGCAGTAAAAGCAGGGGCCTAACTTTAGCCCAGAGCGGTAACTTGCTGAAAAAAGTTTCACCACGCCGGTGATTGAATCTGCCGCCCGCGCGCCCCATCTTTGGCACGTCCGATGTCCCGCTAGCCCATGAGGTAGCCCAATGAACACCGATGAACAAACCCTGATCGATGGCCTGTTCGGCCGCATCAAGCAAGCCGAAGACCCAAGCCAACCGCGCGATGCGCAGGCGCAGGCACGGATCGAAGAGCACCTTCGCCAGCAGCCGGCCGCGCCCTACTACATGGCGCAGGCCATTCTGGTGCAGGAAGCCGCGCTCAAACAACTGGACGAGCAGAACAAACAGCTCGAAGCCGAACTCAAGCAGGCCCGCACTCAGGCGCAAGCGACCCCGGCCAGCAGTGGCAACAGCGGTGGGGGCTTTCTGTCGAGTCTCTTCGGGGCGGGTGCACGCAACCCGGAGCCGGCTGCGCAACCGCAGCGCTCGAACGCGCCGGTGGCTTCCGCCGGAGGCTGGCGCGAGCCAAGCGCACCAGGCTTCTCCCGGCCACAAGCACAAATGCAACAGCAACAGCCAGGCTTCGGTGCCGCGCCGGCCCGTGGTGGTGCCAGCAGCTTCCTTGGCGGCGCTATGCAGACTGCTGCCGGTGTGGCCGGTGGTGTATTGCTGGCGCAAGGTATCAGCAGCCTTTTCAACCACGATTCACAGCCAGAAGCAGTGGCCGAGGTACCCAAGGAAGAGCCGACACCGGCCAGCGACACGGGCGGTTGGAACGACCAGGGCGGGCAGGAGCATGTGGCGGACAACGGTGGCTGGAGCAATGACCAGGGTGGCTTCGCCGACACCGACTACGGCAACGACGACGGCGGCTTCTTCTCCGACGACGACACCTTCGTCTGATCGCTCTGGCATACTGCAGGCATTTACAGGGGCGCCCATGCGCCCCTTTTCAGCCGAGGGTATGTAGTGAAGAAAATCGCACTGTTCGCCGATGTGCAGAACCTCTACTACACCGTGCGCCAGGCCCACGGCTGCCATTTCAACTACACCACCTTGTGGAACGAGGTCAGCCGCGAGGGTGAGATCGTCGAGGCAGTGGCCTATGCCATCGACCGTGGTGACAGCAAGCAGCAGCAGTTTCAGCAGATCCTGCGCAACCTGGGTTTCGAGGTGCGTCTCAAGCCGTTTATCCAGCGCAGCGATGGCTCGGCCAAGGGTGACTGGGATGTGGGCATCACCCTCGATGTGATCGATGCCGCCAGCCGCGTCGACCAGGTGGTACTGGCTTCGGGGGATGGTGATTTCGACCTGTTGCTGGAGCGGGTGATCCAGCGCCATGGCGCCGAGGCAGTGGTGTATGGCGTGCCTGGATTGACTGCGATGTCGCTGATACGTGCGGCGAGCCGGTATGTGCCGATCGAGGGACGCTTGTTGTTGAAGCATTGAGCGCACCAAAATTGTGCTGCTCATTTAATCCTGTTTTGTAACTTATGTTTGCATGGCGACCTCTCTAAACTCCGTTATCCGTAAACGGATTTCGAGTTTTCTTCCATGCCTGCCTCCCGTCGCTTCCCGTTGTTGCTAATTGGCGCCTTCCTGGCCTTGTACCTGGTCTGGGGCTCCACCTATCTTTTCATTCGTATTGGCGTCGAATCTTGGCCGCCGATGCTAATGGCCGGGGTGCGCTTCGTCATAGCCGGTGGGTTGCTTTACGGGTTCCTGCGCTGGCGTGGCGTGCCAGCACCGACCTGGCCGCAATGGCGTGCGGCAGGGGCGATCGGCTTTCTGCTGCTCAGCTGTGGTAACGGCGGCGTGACGGTTGCCGAGCATGCTGGGGTGGCCTCCGGAGTAGCGGCGCTGGCGGTGGCCACGGTACCGCTGTTCACCCTGGTCTTCGGGTTGTTGTTCGGCCATCGCAATTCGCGTCTGGAGTGGGCAGGCATCCTGCTTGGCCTGATCGGCATCGGCCTGCTCAACCTCGGCTCGAACCTGCAGGCCAGTCCCATCGGCGCCGCGCTGATCCTGTTTGCCGCTGCTGCCTGGGCTTTTGGCTCGGTCTGGAGCAAGAGCTTGCCATTACCTCAAGGCCCCATGGCCAGCGCTGCCGAAATGCTGGTGGGCGGTGCGGTCTTGCTGCTGGGTAGCGCGCTGTCGGGCGAGCGCATGACGCAGATGCCGACTGCCGCAGGTTGGGGCGCACTGGCCTATCTGGTGTTGTTCGGCTCGATCCTGGCCTTCAGTGCCTATATGTACCTGTTGAAAAATGTGCGCCCGGCCGCAGCCACCAGCTATGCCTACGTCAACCCGGCTGTTGCGGTTTTACTGGGCATCGTCTTTGCCGGTGAGCAGATCGGAGCGGAGGAATGCCTGGCGATGGCGGTGATCATCGGTGCCGTGGTGCTGATCGGCCTGCCGCAGTGGCGCAGGCCGGCAGCGCCCGCGCAACCGCTTGAGGGCGAAATCTGCAAGTAGGCCGGGGTGTTGCGGTAAACTTGCCGCCTTCGCTGAACCCCCTGACGGTATTGCCATGAATTTCGCCAAACTCGGCCTGATCGAACCCTTGCTGCGCACCTTGCAGCAACTGGACTACACCACCCCGACTCCGGTCCAGGCTCAGGCCATTCCCGCGGTGCTGGCCGGCCGCGACCTGATGGCCGCCGCCCAGACCGGCACCGGCAAGACCGCCGGCTTCGCCCTGCCGGTGCTGCAGCGCCTGGCGCTGGAGGGGGAGAAGGTGGCCAGCAACTCGATCCGCGCGCTGGTGCTGGTGCCTACCCGCGAACTGGCCGAGCAGGTGCACAACAATGTGCGCGAGTACGCCGAGAATTTGCCGTTGAGCACTTACGCGGTCTACGGTGGCGTCAGCATCAACCCGCAGATGATGCGCCTGCGCCGTGGCGTTGACCTGTTGGTAGCGACCCCAGGCCGCTTGCTCGATCTGTTCCGCCAGAACGCGGTGAAGTTCAACCAGGTGCAGACCCTGGTGCTTGATGAAGCCGACCGCATGCTCGACCTGGGCTTTGCCGAAGAGTTGCAATCGGTGTACGCGGCGTTGCCGCGCAAACGCCAGACCCTGCTGTTTTCGGCCACTTTCTCCGAGCAGATCCGTGTGCTCGCGGGGCTGGCGCTGAACGACCCGCTGAGCATCGAGGTCAGCCCACGCAATGCCGCCGCCACCACGGTCAAGCAGTGGCTGGTGCCGGTGGACAAGAAGCGCAAGGCCGACCTGTTCTGCCACTTGCTGCGCAAGCAGCGTTGGTCGCAGGTGCTGGTGTTCGCCAAAACCCGCAACGGCGTCGATCAGTTGGTGGAACGGCTGCTGGGCGAGGGCGTGAATGCCGACGGCATCCACGGTGACCGTCCGCAGGCCACGCGCCAGCGGGCGCTGGACAGCTTCAAGGCCCGCGAGATCCAGGTACTGGTGGCCACTGACGTTGCCGCTCGCGGCCTGGACATCGACGACCTGCCGCTGGTGGTCAACCTCGACCTGCCGATCGTCGCCGAGGATTACGTGCACCGCATTGGCCGCACCGGCCGCGCTGGCAACAAGGGTGAGGCGATCTCGCTGGTGTGCGCGGATGAAGTCCAGCAGCTGGCCACCATCGAAACGCTGATTCGCCAGACCTTGCCGCGCCATGAGGAGCCGGACTTCATTCCCGATCACCGGGTGCCAATGACCGATGCCAGTGGCCAGGTGATCAAGAAGCCGAAGAAGCCCAAGAAACCGAAAGAGAACAGCGCCAAGCGTGGGTTGGGGCGCTGGATGGACAGTGGCGACGAAGCGCCGGTCAAGGCGGTGCGCAAGGTGCCGAGCTTCAATACCGGGCCGAAAAAGCGTAAGCCCTGATATTGTTGTGGCCGCTTTGCGGCCCATTCGCGGGCTAGCCCGCTCCCACAGATTCTCCGCTGCCCTCAATAATCGCGCTGAACTTGTGGGAGCGGGCTTGCCCGCGAATGGGCTGCAAAGCAGCGCTGGCATTCTGTCAGGCAGACCGTGCCAGCCAATCCGCTGCAGCCCGCCCGGCGCGAAGCCCGCTGGCAAAGCACGCCGTCAACAGATAGCCCCCAGTCGGCGCCTCCCAGTCC
The DNA here is from genome assembly GCF_055584805.1 of Pseudomonas sp. NPDC090752. NCBI lineage: Bacteria > Pseudomonadati > Pseudomonadota > Gammaproteobacteria > Pseudomonadales > Pseudomonadaceae > Pseudomonas > Pseudomonas sp. NPDC090752. Next base: position 33,671 of record NZ_JBVJLI010000021.1, on the reverse strand, counting down.
AGCATCTCGCCGGCACAGAACACCCCCGGCATGCCCTTGATCATCAACCCCTCATCCAGCCCCTCGAAGCGCACGCCCCCCGCACTGCTGATAGCCTCATCCAGCGGGCGGGTCTGCACCAGCGTCATTGGCAGCGCCTTGATAGCCCTCGCCAGTGAATCAAAGTCGGCAAAGGTTGCCTGATCTGTAAGCTCACGCAACAACGCCGCCTTCACCCCATCGATCCCCAGCTGGCTGTGCAAATGCTTGGCCATCGACCGTGAACCACGTGGCTTGGCCAGCGCCTGGGCAATCTTGTCCACAGGCTTGTCCGGCAACAGGTCGAGCAGCAGCGTGGCCTGGCCGTCGCGATTGATCGCTTCGCGCAGCGGTGCCGACCAGGCATACACCAGGCTCCCTTCGACACCCTGGGCGGTGAGAATGAATTCACCTTTGCGCGGCGCCTTGCCGGGCATGCTCAGGGCAATGTTCTTCAGCGGTGCACCGGCGAACTTGTCCTTAAGCAGCGCACTCCAACCCGCCACCTCAAATCCACAGTTGCTCGCTTGCAGGGGGGAGATATCCACAGCTCGCTCGACCAGCAACGACTGCCAGGCGCCGTCGGAGCCCAGTCTTGCCCAGCTGCCACCGCCCAGGGCAAGCACGACAACGTCAGCCTTCACTTGCATCTCACCCTGTGGATAAGCGATCTGCAAGGTGTTATCGGCATTCCACCCGAGCCAGCGGTGCCGGGTGTGGATAACTACGCCGTTGTCGCGCAGGCGCTTGAGCCAGGCGCGCAGCAAGGGCGCGGCTTTCATGTCGGTAGGGAACACACGGCCTGAGGTGCCGACGAAGGTTTCGATACCCAGGCCGTGAATCCATTGGCGCAGGGCGTCGGCATCAAAGTCGCGCAGTAAAATGTCGATTTCGCCCTGTCGCTCGGCATAGCGCCCAACGAACTGTGGATAAGCTTCCGAATGGGTGATGTTCATGCCGCCAACACCCGCCAGCAGGAACTTGCGGCCCACCGATGGCATGGCGTCGAACACTTGAACGGCCAAGCCTCGCTGGACCAGTGCTTCGGCCGCCATCAAACCAGCGGGGCCACCGCCGATGACGACGGCGAGGGGAGGGGATGCGGGGTGTAGATCGGACATGGTGGGCGACAGGCTGTGGAAAAGTTACGCATTCTAGCGCAGCCGGGCCTGTAGAAGCACTGAACAAAAAATGATCAGTACTCTACAGGCCACGAATGCTGTGGGCTATAGAAGCTTTCACTCAGGTTATCCACAAGCGGTTCCACAGTCATTGTGAACAACTGATGACCTTTGCCGCGCTGTGGTGGAGGATGCCGTGGCGCCGGGCCAGGGCTTCGCGGTCCTTGCTATAGCCGCCACCGATCACGCCGACCACCGGAATATCCCGGCCCAGACAATGGCGCATGACCAGTTCGTCGCGCGCAGCCAGGCCGGCATCGGTCAGTTGCAAGTAGCCGAGGGCATCGTCCTTGTGCACATCGACCCCGGCGTCGTACAGCACCAGGTCGGGTTGATACAGCGGCAACAGGTAATTGAGCGCATCTTCCACCACCTTCAGGTAGGCCGCGTCGCCCATGCCGCGTGGCAGGGGAATGTCCCAGTCACTGTGGGCCTTGCGGGCCGGGAAGTTCTGCTCGCAGTGCAGCGACACGGTAATGGCGTCCGGGGTGTCCTGCAGGATGCGCGCGGTGCCGTCGCCCTGGTGCACGTCGCAGTCGAAGATCAGCACCCGGTGCACGCGGCCGGCCTCCAGCAGGTAGCGACTGATTACCGCCAGGTCATTGAAGATGCAGAAGCCGGCCGGGTGGTCGTAGTGGGCATGGTGGGTGCCGCCGGCCAGATGGCAGGCAATGCCATGCCGCAGGGCCATTTCGGCGGTTAGCAACGAGCCGCCCACCGCGCGCACGGTGCGCTGGGCCAGCGCCTCGCTCCAAGGCAGGCCCAGACGGCGCTGGTCTTCGCGTGACAATTCGCCGTGCATGTAACGCTCGATGTAGCTTCGGTCATGGGCGAGGGCGAGGATGTCGTTGGGGCAGATGTCCGGCCGCAACAGCGCCTGGTCGGTGGTCAGCCCGCTGTCGACCAAGTGGTCGCGCAGGAGGCGGAACTTGTCCATCGGGAAGCGATGCTCGGCGGGGAATTCCGGGCTGTAGTCATCGTGATAGATCAGCGGCAACGGCATGGTGGATTCGCTATCAAGGCCAGTGCTGATCTTGCCAGCAGTTGGCGTGTGGGTAAAAGTTTGCGCCGCGCCTACGCTTAACACTGCAGCACAGAAAAACCGGAGCACACCTCATGACCCTTATCCGCGAACTGGAAAGCGCCCGCCTGGTGCTGCGCCAATGGCAGGACGACGACTTGCGCGAATTCGCCGCCATGTGCGCTGACCCGCACGTCATGCGCTACTTCCCGGCGCCAATGACGCGAGTGGAGGCGGCGGCGTTGATCGGCAAGATCCGCGGGCACTTCAATGAGTACGGATTCGGCCTGTGGGCCCTGGAGCGCAAGGACAGCGGCGCCTTCATCGGCATGACTGGCCTGCTCAACGTCAACTTCGAGGCGCCGTTCGCCCCTGCCGTCGAAATCGGCTGGCGCCTGGCTCGGCGCCACTGGGGCCTGGGCTTTGCCAGTGAGGCGGCGTGGACCTGCTTGCGTTGTGCTTTCGCCCAATTGCGCCTGGAAGAGGTGGTGTCGTTCACTAGCGAAAGCAACCTGCCGTCGCAGAAAGTCATGCAGGCCATCGGCATGGTCCAGGACCTGCCGGGCAGCTTCGAACACCCGCGCCTGCCCAGTGGCCATCCGTTGCGTCCCCACGTGCTGTACCGCATCGACCGCACCCATTGGGAGCAGACCTTGCGCGCTGAATGAGCGGCCATGCGCGGCGCCAATGACAAACCCTGTATCATTCGCCTTCATGAGAGCGCCGTAGAGCTGTGATGCCTTGCAAGGAGAACCCCCGATGAGTCATGTGTTGGACGACCTGGTCGACCTGTTGAGCCTCGAATCGATCGAGGAGAACCTGTTCCGTGGGCGCAGCCAGGACCTGGGCTTCCGCCAGCTGTACGGTGGCCAGGTGCTGGGCCAGTCATTGTCGGCCGCCAGCCAGACGGTCGAGGACGCGCGCCATGTGCATTCGCTGCACGGTTACTTCCTGCGCCCGGGCGATGCCAGCCTGCCGGTGGTCTACTCCGTCGACCGCGTGCGCGATGGTGGTAGTTTCAGCACCCGGCGCGTGACGGCCATCCAGAAGGGCCAGCCCATCTTCACCTGCAGCGCGTCGTTCCAGTACGACGAAGAAGGTTTCGAGCACCAGGCGCAGATGCCTGACGTGGTTGGCCCGGAGAACCTGCCCACCGAAGTCGAGCTGGCCCGCGCCATGGCCGACCAGCTGCCCGAGCGCATCCGCGACAAGGTGCTGTGCGCCAAGCCGATCGAGATCCGCCCGGTCACCGAGCGCGACCCGTTCAACCCCAAGCCCGGCGACCCGGTGAAGTACGCCTGGTTCCGCGCCGACGGCAACCTGCCGGACATCCCGGCACTGCACAAATACCTGCTGGCCTACGCCTCCGACTTCGGCCTGCTGACCACCTCGCTGCAGCCCCATGGCAAGTCGGTGTGGCAGCGCGACATGCAGATTGCCAGCCTCGACCATTCGCTGTGGTTCCACGCCAACCTGCGCGCCGACGATTGGCTGCTGTACGCCACCGACAGCCCCTGGGCCGGCAATGCCCGCGGCTTCTGCCGGGGTAGCATCTACAACCGCGCCGGGCAATTGGTGGCGTCGTCCACTCAGGAAGGCCTGATTCGCCACCGCAAGGACTGGGCATGAGCCTGGCCGATATCCGCAATTGGGTGTTCGACATGGACGGCACCCTCACCGTCGCGGTGCATGACTTCGCCGCCATCCGCGAAGCGCTGGAGATCCCGCCGGAGCACGACATCCTCACTCACCTGGCGGCGTTGCCGGCGGCGGAGGCCGCCGCCAAGCATGCCTGGCTGCTGGAGCACGAGCGCGATTTGGCGGTGGCCTCGATTGCAGCCACCGGCGCGGTGGAGCTGGTGCGCGAGCTGGCCGAACGCGGTTGCCGGCTCGGCATCCTGACCCGCAATGCGCGTGAGCTGGCGCATGTCACCCTGGAGGCGATCGGCCTGGCGGACTGCTTTGCCGTCGAGCACATCCTCGGGCGTGACGAGGCGGCACCCAAGCCCAGCCCCGATGGCCTGTTGAAGATCGCCAGCGCCTGGGGCGTGGCGCCGAGCGAGCTGGTGATGGTCGGTGACTACCGGTTTGATCTCGACTGCGGACGAGCGGCGGGGGCGCGGACGGTGCTGGTGAACTTGCCGGATAACCCGTGGCCACAATTGGTGGACTGGCATGCGGCGGATTGCCGGGCATTGCGGGTGATGCTGGGCTGAATCTCAGGTAGTCAGTACCGGCCTCTTCGCGGGGCAAACCCGCTCCCACAGGTCAAACTCCATCATCAAGATGGGTGAAACGCTGTGGGAGCGGGCTTGCCCGCGAAGAGGCCGGTACTGTCTATGCTGAACCCCAATCTTTCCCGAATGGAGTACCAGCCATGACCCATAAGGCCATCTATGTAAAACCCGGTGGCGGCTACGACAAGGTCGAAGTCGGCACCTGCGAGGCCGCAGCGCCCCAGGCCGGTGAGATCACCGTGCGCCTGCACGCCAGTTCCCTCAACTACCACGACTTCGCCGTTGTCAGCGGCATGTGGGGGCCGAGTGAGCGGCGTATTCCGATGGCCGATGGCGCCGGTGAAGTGGTCGCTATCGGCGCGGGCGTCAACGAGTTCAAGGTCGGCGATCATGTGGTCAGCACCTTCTTCCCAGGCTGGCTCGACGGTCAGCCGTTGGTCGAAGGCTTCGCCAGCGTGCCCGGCGACGGCATCGACGGCTACGCCCGTGAACAGGTGACCGCCAGCGCCACTGCCTTTACCCTGGCGCCCCAAGGCTACAGCCACGCCGAGGCCGCTACCCTGACCACCGCTGGCCTTACCGCCTGGCGCGCGCTGATGAGCGACGACCACCTCAAGCCCGGCGATACCGTGCTGGTGCAAGGCACAGGCGGTGTGTCGATCTTCGCCCTGCAGTTCGCCAAGCTGGCAGGCGCCACGGTGATCGCCACCTCATCCAGCGATGCCAAGCTCGAACGCCTCAAGGCCCTGGGCGCCGATCACCTGATCAACTACCAGCGCACCCCAGCCTGGGGCGAGAAAGTGCGTGAACTCACCGGCAACCGCGGCGTCGATCATGTGATCGAAGTGGGCGGCCCGGCGACACTCGAGCAGTCAATGATTGCCGCCAGGATTGGTGGGCATGTATCGCTGATCGGCATCCTCACCGGTGTCGCCGGGCAACTGCCGCTGGTCCAGGCGCTGGTCCGGCAGATCCGCCTGCAGGGTGTGCTGGTGGGCAGCCGCGCGCAGCAGCAGGCCATGGTGCGCGCGATCGATGCCAACGGCCTGCGGCCGGTGGTGGACAAGCACTTCGAGCTGGAGCAGATCGTCGACGCGTTCCGCTACCAGGAGAGCAACCGGCATTTCGGCAAGATCTGCCTGACCTGGTAATCGCCAGCACAGCCGCCACTTATCCAGTGGGAGCGGCTTTAGCCGCGAAGCGAGCGACGCGGAGGATGGCACCGGCTATGCCGGTGTTCGCGGCTGAAGCCGCTCCCATGTCTCTATTCAGGCAACAACCGATCACGGCTGTTTGACAAGTGAATACAGATCGCCGCCCGCGCCGCATCCGGGTCTTGCCGGCGGATGGCATTGAGGATCGCCTCATGTTCCAGGTTGGCCAGGTACGCATGCCGAGCCAGGTTGGACCCCGCGCGTTCGGCGATGGCCATGCGGTTGCGGGGGATCAGGCCATTGCCCAGCTGCGCCATCATCTCGCTGAAATACAGGTTGCCGGTGGCCTCGGCGATCAGCAGGTGAAAGCGCCGGTCGGCTTCGATGCAGCTGTCACCGGCGGCGGCCAGGTCCTGGTAATCGTCCAGCGCCTGGCGCATGCGGGCCAGCTGCTGGTCGCTGCGGCGCACGGCGGCGAGCGCGGCGGCCTGGCCTTCCAGGCCGATGCGTAATTCGAGCAGATCGCGCACGCTCGCGGCATTTTCCGCCCCCACACGCAAGCGCGCCTGGCCCTGGCGCTCGATCACGAAGGTGCCAATGCCGTGGCGGGGTTCGACCAGGCCCGAGGCCTGCAATTTCGACAGCGCCTCACGAACCACGGTGCGGCTGACGCCATGCTCACGCACCAGGGTGTTTTCCGAGGGCAGCTTGTCCCCTGGTTTGAAGGTGCCCAGCAAGATCTGCTGGGTCAGGCTCGACACCAAGTCGTGGGCGCGGCTGTGGCTGCGTTTGGTGGTGGGTTGAGTCATGGGCCTGCTCCGCGAATGCTTGTACGACAAGTTAATCGATTAAAATATTTTTTGCCTTGTTTTTCCCTGCTTGCAGTTGATCTGTTTAACACGTTATCTACGTTATCGCGTCAATATTGCTATTTATCAGCTTGTATTTTGTTAATTAGGCGACATTCGGCATCTTGTCGTACAACTCGGTCGCGCATATGCTCCACCCCACTGTCATGTCAGACAACGACCCGCACAAAAACAATTAGTGGGAGATCCACCAGTGAACGACACCCTCGCTCCGTCTGCCCGGAATGAAGGCGACGTGCTGGCCAGTGCCGTGGCCAAGGTCAAACGCCACGTCCTGCCGCTGTTCGTCATCATGTTCATCGTCAACTACCTCGACCGCGTCAACATCGGCTTCGTCCGCCCGCACCTGGAAAGCGACCTGGGCATCAGCGCCGCTGCCTACGGCTTCGGCGCCGGGCTGTTCTTCATCGGCTACGCACTGTTCGAAGTGCCCTCCAACATGCTCCTGCAACGGGTCGGTGCCCGGTTGTGGCTGACCCGCATCATGTTCACCTGGGGGCTGGTGGCCACGGCCATGGCCTTCGTCCAGACCGAAACCCAATTCTATGTGCTGCGCTTTTTGCTCGGCGTTGCCGAAGCCGGCTTCTTCCCCGGGGTGATCTACTACTTCACTCGCTGGCTGCCGGCCGCCGAGCGCGGCAAGGCGATTGCCATCTTCCTCAGTGGTTCGGCGCTGGCTTCGCTGATATCCGGCCCGCTGGCCGGGGCGCTGATGCAGATCCAGGGCTTGGGCATGCACGGCTGGCAGTGGATGCTGTTCATCGAAGGCATGGCCTCGGTCACCTTGTGCTTCTTCGTGTTCTTCTGGCTGGATTCCAAACCGCATGACGCCAAGTGGCTGAGCAGGGCCGAGCAAGACGCGCTGGTCGAGACCATTGACCGCGAGCAGCGTGAGCGCGAGGCCATCGGTACGGTCAAGCCGTCGTCCTGGAGCTTGCTCAAGGACCGCCAGATCGTGCTGTTCTGCCTGATCTACTTCTGCATCCAGCTGACCATCTATGCCGCGACCTTCTGGCTGCCGAGCATCATCAAGCGCATGGGCGACCTCAGCGACCTGCAGGTCGGCTTCTTCAACTCGATCCCGTGGCTGATCTCGATCCTGGCCATGTATGCCTTCGCCGCAGGCTCCGTGCGCTGGAAATTCCAGCAGGCCTGGGTGGCCGGCGCCCTGGTGATCGCGGCCATCGGCATGTTCATGTCGACCACTGGCGGCCCGGTGTTCGCCTTCGTCGCGGTGTGCTTCGCCGCCATCGGTTTCAAGTCGGCCTCGTCGCTGTTCTGGCCGATCCCCCAGGGCTATCTCGATGCACGCATCGCTGCGGCGGTGATCGCCCTGATCAACTCGGTCGGCAACCTCGGCGGCTTCGTCGCACCTACCACCTTCGGCCTGCTGGAGCAGCAGACCGGCTCGATCCAGGGCGGGCTGTATGGCCTGGCCGTGACCTCGGTGCTGGCGGCCATTGCCGTGTTCTTCGTCCGCCTGCGCCCCAAGGGCGCACCTTCCAATGAGCTCAAGGCGCCTTCGGCCCTGAGCCAGAACCACTGATGACTGCGAGATAAAAACCATGAACATGCAGACGACTCCCGCACTCCATACCAGCACGCCTGTGGTCACCGACCTGCGCGTGATCCCGGTGGCTGGCCATGACAGCATGCTGCTCAACCTCAGTGGCGCCCATGGCCCGTATTTCACCCGTAACGTCGTGGTGCTGCGCGACAGCGCCGGCAATACCGGGCTTGGCGAAGTGCCCGGTGGCGAGAAGATCCGCCAGACCCTGGAAGACGCCCGCAGCCTTGTGGTCGGCCAGCCGATCGGCCACTACCAGCGCGTGCTCAATGCCATGCGCCAAACCTTCGCCAACCGCGATGTCGCGGGCCGCGGCCTGCAGACCTTCGACCTGCGCATCACCGTGCACGCGGTCACGGCCATCGAATCGGCACTGCTCGACCTGCTCGGCCAGCACCTCAACGTGCCGATCGCAGCGCTGCTTGGTGAAGGCCAGCAGCGCGACGCGGTAAAAATGCTCGGCTACCTGTTCTACATCGGCGACCGTCAGCAGACCGACCTGGCCTACCGCAACGAAGCCGATGCCGATGACGACTGGTTCCGCGTGCGCCACGAAAAGGCCCTGACACCTGAAGCTGTGGTGCGCCTGGCCGAGGCGGCGAAGCAGCGCTATGGCTTCAGCGATTTCAAGCTCAAGGGCGGCGTGCTGCGCGGTGAAGAGGAAATGGAGGCGGTGACGGCGCTGGCCGAGCGCTTCCCCGAAGCGCGCATTACCCTCGACCCCAACGGCGCCTGGTCACTGAAGGAAGCCATCGCCCTGTGCCGCGACAAGCACGATGTGCTGGCCTATGCCGAGGACCCCTGCGGTGCCGAGAACGGCTATTCGGGCCGTGAGGTAATGGCTGAGTTCCGCCGCGCCACCGGGCTGCCGACCGCCACCAACATGATCGCCACCGACTGGCGGCAGATGGGTCATGCGATTCAGATGCAGTCGGTCGACATCCCCCTGGCCGATCCGCATTTCTGGACCCTGCAGGGTTCGGTGCGGGTGGCGCAGATGTGCAACGACTGGGGCCTGACCTGGGGCTCGCATTCGAACAACCACTTCGACATCTCGCTGGCGATGTTCACCCAGGTGGCAGCCGCGGCGCCGGGTGAGATCACCGCGATCGACACCCACTGGATCTGGCAGGACGGCCAGCGCCTGACCCGCGAGCCGCTGCGCATCGTTGATGGCCATGTGCGCGTGCCGCAGCGGCCCGGGCTGGGGGTTGAGCTGGATGAAGATCAACTGGCCAAGGCCCATGAGTGCTACCGCAACATGGGGCTGGGGGCGCGGGATGATGGGGTGGCGATGCAGTTTTTGATTCCGGGGTGGACGTTCGATAACAAACGGCCTTGCCTGGTGCGCTGAAGCTAAGGGCCTCTTCGCGGGCAAGCCCGCTCCCACAGGTCAGACACAGGTTTCAAGACTTGTAAAGAACCTGTGGGAGCGGGCTTGCCCGCGAAAGGGTCGGCCCTGACTCACCCCGCTTCAAAAAACGCCCGCGCCATCGCCACGAATTCCCCCAATACCGGATTGGGATTATCCCGGCAATACGCCAAAAAGATCTCCGCCTGCTGGTCCGTCCCCACCAGCGGCCTGAACACCACCTGTTCCAGCCGCAACGCTTGCGCCGAAGCCGGCACCACCGCACAGCCCAACCCAACATTCACCAACCCCAAAATCGAATGCGTCTGCCCCAGTTGATGCAGATACCGCGGCTGCACCTCGTGCCGGGCAAACAGGTTGGCAATGCGGTCGTGGAAGTAACGCCCTTCGCTGGCGCTGTACATCACGAACGGCTGGCCATCGAAATCGCTCGGCCTGAGCCGTTCGCGCGCCGTCAGCGCATGACCGGCGGGGAGGGCGGCGACGAAGGGCTCGCGGTGGATCGGCAGGTATTCCACGCGCGCGCTGGGCATAACCTGACGCACCAGGCCGACATCGATCAGCCCGGCTTCCAGGTCATGCACTTGAGTGGCGGAAATGCGCTCGCTGAGCACCAGCTCGATGTCGGGCACGGTTTGCCCCGCATGCACCAGCAAGCGCGGGATCATGCTGTAGGCGCCTACTGCAGTGAAGCCCAGCGTCAACCGGCCGGCCTCGCCGTGGGCTATGCGCCGCGCCGACTGGCTGGCCGATTCGGCGATCTGCAGTACCCGCCGCGCATCCTCCAGAAAGCTCTGCCCGGCCAAGGTGAGTCGTGCCTGGCGGTTATTGCGTTCGAGCAGCAGCACCCCGAGCGAATGCTCCAGCAGCTGGATCTGCCGGCTCAGTGGCGGCTGGGTCATGTGCAAGCGGGTGGCGGCGCGGCCGAAATGCAGCTCTTCGGCGACGGCCACGAAGCAGCGCAACTGGTGCAGCTCCATGATTCAATTCCTGAATTATTCGATCCAGGATCTATATTAGACCTGTATCAAATGCAGGCCTAGCATCGAGTCACGACCTAGGAACTGCCGGATGCCAACGATGAACCATGACACCGTCGAACTGTTGCTGACTCAACCCGTCCCGGAGGCCATCGATGCGCAGCTGGTCAGTGCCTACCGGGTGCACCGCCTATACCAGCACGACAACCCCCAACAGCTGCTGGACGAGGTCGGCCCGCGCATACGTGGCGTGGTTACCGGTGGCGCCAAGGGTCTGAGCAATGCCCTGATGGATCAGCTGCCTGCGTTGGAAATCATCGCCATCAGCGGCATCGGCACCGACGCTGTCGACCTGCGTCACGCTGCCAGCCGAGGTATCCATGTAACCACCACCCCAGGTGTGCTCACGGCTGATGTGGCCGACATGGCCATGGGCCTGATCCTCAATACCCTTCGCCGCCTGGGCGAGGGCGAGCGGTTGGTGCGCGACGGCCTGTGGGGCACGGTCAACCTGCCGTTGGCACGCAAGGTCAGCGGTATCGCGCTGGGTATCGTGGGCCTTGGGCAAGTCGGCAAGGCGATTGCCCGACGTGCTGCCGCCTTCGACATGCGCATCGCCTACAACGGCCGGCGCGAACAGCCCGGCTGCAGCTACCGCTTCGAAGCCGACCTGGTAGCGCTGGCGCGTTCGGTGGATGTACTGGTGGTGGCCGCTGCGGCTGATGGCGGCCAGGTGCTGGTGACCGCCGAGGTGCTCGATGCGCTGGGGCCGCAGGGCTACCTGATCAATGTGGCGCGCGGCAAGTTGGTGGATGAGCAGGCCCTGGTCGAGGCGTTGCGCGAGCAGCGGATTGCCGGCGCCGGGCTGGATGTGTTCGTTGATGAGCCCCATGTGCCGCCAGCGTTGCTTGACCTCAACCAGGTCAGCCTGCAGCCGCACCGTGGCAGCGCCACCCTGCAGACCCGGCTGGAGATGGGCCAGATGGTGGTGGACAACCTGGCAGCCTGTTTCCGTGGCGAGGCGCCGCCGAACCGGGTGATCGACCTTTAGGGCCTCTGCACGGTTTGTGGGAGCGGGCTTGCCCCGCGAAGAGGCCCTGACCAGCAACACTAGGCCCCACGGCCACACCTTCTCTGCACAAAAACAATCGCTCCCCATGAGGAGCAAAGAGGGTCCACATGAACAGCAAATCCGCCGTCGCCGCTCCGCAGGCCGTGGCCGGGATCGGCCGCCATCGCTTCATGATCCTGGCGCTGATTTTCGTCATCACGGTCATCAACTACGCCGACCGCGCCACCCTGTCGATCACTGGCACCCAGGTGCTCGCCGACCTCGGCCTGGACCCGGTCATGCTCGGCATGATCTTCTCCGCGTTCGCCTGGGCCTATGCCCTCGGCCAAGTACCCGGTGGCTGGCTGCTGGATCGCTTCGGCGCGCGCCGGGTGTATGGCATCAGCCTGATTCTCTGGTCGCTGTTCACCCTGCTGCAGGGCACGGTGGGCTGGATGGGCCTGGCCGGCGTGTCGGCCGCGGTGGCGCTGTTTTCCATGCGCTTCATGCTCGGCCTAGTGGAATCGCCGGCGTTCCCGGCCAACTCACGCATCGTCAGCTGCTGGTTCCCGACCCGCGAGCGCGGCACTGCTTCGGCGCTGTTCAATTCGGCGCAGTACATGGCGGTGGTGGTGTTCGCGCCGCTGATGGCGTGGATGACCCACACCCTGAGCTGGGAGCAAGTGTTCATCTGGATGGGCGTGCTCGGCTTGCTGCTCAGCGTGGTGTGGTTCCGCCTTTACCACGAACCGCACAGCGCACCGGGGCTGAGCCGCGAAGAGCTCGACTACATGCGCGAAGGCGGCGCGTTGGTCGACCTGGAACAGGAACGCAAGACGGCCAAGAGCAAGCCCACCCGCGCCGAAATCGCGCAGTTGTTCACCAGTCGCAACCTGTGGGCGGTGTACCTGGGCCAGTACTGCATCACCGCGCTCACCTACTTCTTCATTACCTGGTTCCCGATCTACCTGATCAAGGGCCGTGGCATGACCATCATGGAAGCCGGCTGGGTAGCCGCGCTGCCGGCCATCTGCGGCTTCACCGGCGGCATCCTCGGCGGCTTCGTCTCCGACTGGTTGATCCGCCGTGGCGTGCACCCGTCCAGGGCGCGCAAGACCCCCTTCGTGATCGGCATGGCGTTGTCCACCACACTGGTGCTGGCCAACTACGTCGACAGCAACGCGGCAGTGATCGCCATGATGACCTTGGCCTTCTTCGGCAAGGGCCTGGCGGCGGTGGGCTGGGCGGTGCTGTCAGATGTGGCGCCGAAGAAAATGGTCGGCCTGTGCGGTGGCGTGTTCAACGGCATCGGCAACGTCGCCGGCATCATCACCCCGCTGGTGATCGGCTACGTAGTAGCCAGCACCGGCTCGTTCCACAACGCACTCTGGTTCGTGGCCGCCCATGGCGTGCTGGGGATCCTCGCTTACCTGTTGCTGGCCCGGCGCTTCGAGCGTACCGGGCAGGCGTAGGCAGACGCCTTGGCAACAGAGGCCCCGGGAGACCGGGGCTTTTTTGTGGGCGCTGGAAATCGCTTTTGACAGTGCCGGCCCTTTCGCGGGCAAGCCCTCTCCCACAGGTATACCACTGCCCCTGAGAGCAGTGCAGTACCTGTGGGAGCGGGCTTGCCCGCGAAGAGGCCGGCCCGTACAGCGCACATCCGGATGAAAAACGAAACCTCCAAACGGCCAGCAGGCGCGTTTGGATATGCCATTCACGACATCTGGCGTTTCTGGAAAAGCGCTGTCGTGATCGAACAGTTCCGAGGCGTTCTCGTGTAATTTCCCACAGCCTCACGAGGCTTAAATGAACCCCGAACCGCATTGGCTCCCTGTACTGTGACGCGTGACAAACATTAACAACAGCGCACAAACAAGGTGTCGACCTATTGATTTCAAAGGAGATATTTTCGCCTACGCCTGCCCGTCCTTCCTTGTGTCAGCAAAAAGAGAACAACATCAATGAACACCGTGGGATCTGATGGCAACCTTGCGCAAGGTTTCAAGCCACGTCATGTAACGATGCTGTCCATCGCGGGCATCATCGGTGCCGGACTTTTCGTCGGCTCCGGGCACGCCATCGCGGCGGCCGGGCCAGCCACCATCATTTCGTATTTCGTCGCCGGCACCCTGGTGGTGCTGGTCATGCGCATGCTCGGCGAAATGGCCGTGGCCCACCCTGATACCGGCTCGTTTTCCACCTATGCCGACCAGGCCATCGGCCGCTGGGCTGGCTACACCATCGGCTGGCTGTACTGGTGGTTCTGGGTGCTGGTGATCCCGATCGAAGCACTGGCCGCCGGGCATGTGCTCAACGCCTGGTTCCCGCAGGTGGACAGCTGGATCTTCGCCCTGGCCTCAGTGCTGCTGCTGGCCTGCACCAACCTGTTCAGCGTGGCCAAATACGGTGAGTTCGAGTTCTGGTTCGCGATTCTCAAGGTCACGGCAATCCTTGGCTTCATCGGCTTGGGCTTCGCCGCGCTGATGGGCTGGTTGCCGAACCGCGAAGTCAGCGGCCTGAACGGGCTGATCGCCGAGTACGGCGGCTTCGCGCCGAAAGGCTGGTCTGCGGTGATCGGTGCCTTCATCACCGTGATGTTCAGTTTCATCGGCACAGAGGCGGTGACCATCGCCGCCTCGGAGTCCAGCGACCCGTCGCGCAACATCGCCAAGGCCACGCGCTCGGTGATCTGGCGCATCAGCACCTTCTACATCCTGTCGATCTTCGTGATCATCTCGATCGTGCCGTGGAACGATCCGCAGCTGGCGGTGGTAGGTTCGTATCAGCGCGCGCTGGAAATCATGAACATCCCCAATGCGGGTTTCATGGTCGACCTGGTGGTGCTGGTGGCGGTGACCAGCTGCATGAACTCGTCGATCTACATCGCCTCGCGGATGATGTATTCACTGGCCAAGCGCGGCGACGCCCCGGCCTTCCTCAACAAGACCAGCAAGGTCGGCGTGCCATGCGCCGCCGTGTTCGGCAGCACCCTGATCGGTGCAGCCATCGCCATCCTCAACTACTTTGCGCCCAAGGGTGTGTTCGAGTTTCTGCTGGCCAGCTCCGGCGCCATCGCGCTGCTGGTGTACCTGGTCATCGCCATCTCGCAGTTGCGCATGCGCCGTCGTCTGGAGCGCGAGAATGCCGAGCTCAAGTTCCGCATGTGGTTGTTCCCGTGGCTGACCTGGGCGGTGATCCTGTTCATTGCCGGGGCGCTGGCGGTGATGATGTATACGCCTGAGCATCGCGCGGAAGTGAGTGCGACGCTGGGGTTGGCGATCGTGATTTCCTTCCTTGGGATTGTCACCTCGCGTGGGCATGCGCAGGTGGCGGGGGCGCGGTCGTTGGGGTGATTGGGTTTACTGGGTAGCAAAGGCGAGGGCACCTGAGAAAGGGTGCCCTTTGCTTAAAGGTCTCACCACTGGTGAGACAATTACCGTGAACTCTCAATCACACCATCCCTCCAGTCATCTCAAGGCGGTCGTGGGCTTCATCAGCGTGATATATCCGTGCCATCACTTTTTTCGTACACTCCGGCCACATCAGCTCGCAAGGGAGTGTGCAAGATGTGTCGTAGGATTCGACTGGCTCTGATCTTGAGTGTGTTGCACCTGCCGCTGGCGCTGGCCAGTGAAGCGACAGGCGACCCGTTGCTGGACGCCCCGACAGCGGGCCAGGCCGGCACCGAGCACAACGCCCGCGGCGTATTGCGCGCCCGCGACCAGGCGGTACTGGCCAGTGAACTGGCCGGGCGTATCGTCGAGATGCCCTATGCCGACGGTGAGGATTTCAAGAAGGGCAGCACCCTGGCACGCTTCGACTGCTCGGCCTACCAGGCCCAGCTCAATGCCGCCCAGGCGGCGGTGCGCGCCAGCCGCGAGGCACTCAACCACAACCGCCAATTGGCCGCGCTCAAATCGGTCGGCCAGTTCGAGCCGAGCGCCTGCTCAACCAGATCGACGCCCTGATGGTGCGCGTCGAGCAGGCCCGCGACAACAGCCAGCGCCTCGGCGAGCAGATCCAGGCGCTGAACTACCAGCGCTCGCTGATCGAGGCCAGCCCAGCGTCGGCGAACAGCGCTGCCACCTCGCCGGTGCGGCGGATGTTTTCGTGACGGTCGGTGGGGGAGAAACCCAAGTCAGCGTTCAGGCCGTCGCGCAGTGCATCGCCATCGAGCACATAACAGGCATGCCCCAACCGCTGCAGGCGCAGCGCCAGGGCCGTGGCCAGGGACGACTTGCCCGCCCCGGAAAGCCCGGTCAGCCAGACTACCGCGCCGTGTCGTCGCCTTCGCTTCATGCGTTGTGCACGTCCAACCCTCCAGGCCGAAACGCCGAGTGTAGTGCGCTCAGCGCACGCTTTCGAGGTAACGCAGCACGGCCGGCGCCTTTTCGAAACGCCGATGCACCAGGCTTAGCCAGGAACTGGCCTGGCAGTCGGCAAGCGGCCGGTAATTGACCTGCGGCAAGCTGATGCGCCGTACCACCGATTCGGGCACCACGGCGATGCCCTGGCCCAGCGACACCAGGGTGATCACCGCCACCAGGCTACCCGGCTGCGGCCCCAGCAGCGGCACGAAGCCGCCCTGCGCAGCGACCTCCAGCGTGCCGGAAATCTGCTCCGGAAGAATGAACGTTTCCCCGGCCAGCCGCGCGGCAGGGATCTGCGCCAGCTCATTGATCCGTGAGCTGGCGGGCAGGGCGAGGACGAAGTTTTCCTGCTGCAGGGCGATGGCTTCGAGCGCTTCGGGGATCTCCATGGGCGAGCGCACATAGGCGAGGTCGAGCAGCCCATCACGGACCATGCCCGGCAACTCGGCCATGGGCAGCTCACGGATGCTCAGCCGCACCCCCGGGTGCGCGTCGCTGAAGCCGGTGACCTGGCGCTGCAGCACGCCCGAGTACGCCGCAGACGCCACATAGCCCAGCTCAAGGGTGCCGCTTTCGCCACGTCCGGCCCGCTGCGCCCCCCGCTGCGCCGCATCGAACTGGCGCACCGCCTGCTCCGCCTCGATCAGCAACGCCTGGCCGGCCGCCGTGAGGTTCACCTCGCGCTGGCTGCGCTCGAACAAACGCACGCCCAGCTCGCGCTCCATGTCCTGGATCTGCCGGCTGAGGGTCGGCGGGGCGATACCCAACTGCTCGGCGGCCCGGGTGAAATGGCCGTGGCGGGCGACGCAGAGGAAGTAGCGGAAGTGGCGGATTTCCATGCGGTATTACCTGCAAGCTAATGACGCAGGCCGCTGATGCTAACAAGGTGGGGTGCCAGCGGCGTTATTGTGGGACCAACACTACAAGGCTGGCGCTGCGGCGGCAAAGACTGACTGTGAGATTGTCCGGGGGCCGCTTTGCAGCCCATCGCAGGCAAGCCAGCTCCTACAGGGATTGCGCCGCTCCTTGAAGCACCGCTGTACCTGTGGGAGCTGGCTTGCCTGCGATGGACCGCAAAGCGGTCCGCAGCGATTTACCAGGCATACGCGCACCCTAACGTAACCCGCCCATGCTTCCCGGAGCCTCACCATGCCCTCTGCGCGCTACACCTTACTGACCGCCTCCCTGGTCTGCGCCCTGATCATCCTCGACACCAACATCGTCGCCGTCAGCCTGCCCAGCATCGCCCGCGATCTGTCCGGCTCGTTCGCCGACATCGAATGGGTGGTCAGCGCCTACCTGCTGGCCTTCGCTGCCTGCCTGCTGCCCGCCGGCAGCCTGGCCGACCGCTTCGGCCGTCGTCGCATGCTGCTCCTTGGCTTGGCCGTATTCGGCGCCGCCTCGCTGGCCTGCGGCGCCGCTCCGAGCCTGCTGTTCCTCGACTTGGCCCGAGCCGCCAAAGGCATCGGCGCCGCGCTGCTGCTGACCTCAGCCCTGGCCGCCATCGGCCACCGCTTCCACGAGCCTCAAGCGCGCATGCGCGCGTGGGCCTTCTGGGGCGCCTGCATGGGCGCGACCATCACCTTCGCGCCGCTACTCGGCGGTTTGATCGCCAGCACCCTTGGCTGGCGCTGGATCTTCTACATCAACCTGCCGCTGGTGGCCGTGCTCGCCCTGATGGTGCTGCGCAGCATCGAAGAATCCCGCGACAGCGCCGCCGCCCGGCTCGACCCCCTGGGCAGCCTGACCTTCGCCGGCAGCCTGGGCTGCCTGATCTGGGCGATGATCGATGCCAACCAGGTCGGCTGGACCAGCGTCGATACCCTCGGCCGACTGCTGATCAGCGCCTTCCTCTTCAGCCTCTTCATCATGGTCGAACGCAGCCAGCCACGACCAATGATCGACCTGCGCCTGATGCGCAGCGGGCGTTTCATCGGTGCGCTGCTGGGCATGTTCGCCTATGCCGCCTGCGCGCAGGTGATGATGACCTTGCTGCCGCTGTACCTGCAAAACGGTTTGCAACTGCCGGCGCTGGCGGCCGGGGCGGGGATGTTGCCGTTCGCCGTGGCGATGTTGCTGATGCCCCGCGTGGGTATCCGCCTGGCCGCGCACTGGAGCCCGGCGCAAGTGTTTGCCTTGGGGTTGGTGTTGGTTGGGTTGGGGAATCTGCTCTGTGCCTGGTCGGTCGGGCAGGGCGGTTACCTCGCCTTCGCTTGGGCCAGTGTTGTGCTGGGCGCGGGGGCCGGGCTGCTGAATGGCGATACGCAGAAGAACATCATGGCGTGCGTGCCGCGGGAGCGGACCGGGATGGCTTCTGGGTTGAGCACGACCACGCGGTTTGGGGCGATCGTGATTGCGATTGGTGTGCTGGGCGGAGTGCTTGCGGCGCGCAGCGGACATTTGTTGCGTGAAGCCATGGCCGGGTTGGCGCCGGACCACCTGGACAAGGTTGGTGCGATGGCCACGCGTGTGGCTGCCGGTGACTTGCAGGCCGCGCTGTCGTTGCTCGATCCGGGGCTACGTGAGGCGGTTGCGCCCTTGGCGCGGGACGCGTTTGCCGGGGGCTTCGAGGCGGTGTTGCTGGTGGCGGGCATTGTGGCACTGGTCTTTGCGGCGGTGGTTGGGGTGCTGCTGGGACGGCCGCTCCTGCAGCAGAACCACTCGGTGAATGAAAGCGCTCAAAGACCCTGTAGAAATTCAACTTGATGGGAATTTAACAGTCCACTTGAGTGTTTTATCAGGGTTTACCTATAGGGCATTCATGATGAGGTTTTACCGTGGACGGGCATAATATTTTATTCAAAACCAATCCAGTCAACTACATCGGCAGCATGGCAATAAACAGTGTTTACTACTTTCAAAAGAGGGCCCTTGCCGATTCACGGCCTCACGCACTGGATATCATAAAGGCAGGCTCATTTGACCTGGTGAAAGTGGATAGTGCCAATGAGGTGATTTTAACGCCCGTTGGCAATGTGACACATGGCGATATGCCTATCAATGCTTACTGGTGCCCCTTCATACAGGGCATGCAGATGCCGGGGTATGTCGACATTCCAATACACAATCCAGCCTACGATTTCATGTTCACGGCAGCAATGAATGGGTGTGCTTTGATCATTACGGAGACGCCAGGTAAGTCCGACATGATCAGGGTGTATCACAATCAACACCCGCACGAGGAGCGGGTCAATGCCTCTATAAGAAAATTGGGTAAACCCATACTGTCTCGCCTGGTGTTCGAAGATTATGGACGGGATACCGGTACGCTCCCTGCGCCGAATGGTTTTAATTTTCTCTACTATACCGGCACGCGCTGGATGATCTACTCACAACCTCAAATGCTGGATCTGGCCACTAGCAAAGTTACGCTGAATCGATCGCTTCCGCGCCAGGTCATTGATGTACACGCCGGCACCGCACGATGACCTGAAAAAAAATGAGGGGCTTTCTCATTCTCGTTCGACCTGTAGAAAAGGCCGGAATACAGGCCAGTCCGCCGACACCCTCCACGGAGCGAGAGAATGAGTTCTACCCCGGTTTCACCGCGCCATCCTTTGAATCGTGCCCTGCACGCTGCGATTTTTGGTTTGATGGTCAGCGGCTACGCCTTGCCATCGCTTGCCCAACCCCTGGCCGCGGATCGCAGCAACCCGCTCAAGCAGTGGAACATCCCAGCCGGCCCGCTGGCGCCCGCGCTGGACCGCTTTGCGCGCGAGGCGGGGGTCAGCCTGTCCTTCGATGCACAGCAGGTAGCCAACCGCACCACCCAAGGCGTACACGGCGCGATGGAGACATCGGCTGCACTGTCGTCGCTGTTGCAGGGCACCGAGCTGCAGCTTGAGCCGCAAGGCCCGAATGCCTACCTGGTGATCCCCCAGCCAACGTCTACCGGCCCGCTCGAACTGGGTGCGACCGAGGACTATCGCCTGGCACCGGTCATCATCAACGCCAAGGTCAAGGCCAGCGCCGACGATGACATCAACTCGGTCGTCGCCAAAGAGCTGTGGGTAGGCGGCAAGGTCGCGACCAGCATCCTCAACACCCCAGCGTCGGTGTCTGTGGTGACCCGCAAGGAAATGGAACAGCGCAGCGTCAGCACCACCGAAGAAGCCCTGCAATACACCCCCGGCGTGGTCAGCGACTACTACGGCTCCGACGACCGCAACGATTACTTCCTGATCCGCGGCTTCCAGGCCACCACCTACCGCGACGGCCTGACCCTCAGCTCCATGCGCGGCGTGCGCGAAGACCCGTACGCCTACGAGCGCATCGAAATCCTGCGCGGCGCCAACTCCACCCTGTTCGGCCCGGCTGACCCAGGCGGCTCGGTGAACTTCGTGACCAAGCAACCGCGCTTCGAAAAGTTCGGCCAAGGCTACGTCACCTACGGCTCCTACGACCACGCCGAGACCGGCATCGACGTAGGCGACGCCCTGAACGACGAGCAAACCCTGGCCGGCCGCTTCACCGCCAAGATGCAGAACAGCGACCGCGAGTACGACCACTCCCAGGACGACAACCGCTTCATCATGGGCGGCCTGACCTGGGCACCAACGGACTACACCTCCGCCACCATGGTGCTCGACTACCTGAAGACCAACAGCTCCCCCAACAGCGGCGGTTACCCGCTGGACAAGGAATACGACCGCAGCGACTTCTTCGGCGAGCCCAGCTACAACTTCCACGACGTCGAACGCACCAGCCTCAGCGGCAACATCACCCACGACTTCGACAACGGCTTCGTGCTGCGCAGCAACCTGCGTTACAGCGAACTGACCGACGATTTCGGCTACGCCTACTTGAGCGACAGCCCGACGCGCGTCGGCACCACCATCCCACGCTACATCTTCGGGACCGACAGCGACGCCGATCAGCTCAACGGCAACCTGATGCTGCAATACGATGCCCAGTTCGAGCACATTGACAGCAGCACGCTGGTGGGTGTGGAGTACCTGGATTCCAGCACTACACAAAGCTCCGTCTACGGACTGGCGCCCTCCATCGACATCGCCAACCCGGTATTCACCGGCGTGCCAGGCGGCGCGACGCCCTACACCCGCAAAAAGAACGACGCCACCACCAAGGCCGTTTTCCTGCAGCAGAACCTGTCGTTCTACGACCGCGTGATCGCCACCGCCGGCGTGCGTAACGACTCGATGGACCTGTCCAGCAAGGAATACATCGGCGCTGCGCGGACTGAGAAAGACAACTTCTCCGAAACCTCCTACCGCGCGGCACTGACCTACATCGTCAACGATGAAGTGTCGACCTATGTGAGCATGGTCGAGTCGGTTTCGCCGCCACAGGTTGGCGTGACACCGCAGACTGGCAAGCAGTACGAAGTGGGCGTGAAGTACTCGCCCATGGGCATGGACGCACTGTTCTCGGCAGCGGTGTATGACCTGACCCAGGAGAACGTCACCATCGCCGTGGTGTTGCCGAGTGGGATCATTGAGCAACAGACCGTGGGTGAGTCGCGCGTGCGGGGTCTCGATCTGGAAGCTAAAGCGCAGCTGACTCAGGAGATCAGCCTGATCGGGGCGTATTCCTACATGGAGTCCGAGGTGGTGCGCGGGACGTTGCGCAGTGGCGCTTCGCTCAAGGGGAATGAGTTTACGACGGCGCCGAAGCACACGGCTTCGTTGTGGAGCTACTACGACGTGCCGGGGACTGACGTGAGCGTTGGGCTGGGGGCGCGGTATGTGGGGGCCTACTACATGGATGCGGCGAATACCAAGAAGAGTGATGGGACTACGTTGTTCGATGCGGCGCTGAATTATCGGATTGCCAAGGGGACTGACCTGGCGCTGAATGTGAGTAATTTGTTTGATGAGCAGCATGTGGTGGGGTCGGGGACGGCTAACTACTACAACCCGGGGCGGGAGGTTACGGCTAAGGTGAGTTATAGCTGGTAGGGCTTGGATTGATCGTGATGCCCGCTGCACGGTGGGCATTGCGTGAGATGGCGTAGATTGCAGGCACAAAAGAAGACGCCCGAGGGCGTCTTCTTTTTTTCGGATTTGGTGGGCCGGGGTAATTTGAATTCGTTTAGTAAGATATTGATTTATAGCACTTATGTTTATTTTTGTTTTTAGTTGGAATACCAATTGGAATACTTAACTCCACTTGACCACCAGTTTGCATTCGACCTGACCAGCATATTTCGTGACCATGGTTGGCTGTGACCAGCCCATAGATGTCGGTTATGAAAAGCAGAAAATGGCCAAAAGCAGTAAGTGAGTGTCTCGCAAGTACGAGGGAATCAAGCTCTTTGCCATTCGTTTCTTTGTAGCAGTCGTAGATGGCGAGGATCAGTGAGCTGACGATAAGTTCACTGTCGAACGGCAACAGTGGTGTCCATCCGTGAGGTGTGACCTGCTCCCTAGAGGGCTCTGGAGCGGTGAGCCGCGCTCAATTGCGACCAAACGAGCGCACTAGAACGAGCATCGGCGCTGTCAGTTGAGTGTGCGAGCAGCCTGCGGCGATCTGGAATCGTGGTGGCCGTATACACAATTTTTTGCAGGGGCTGAGACTTGAGTCGCCGCGACACTTCTCGACAGTAAGCTCTCGAGTCTCAGATGCACCTATCTTGCATTCGTCAGCACATGCGGAGGTACCATTCACAATTTGACCAGTAGATTTCACCAGAAGCGGAAAAATTCTTAATAATTTATTATGGGGCGGGTGGTCGCTTTCAGGTATGGATGGGCTTTACAATCACTGGCGACTCGTTCCCGCTGCCAATCATACCTTTTTACTGGGCGAATCGAGCTCAAATCCACCCTGAATGATGAAGTTGCGTAGCAGGTCAGCTGACTTAATATTTACTTTGAATGCAGGGATGTTTTGTCCCTCTAGTGTCGTGAAGTAAGCTTTGGCTTTTTGTTTGTCGATTGAACCCAGTAGTGCATCGAAGCGGCCGTATTCGTTTAGGTTGGCTTCAGTCATTCTGGTGTTCATTAAAGCATTAAGTTTCACAATGTCTACACCTAAGTGGTTAACAATTGTTTCGATCTCTCGATCCTTTGCTTGTGCTTGGTAGTCGGTAAGATAGTCGCGGAAGATTCGAGTGGGATCAATTACCACATCACCACGTTGAATGTCGCGCAGAAATATCTCGGCAAACCTCTGTTCCTCTTGCGAGAGAGATGCGAACGAGCGTTGCAACTCGATTAAAGTGGATTCTCGTGCTTCTGAATTGTCGCTTTGCAAGACCTTCAGGTATTTTGCAAAACGCGAATTCATATAGTCGGCGTCGATCTTTCCGGTATCAATTTCTGATATGTGGCTGTCAATTTCAAACGGCACTTCTTCGCCTCCGCCACCACCGCCGTTGCTTCCCAGTTCTTTGTAACGCTGTAGCAGCGTGAAATATTGCTGCTGACTCACCTCGAGCATTACGTTGCAGGCCCCCTCATGCAGAAACTCGGCTTTATCCCAAGTGAAGCCCTGGATTCGAGCAGCCTCAAGAATGCCGCTGAAAGTCTGAAAATGCTTAGCAAATGTAGCTCGCTCAGTTGGGTCTTCGGGGAGTGTTCTGAAGTCTACAATCCCTGCTGCCGAAAAAATGGCGCGGATCTCGGCAAAGCAAGCGTTCAGGCGCGACACATTTCCGGGCAGCTTATCGGCAAATAGGCCCATTGGCTTATCGCCGGAATACAGTTTTACTGCGTCATTCACATTTCGCTGCATAGTGTGCGGCTTGCGGTAGTAGCGTATTGTTCCAAACGGTTTGTCTGGTCCAAACAGGCGGTTGGTGCGAGAGAAAGCTTGGATGATGTTTTCGTACCGCAACACCTTGTCCAGATACAGCGTGTTGACCCACTTGGAGTCATAACCCGTCAGCATTTGGTCTACCACGATCAACACGTCTAGCTGCTGATCGGGGGTTGTCTCTATACGAGTGTAGGGTCTTTTATGCGCCAATCTTGACGCAATGTCTTTCTTGAAGCGCGCATGGCTGGCAAGGTCAAAGCTTTGCCCATAGGCCGAGTTGTAATCCTCCAGGATCTCCACTAGGCCGTTAGTTTTGAAAGTTTGATCATCCGCACCGTCATCATCGTTGTCAATATTTGGGTCAAACAGCGAAGTGATTTTCAACTGCGGGCATTGTGCTTTACACAGCCTGTAATAAGTAACGGCCTCGCGGATGCTGTGGGTAGCAAAGATCGAGTGGAATTTTCCGTTTTGGCTTAGCGTCAGCCAGTTATCTGCAATGTCCTGCACAACTGCTTGCCGGTGTTTATCTCGGCTATACTGGCTGTTGGGCAAGTAATCTTCAATCCCTCTTTTGTAAATACCAGCTTTATCCCGAAAGCCTGCCATGGGTACATCGCTTATATAGCGGTTGAAAACAGCTTTCTTTCTCGGGTTTGCCAAGGCCTCAGCCACGGATTTCGCTTTGGCCTTTTCCAGCGCCACTGCTTGGCGTAGATCGCGATCGCGATAAGTTTTGACCTGATAAGGGTCAAAACCCAACACATTCTTATCGCGGATACCATCTGCAATGCTGTAGCGGTGTAATTCGTTGCCAAACACATCGGCGGTGGTGTTGTTTTTACGCGTGTTTTCCTTATGAATCGGGGTGCCGCTAAAGCCAAACAGTACCGCGCCTTTAAAACTCTTCTTGATATCGATCAGCATATCGCCAAAGGTTGACCGGTGGCATTCGTCAATGATGAACACAATACGCTTGGCGCGGATTTTTTCCAAATCATGTGCTTTCAGGCCATCTTCTTCCTCTTTAAGGCGGCTCATTTTCTGGATGGAGGTCACAATCAGCGTAGCGGCCGGGTCGTTGCTTTTCAGCGTACTTACCAATACGGCGGAATCTTCAGTAGCCTGAACCGCGGTGCCATCGCCGGCAAAATCGCGGTAAGCCAGCAGCGTTTGGGTGCCCAGTTCGATGCGGTCGAGCAGAAACACTACCTTGTCTGCATCCTTGGCATTGGCAATCAGCTGGGCGGTCTTGAAGCTGGTCATGGTTTTGCCCGCGCCGGTTGTATGCCAGATAAAACCGCCCAGTCGATCGGGATTTTTCCAGTCGGTTTTGGCTACCTTATCGGAAATGGAATGTGCGGCGTAGTACTGGTAGCTACGCATCACTTTCAACACACCGTCAGACTCATCTGCCACGGTGTAAAAACCAATCAGCTGGTGCGCCATAGGGATGGATAGCAAGGCCGAGATGAACGACTTCCAATGGTTGATCGGCTCGTTGTTAAAGTCTGCCCAGTGGAAGGCATAATCCTTGTTAAAGCTGCCATCTGGTCCCGGGTTGGCAAAGTAGAGTGCCTCTTCCGGCTCCATCGCCACAAACACCTGCACCAGCGATAATAACCCTGTAAACATTCCTTCGCGGGCATATTTCTGTATTTGGCCATAGGCTTGGCTGACCGGTACACCGCTTCGCTTTAGTTCCAAGTGGATCAGTGGCATGCCATTTATTAGCAGTAAGATATCGCCGCGCCGGTCGTTCAGCAGTGGCGAGCCGCGCGCAAAACGAGGCTGCTGCACAATCTGGTAACGGCTTTGCCCGGCAGCGATCTCGTGCCGGTCGTAAATTTTCAGGCTGATTTCTTTGCCAAAGTGCAGCATATCGTCAGGATTATCGCGCACGATGGCGACGGTTTTGCCGTTAATTAGCCCGTTCAGTTTCAGCGGCGTGCGAAGCGCGCTAATCTGCTCCATGATTTGCTGCATTTCGCCATCAGTCAGAGCTACATTGTTCAGCCGGTCAATGCCGCGATTGTTCTCGAACAAAATCCGCGCCCAGTTGGCCAGCAAGTCTTGCTCGCTCGGGTTTTTGATCACCTCTGACTCCCAGCCGCGCTGGCTTAGCTCGTGAGTTACGGCCTTTTCAAAGTCGGTTTCTTTAGCAAAGGTGCTCATGCGGATATTCCTTGTTCTGTTTTTCCATGGAGGGCTTGTAGTAGTTAAACAAACATTGCCCTAAGGCAGGCGGCTTTGACTTGCTTTAGTTTTTCCAGCTGTGTGGCTTGGCGGGAAATTAGATCGTCAACTCGGCTGAAGTAGAGTCCTATCTTCTTTTGCTCCTCGGGGCCTGGAACATAAGTGTAAATTTCATTAATTGCCGTTTTAGATAAGCTGGGCACGCCAGTTGATTCATCGTACTTTTTCCAGTCAATTTTCTGGAAAATGCTGTGTACGAAATCTAAATTGTGATCTTTCTTAGGGTAGGCATAAAATAGGGTGTCAACAGTCCAAAATGGGCATCTCAACAAGTACGGTTTGTCTATCGTTCCTTTTCGGCCGATCCCAATAGCATCCTTGTCGTATGATAGCGCTTTATCGACGCTTAGCATGTATCCACCAGTTCCAAATACCGGTATGTTTCCAGGGTGCAGATGTTTGTAATCTCGCCCAGAGCATACTTCTACGATGCTTTTCATTTGTTGCTCAGTCCACTTCCCCTTGAATTCTTTAAAACGAATTTCCGGCGTAGTGGTGCCGTCGCGCGGGAACATTTTTTGCAGCATTGCCTGTTTAAGTGTCAACAGCTTAACGTACTTGTGCTGAATAAGCTGAATCAGTTGGTCCATCTCTTTGAAGTATAGGGATATTTTCTCTTGCTCGGTCTTATCCGGAATTGTTAGGGTTTGTTTTTTCCAGTCGGCGACGTCAAAGAATAGTTTTTCGATATCCACGCCGTATGAGCTCAGGAAGAATTTTCGTCTCATTCCTGGTAGGCTGGATAATATTGTTAGGAATTCCGTGGATATATCGTTGCTATCCGTTGCAACAAGGTATTCGTTGGAGGCAATTGCATTATTTAAGTGTATGGGCACAATTCCTGTTGCACCATGCACGACCTGACGTTTGGAAATAACAAAGTCCCCAGTTTTAAGCTGAGAATAGTTCTTTACCAAAATGTTTCGGCCAAGTAAATGGCCGCGTGAAACAATTCCCTCATTGCGACGTTTTACTGTGATTAATTCGTATTCTTTATTGTCTTCTAATACAATGCTGCGTTTAACTTCGGAAAGAATGGCACCGACCGTTTTTTCTTTCCAGTCTTCAACGTAGTCACTGAACCGAACCCGCGGCACCTTGCTTTCTTCACTCCTGCTCATGATTATAACCCATCAGCAAGGTTTTCAGTTCGCTTAAGCCTTTGAGGTCAAACTCATTACCTTCCAGTTCACCTAGCATGTGTGCCAGTTCGCCTTCGCTTTGTCGGATGGCGAGTGCGTTGTCTGCATAGGTGATGCGGTATTTTTCCAGCAAGGCTTGCAGCTTGCTGCTCAAGGTATCCATCTGCTGGCCCGGTAGGCGCTGCAGTGCTTCTTGCAGTGGAAGGATCCATTTGCGTTCCAGCAGGTCGTGCACTAGCGCATCGCTCAAGCCTTCGATGGTAGATTTGGTCAGCATGTGCAATGCTTCGGATTGTTTTTTGACATTAGTCTTGAGTGTTTTTTCTTGCGCTAGCAAATTAGCCGCCTGGATGATTTTTGCCTCATAGGTGTCAGCGGCAAAGGGGGAAGATTTCGCTTGCTCCGCCTTGAACTCTTTGGCTTCTTTGGTAACGATGGCGGAAACGAATTTTTCGCCGGAATCGTTAACGGCGTCGCTGCTTTTTTCTTCGTCACCGAGGCTGTCGAAAGTTTCGTCTATCGCACCGCTGATTTCAGCCAGACGGATTTCCTGTTGGTGTAAGTCGGCCAGCTCTGCGCTCAGGAAGGTGGCTTGTACCAGCTCGAAGGGCATGATTCGACCTTTCCAGCCGTCTTGCACTTCTACGTCTTTGCCATCTTTTTTCTTTGTGACGATGTTAGGGTCCACCACGCAGGTGGCGGAAAAGCCTTCGGTTTGGATGATTTCCAGATCCATCGCAATTTGCTGCCATTGCTCGGCCAGCAATTGGTAGGCCTGGTATTTATCTATTAGCGGCAGTGGGCCTAAGCGGTTGAAGATTTCTTTGCCAATTTGAGCCTCCTGCTGGGGTAATTGCAGGGTGTTGACTTTTTCGATCAAAAGTTTTTTGAGATAAGTAGGAAAATCAGCAAAGTTTTTGGTAAAGCGCTTAGTAAATTGCTGCACCTCGGCGTGGGTGTGGATGGCTTGAAGTAAGTTGTCCACTTTGGGCGTTGCGTACGGTGTGCCGTTGTCTTCAAACAGAGTCGCGCGCAGGCCGGGTAAGGCATGCCAGTACCTGCCGAGTGACTCGAGTTCGCTGTGCGGTATACCGCCGAACATGGCTGCATAAAGATCCCAGCTTTCGCCAGGTTCGGAGGAGTCGACATATCGCGGGATATTTAGGTTGTAGTCCTTGTCTCGAATTTCCTGTTTGCTGACCACGCGGCTGTAGCCCGGTACAGTAAGGCGGCCAATCACGGTATCGCTGATTTTCTTGATATCGCAGGCACGCAGTTTGTTGCTTTTGCCTTCTTTGACAAAGCCTTTGGAGGCATCTACGACCAGCACGTCGCTATTGGTGCGTTTTTGCTTGAGCACCAAGATGATGGTGGAGATACCGGTGCCAAAGAAGATGTTGGCTGGTAGGCCGATGATGGTGTCGAGGTGGTCGTTTTCGATCAGATTTCTGCGGATGACACCGTCTTCGCCCCCGCGGAATAACACACCGTGCGGCAGGATAATTGCCATGATGCCGTCAGGCTTAAGGTGGTAGAGGTCGTGCAGCAAAAAGGCATAATCGGCTTTGGATTTAGGGGCCAAGCCAAAACGAGCGTAACGGGGGTCGCTGCCTTTGTGCTCTGGATCCCACTTTTGCGAGTAGGGTGGGTTGGAGACCACGGCATCTAGATAGAGTGGGTTGTAGGAGTTGGTGGGGTCGCTGTCGTCAAAAAACGGCCAGTCGTCCTCCAGTGTGTCGCCATTACGGGTAACGATGTTGGATGGAAGTATGTCGCGCATAATGAGGTTCATGCGGGTCAAGTTGTAGGTATTTTCTTTCAGCTCTTGGGCGAAGTATTTGATATTGGCGTCGCTACCCATGTACTTGGCAATTGACTTGCCGATGTTGAGCAGCAAGGAGCCCGAGCCACTGGTAGAGTCGTAGATGTCGATTTTGTCCTTGCCCTTCACATGGTTGGCAATAATCTCCGACATCAAGACCGACACCTCATGCGGTGTGTAAAACTCGCCTGCTTTCTTGCCGGCGTTGGCGGCAAACATGCTAATTAAATATTCGTAGATGAATCCTAGAACATCGTAGCCCTGGCGGCCATCCATCGGGATGTCCTTGATTAGCTGAATCAACTCGCTAATCGCTTTGGTTTGCTTGGCTGTCGTGTCGCCCAGCTTGCTCAGGCCGGTTTCCAGTGTTTTGAAAATGCCGTCGAATAGCCGCTTGTGATCAGCATGAATCAGACGGTTGAAGGCGGATAGTGCATCGCGCACATTAGACACCTGAAAATCGCCACCTAATTCTAGCCAGGTGGAGAACAGATGCTCATATGCAATGAAATAGCCAAGATTTCGCTTGAAAAAATCGACCGTTTCCTGATCTTCCTCCGAAAGACTCTGAATATCTTCTATGCTCAAGTCCTGGCTATGGGCAAAGCGTTCGAGCTTATCCGAAAGATATTTGTAGAAGATAAATCCGAGGATGTAGTCCTTGTATTCATTTGCTTCGATTTTCGAACGCATCTGGTTGGCGGATTCCCAGATTTTTGCTGCTAGTTTTTGCTTATTCACTGTGAATCCTATTCAAGGGAATTTGAGTTTTCATTTGTAGGTTTGCTCAGTTTTTGAGCCGCTCCAGCTTGCCGCTTCGAGCCATCCTGCTGATCAAATAGCTGGCTTTTCGGCTAGGCCAGCCAAGCGCTGTAGTCACGGGGACACACATGGATAGTCTGGCAAAATGTCGTAGCAGGTCTTCCATCGACGGCTCACTGATGAGGGCGTACCTCTGCCGGCCTCGTAGGCAAAGCACGCGGCAACCTTTTTTAGGACGTCGCACTTTTCGGGCATTTGAGTGACCTCTTAAATCTTGAATTTTTCGGTAGCGCATGATTGCCCATGGCACCTGATAGCGGGCGTCATTATGAGGCTTGGAGGTGTCTACGAGATAGGGTCGATTTAGGGGTTAGAGGTCGATGATACCTAGGAAATGGTCGAGCAGACCAAGGCCTGACTATCCTCCCCCAACGTCTGCGACACGGCCGTCGCCGTCCGATTTGTGCCGAAAAGTCGCCACTGTCCGCGTTTGGTCACTCTCGGCCTGTCACGACCAACTGGGTTGGGTGGCTTTCTGTCATTTGGGCGGTGTTCTTCGAGCAGGTTCATCAGCGAGTGAATTTCCATGTTGAAACAGCTGAAGGCAGGCACGCGTGCCCGGAGGTTGCCTATGAACGACTGCACTTTTGGATCAGCATTTCCTGATCGCTCCCTAGTCGTTTCCAGACCAATAGGGCGGTGAGTCCATAGTAATACCGGGTGGAGTCGGAGTGCTCTTTCAGGTGCTGAGAGAAAAACCAGCGCAAATGCTTAAGCTGCCAAGTCCAGGGATTATCCCGCTGCCATCGCTGTTGAATGGCCGCTTGCATGATTTGGGCTTGCCGCAGGTGGCGTTGCTGTGTGACCTTCGATCCAGTCAGTACGCCGCTCAGAAGTAGCGCCATATCGAAAGGTTTGGTCACGCTCGACCTCCAATGTAGGCCGAAACGACATCGATCCGGTTATGTCCGAGCTCAAGGCTGATTTGTAGGCGAGCGTGTCGGTCCAGTTCGGAATCAATGCGATAGCAGTGGCCACCATTGACCGGTGCAGCGTGGCCGGTGAACTGTTCGTAGCGCTCGCAGGCGTAAGCTGCTCGCAGTTCATGAAACCCCTTCAGCTCTTGTTTATGCAGCGTTTCGCGGGTGGGATGCACGGTCTGATGCAGAAACGCGGCGTAGCTTTCGTTTCGTGCTAGCAAGTTGCTGCTGCCAGTCGGGGCCGCGAGAAGAGCAAGCTGCAGCGCCGCCTTCACTGCTTCATTGGCTATGATCCATCGCGGTGCGGATGCTCCCGAACGGCCACCTTTGGTACCGTCCTGGATATTGATCTGACCAAGGGACTCGGCTTCGCGGTGCAAGCGTGGCAGGTCCGCCAGTATTGCTTCGCGCAGGCGCATTCCGGTAGTCCGGGCCAACATGACAATCGCGGCTACCCGTTCGTGCTTTTGTTCAACCAACGCCTGCAGCAATCGCTGCACCTGTTGTTGGTCTTGGCCATCCGGCGCACGGATGCGTATTGTGGATCGCTGCTGCCCCAACGCCTGGCTTGGGCTGGCAATTCTCACGTCCTGATCACCGCGCAGTGCAGCAATAGTGCGGTTAACGCTGCTCAGGCGGTTTTGCGCGGTTGCGATGCACAGTTCGCCTTGCTGAACCTGCTGGCGCAGATATGCGACGTAGCCTTGGAGCGTCTGCCTATCAATCTGGCGCGCATCGTTGTAACCGGGGCCATCCTCTGACCGGCACCAGCACACGAAGGCTTGCCAGCGATCGCTGTGTGCTTTGACGGTGGCGAAATGACCGCCGGCAAACAGATCTTCCAGTGCCTGCCGACCGGCGTAGCTCAGTTGGCGACCGTAGCCAAAGTTGCGACCGTCACGCCGTCCGACCAGCGCCATTGTCTTCACCTTGATCGTTGGTTTGTAAGAGCAGCAGCAAGGCTTTCCAGTGGAGGCCGATGGTCTCCAACTGTCCCCAGTGTGCTGGGCGGATGAGGAGGGCATTTTCGCTGCGTTGCAGCAAAGCCCCTTCTTCTTGCAACTGCTCGATGAGCCGAGCGAGGTCGATTGACTCAGATGTTGGAGCGGCGACAGCGGCGACACTGGCGACAACCCCCGCCGCATCTGGATTGGCACGTGGTGACAACGTGGTGGCAGTGGCGGCGACACACCGTAGCTCGGTCGGCGAGCGATGTTGCGCTCGATAGCGGCGCACGGCGTCATTGAGTCGGAACATGGCGCACCTCGAATATGTCCCCGTCATTGTCCAGCCAGTTATGGGCAACCAGTTGCAGCAATAACTCGAAGGTGTGCCGCGTGCTTTTACGAGCAAAGCGGGGGCCGTTGCGCGTAAGGTCGCGCAGGCGAAACGGTGGCCAGTTCTTCTTTATCAACCAGCGCAGCAGGCAATCAGCCTCTGCGCGAAGCTTATTCAGTGGTTCCTGTTCAGTCAGGCGTTGGTTCTCGGCCAGGTAGTAATCCATCAGCGTGGAGGCGCGCTGAATGTGCATGTCTTCCAATACAGTCGATTCCTCAACCACCGCTATCACACCAGCCATGCGTAGTACGTTCGCGGCGGCTTTGCTCGCAGCAGCTTGGACGTTGACCAGCTCGCCAAACTCCCCAGACTCGCATTCGATGGTGTCGTGAATGGCAATCCATGCTTCACGGGCGCTGGAGCTCAACTCTATGACCGCAGGTGTGAGGCCACCATCTGTATGCCGTGACCAAGGCTTCTGCATCAGCGCGGCAATGCGCTGCTGGTACAGGTGCACCTTTGGATCTCGGGTCAGGTCGATGGCTTTGTACAGCCGTTGTCCAACCAGACGCTCCGGCCAACTGATCAGACAGCGTCCCAGGATGCCTTGGTCTTTGATATCAGCGTCCTGCAGCAAGCGGTCTGCCAGGCGGGGTTGAAGCATCAAGTGCATGCTGAGGCGGCGATCATAGGCACGCAGACTTTCTCCATTCATCGCGCGCGACCGATCAATAGGGCTACCGTCCCAAAGCGTCGACAAGTGAGTGATCGCCTTAATCATGTTGTCCTTGCTCATGGTGCTGCCGCCCAAAAACTGACCGCCTTCGTCGCTGAATAGCCCCATGCTGGGCAAGCCGTGGCACAGACTTTTGACCAGGCCCTCAATGGTCGGCTCAGCAGTGAGCAGTCTTGGTTGGACAGGTTCAGGTTGGGCGTCCAGCGCTAGCTGTGCTGACTTTTTCGAGGTCGGTGACTTCGCGGTGAGGCTCATTGCAGCTCGGTGCGCCTTGAGCTGTTCGCCATAGGCGATCCACTGCTGTCTTTCCCAGTCGCGTACGGCCTGCAGCGCAATATGGTCCACCGCGCTTTTGCGATCGCCCGAGCAAGCCACCGTCAGCAAGTACAGCGACAACGGATAGATTCGGCCGTCGAGATGAACATTGGCGTGCGCCTGGCTCGCCAGCGCTGCTGTGGCCAGAACAGATTGCGCGGCCATGGCGCAGGGCACGCCGATCACATCGGCCATACGCTCCACGGCCGGGCCCAAAAGATCGCCCAGCGCCGCGACCGGGTAGGGTAAGGGCGTAATCCGCTGTTCCAACAAGGGGCGTGGTGGCCCTTGTACTTCGCGCAGTTGCATTGCCGTCCTCCATAAATTACCGATCTCTCCCTCACGTCATCCCGCCAAGAATGCTGAGTGTTATCAGGGATCAAGGCCCCTGCGACCTGTGAGGGTGTCCACTAACGCGGGACTGGCGGCTCCTTACGACCGGGAGCAAGGGCATCTCATGATCTGGCCTCCTGAACACCGTTACCGGTGGGCGGGTGGAGGCTGCATTGGCTGACGAGACCAGTGCCGCGAGATCCTGAGCCAGGAGCAAGCAGCACTGCGATGACCGGGGCATGCCTGACTGTCAGTCAGGTGCAATCCATTCCCTGGTCTGCGGCACCATCATCTACAGCGCTGTTGCTGGTGACATCGGCATTTGTCACGCCGATTGTCACGAGGAGAAATGCCGCAAAGCCCTGTGCGATGAGGGCTGCAGCAGTGGTAGGAGCGCCCGTCTCTTTTCTGGATGTAGGGACTGAATACAAGGGTGACACCTGTGCCAGGACATGGTGGACACTTTCAAGGCTTCGACTTACGGCCACGCATATCTATCTCGTAGAGC
>NZ_JBVJLI010000020.1:0-106791 GCF_055584805.1 Pseudomonas sp. NPDC090752 | reverse complement strand
TGCTCCCACTCGTGCTCATGGCACCTGCGGCACTCAGCTTGTCATTCACCGCTCTCACTCCAGATTCTAATCCCTCTTCAAGACACAAGCGGCTTAAGCCGCGAACACCGGCGAAGCCGGTGGCATTTCGGGTCGTGCCTGAAAAACAGCGACGTACAATCGTCTAAGGTGGAGTGGCCGCTGCAAGGCCTCGACCGCTGCTGCTCTTTCGGGAGGGACCCATGAGAAGACGCTTCCTGAATTGCCTATCACTTTTTCACAACTGCTACTGAGTAGTCTTGTTGCGCTGCTGTCGCTCGCTGCGGCCCCAGCGCAGGCCGATCTGGAGATACTGAGCCAGGCAGATATTCCTCGTCAGAATGAAACGTCCGTCCGCCCGCCGCCTACAGCCAGTTTCTCAAGCCTGGAGCAGACCACCGCAAGCGTAGAAAGCGCCAAGGGGATGGGCGGGATTTTCAGCCAGACGCCCACCTTCGCGTCGCCTTCCAGGGCGGCTATCGAGCAGCTCTATTGCAAGCTTGCCACCGAGGCGCCCGCCGGTGTCGAACGCAAGGACGGAGGTCTCAATGGCGTCATGTCGGTCTATGCCTGCGGCGCAGCCCATGTTGTCACCTATGAATACGACTACGCGGCTGCACTGACTCAGCGGGTCCGGGTGTTTGACGATGACTTCGCCAACCAAAGTGACCCGCACCACCCATTGGTGAAGAGGAGGACGGTTACCAGAGGGGAGATACGCATGACTCACTTGCGCTGGCTCAATCAAAAAAACCAGATCAGCTATGAGGTCTACACACGCGCCTCGCACACGGACGCTGAAGCACTTGAGCAGGGCCTGGAATCGGTAATGCGGGCTACCGCGCTGAAACTGAGCGACACCGAAGGACGATCGCCTGCCAAGATGCGCTGATGATTCTCGGGAGGGAGGCAGCCAAGGCGGCCGATTGGCGGGCAAAAGAAAGCCCGCTGCTAGGCGGGCAAGGTCTATCACGTAGGGATAGCTTAAGTTTCCCTGTGATGGCGTGAAAATTGAGTGAAAGAAAAGTCCTCACAATGTGATTCACACCAATTTGATTGTTGAATGTACCCTTGAAGACGATGATCATCGATGCATTGCCCTTCTATACGTTGCTGCTGACCCCTTCGGCGACCAGCGAAACCGCTGCACCGCACGCCGCTGCAATGCGTGACTCGCTGCTGTCGGCATCGCCGGAGCAGGCCGCGGCCATGCAACAGGCCACCATCGCCCGTCTCGTCAAAACCGAAGCAGTCAGGGACGACTTGGCCGCAGCGGGAATCAGCTCCGATCGCAAGACAGTGGCGGATGCCGTGTATGAATTGATGGTCACCGACCTACGTCCTGAGCTCAGCCGCATCAGGGTGCCGGTCGAAGTCGTGTATGCCTATGACGAACTGTACGGCGTGCCTGCATCCACTGTCGATGCGATGTACCGTCAGGCCTACGCTAATACACCTGAAGTTCATCACACGCGTGTTGACGGTGGTTTTCACTTCATCATGTTTGACCAGCCGCAACGGTTCGCCAGTATCGTGATGGAATTTCTCGATAAGTGAACGGACTCTGACTCAATGCCAGCAGGATTTTTGGGCCAACGGCACCGGCACAAATGACCGCTTCCGACCTGAAGCTGGCGGTGGGATCGTTGCAGGCTTTGCAGTGTGTGGAATGCGTCTACGCTTGAACCAGCCAATGCATTGACTGACCTGTCTACAGCGCGTTGGGTCAGTTCACCCTCGTGATGGACCTGTGCGGCTGGGTTATGACATTTACCCCTGAGCGTTTGCGTTGGAGTCTACCCACGCTGTTAGGTCTCGGCGTGATTGCGTCATGCGCCAACGTACAAGCGGACAATGCCAGAGACTGGCAGAACCTGCCAAAAGACCTGAACATGATTTTTGGCTACTACAACCGGATCGATACCAACACCCCAATCGATACCGCTTTGCCGCTGGATGGCTTGTCGCTTGACGCCGACCTGTACTGCTGCGTTACGCGCGTACGATGGACATAGCCGGCAGGACCTCAGGGATTCAGGTGATCCAGCCCCGATGCCGACGTCGAAGCTTCCTTCGACAATGGTCGGCTTTTCGATGGGACAAAGAAGAATGGCGGCATGGGTGACACGCAGATCGTAGTGGTTCACAACCTGTTCGGTGCACCTGCTTTAAGTCAGGAAGAGTTTGCCCAATGGACACCCGAAACCTTCCTCAGTGGTGCCCTGTGGGTGACGGCGCCCACTGGCGACTACGACAAGGACCGCATTATCAACATCGGTTCTAATCGTTGGGTGCTCAAGCCGGAACTTGCCTTCGGCCATCCCATCGGCAACACCTGGCTTGAGTTCAATACCTGGGTGTCGTTCTACGGCGACAATGATGACTACCTTGGTAATCAGAAGCTGGAACAGGACCCACTATGGGCTGCTGAGGGCCACTACAGCTACACCATCAATCATTGAGGTTGCTCCCGGCTAGAGGGATAATCCGGCGCCCTTCGTGTTTGCCGCCAAGGATTGGACATGGCACTGACTAGCAAAATCGTTTCCTACGACTCAGCATGGCCCTTGCGTTTTCTGGCAGACAAGCCGCGCATTGCCTCGGCCTTCGGCGATGAACTCTATGGAGTCGAGCAATACGGGTGGGATGGCTGAGTATCTAGAAAAAAAGGCGCCATTCATTCGGGCGGCACTGTCCGGTATGCCGCTTGCTCTTGATCAAAGCAAGTTCGACGACAGCGACAAGGCATTCATGAGCCAAGCGCTAGCCCATGGTAGGAGTGCCCTGCCGGCGTGCCTGCCGAACCCTCCGGTGGGCTGCGTGATTGTCCGCGAAGGGCGCGTCGTGACCTTCGGATTCACTCAGCCGCCTGGAAGTCACCACGCGGAGGCGATGGCGCTTTCGCTTCTGGAAAGAGGTCTTGCCGAGCTGACCGCTTACGTGACTTTGGAACCGTGTTCGTTCGCAGGCCGCACACCTTCATGTGCGTTGGCCTTGGTGAGCGCTGGCGTTTCGCGCGTACATGTCGCAATGCTCGATCCCGACCCGCGAAATGCTGGAGCCGGTATCGAAATCCTTCGGCAGGCTGGGATCGAGGTGACAGTTGGTCTGCTAGGTGATGAGGCGATTGCGGGTGCACTGCAACGGCCCTAGAGCAGCCTGAGCAGTTGACTCTCCCGTTAGGGTCAGGCTTTACCCTGCACGTTTCATGTTCAGGATGAAGTGATGATGAGCAAACGAGTACTCGTGGTGCTGGGGCACCCGTCAGGCGAAAGTTTCTGCGCAGCGCTGACCGAGAGTTATGTCGAGGCGGCCAGAAGTGCCGGCCATGATGTAAGGGTGTTACGGCTTGATGCCTTGAGCTTCGACCCGGTGCTGCGTAGCGGCTACCGGCAAGCGCAGCCACTGGAACCCGACCTGCTCAGGGCCCAGGCCGACATTACCTGGGCCGAGCACCTAGCCTTTATCTACCCCATTTGGTGGGGCGGTATCCCTGCCTTGATGAAAGGCTTTTTCGACCGCGTGTTCCTGCCCGGTTTCGCGTTCCGATATAGGGCAGGGAAGGCTTTTCCCGAGCAACTGCTCAAGGGGCGAACGGCGCATCTGCTGGTGACGATGGATACACCGCCGTGGTACTACCGCTGGGTGTATCGCATGCCTGGGCTTCACCAGGTGCGCAAGACCACGTTGCAGTTCTGCGGTATCAGACCGCTGCGTACTCTGATGTTCGGGCCACTGCTCGGCTCCAGCGCGCGGCGGCGCGGAGCCTGGCTCGAACAGGCACGAGGCATCGCCGGCTGACCTGCGCCTATGGGGTTCCCGAACCGATGGCGCCATGCAATGATGCGCCGCCCCTTATGAAAAGGACGTTCATGTACATCGGCAAAGCCGCCCAACTGTCGGGCACCACGGTCAAGACCATCCGCCACTATGAAGCGATTGGCCTGCTGCCTCCGCCCGAGCGCCAGGGGCAGTACCGCGTTTACAACCAGCAGAGTGTCGAGCTGCTGATGTTCATCAAATGTGCTCAGCAGTTGGGTTTCAAACTGAAGGAGCTGCAGGCGATTCTGCTGAGGCATCAGGGTGCTGATTTGCCGTCGGAGTTGGCGGTCAAGGCCATTGCCGACAAGAAACGCGAAGTGCTGGGGCAAATCACTGGGCTGCAACAGATATATGCTGGGCTCGAGGCGTTTGAAGCAAGCATTGAAGGTGCCAAGTATCAGTGCGGGCTTGAGCGTCTGCCATAAGCAACAATGCGAGCTTCTGGCTTCGATCTAAATGCGATCGCAGCAGCAGCGGGCTTGACCCACGAACACGGGCATAGCTCGTGCCTGATATGTCTATGTTTGTGGCCGGCATCATCGCGGGACAAGTCCGCATTCCACAATGCTCACTGCTGCCCTCACTGACCGCGATGGGTCGATAGCAGCCGAACTCCTCTGACCAGAAACGACCGTAAGACTATATCGAGCGGCATATATCAGGCGCCGGTTACATGCAAACTACCCTTGAACTACGCTCGATGAACCGCGCCCCTGTGCTTAATTGGCAGGCAAGAGAATCACGAAGTTCTTTTTCATGTCTTCCAGCACGGTCCATTTGCCCTTGGCTCCCGGCTCAATAATGAACGTGTCGCCAGCGGCCAGTGTGGTTGGGGCGCAACCCTCGAGCTCGATGACGCAGCGTCCCCTCAGGACATGGCAGAACTCCCAAACCTTGTAGTCGATGCGCCACGTTCCAGTGCTGGCTTCCCATTCCCCGGAAATACGACCTTGCTGTTCATCGTGATAGTACTTGGACGTCAGCGTGTGAGGGGTGCCTTGCAAGATCTCTTCAAAAAAGGGAAGGTCGCGAACCGGTTGGATTTCCAGTTCGCGGAACACGGTCAGTTTCTTGTTCATGGTTTTTTCTCGAGCACGTTGTGGTTAGGGCGATACATCAAATAGGCTTCACCGGTTACGCCCAGCATCGGGTGCGGAACAATCTGGCAAGCTTTTACAATTTGAAAACCGTGACGTTCGTAGAAATGGCGCGCACCGTGGTTTTCTGCATAATCGATCAGGCATAGCCCATTGAGCCCAGAGTTTTCAGCGCGTTGCTGGGCGTGGCCAAGAAACAAGGCACCCAAGCCCTGGCTGCGCCAGGCCTCATCCAGGGCCAGGCTGGATATGTATAACGTATCGGGGATTTCCATGTCGGAGTAAGGCGCCAGGACCGGGTCTGTCTCAACAGGCCTGTCGGGCATCTCACGCAAGGCATAGCTATGCATCATGCCGATGACGCGTCCTTCAACGGTGGCCATAAGGCAGTTCTTGTAAGAAAAGTCACCCTGGTCCCTGGCATAGCGAGAAGCACCGACACTCAGTAGTGCTTCTCCAGGTGCGGCAAGTTTGCTCCATATGTAATCGGCCATGCCCTCCGAAGTCAGTTGAAAGAAGCGCGCAATATCGTGCGCGTCCGAGGCTTGAGCGGGTCTGAAGTCGATAGACATGCACAGTGCTTCCAAGGGATCAGGTGTTAGTTTTTCAAGGTTTACACCTTTGGCTGACAGGCAGGGTAGACGGGTTGAACGGTTCCCATCATGCTCTGAGCGAACTCCGACAGCACGGCGTGCGACGCTACCCATGCCCACATTTGCAACAGGCTCGGTGGCGCCTGGGTTCGGCATGCCCTTGGACATCACCGTTGAGTCGCTGCGAATCGAAACTTTGATTCCGCCGATTTATCGACTTGGCAGAAGATGATGCAAGCCTTTAACGATTATTCGTCTAGGTCCTGTACCAAACCAGCGTACGGCGTGATCTCGCCGCATTCCTCTAATACTTCTCCAGCCGCGCAGCCACTTCCTTGACCAACTCGATGAAAACCCGAACGGCGGCACTCTGATAAGCACCCTTGCGCCGCATCAGCACCGCGGTGCGCTGTAGGCGAGCCGGATCGAGCGCAATGGCAATCAGGTCGTCATGAGCCAGGGCGACTGCAGCGGGCAACAGCGTGGACAGTTTCACCCTGCGCACGATTTCCAGCACGGCACTGATGGTGTTGGCCTCCATCCGAACCTGGGGATGAATGTCGTGCTGACGGCAATAGCGGTCGATCTGTTCACGGGTAGCAAACTCCCCGTTGAGCAACACCAGCGCTTGCGCGCTGAGGGTTTGCAGCCCGACGGACTGGTTCTCTGCCAAGGGGTGTGTACGGCTGACCACCAAGGCAAGGGTTTCCACCAGCAGCGGGACCGCATCGATGTCCTGAGCATGCGCCTGCTCGAACGCGATACCAACATCCAGCTCATCGGCCAGCAAAAGCGCCTCCATGCGTTCCTGGGAGATTTCTCGTACGTTCAGGGTGATGCCTGGATACCGACAGTAGAACGCCTCGACCAGTGGGCCGATCAGATAGCTGGTGAAGGTCGGCGTCACCGCCACCCGCAGCGACCCTCGGCTGAGGTCGCGCACATCATGAATGGCGCGCTGGGCCTCCTGAAGTTCTTGGGAGGCACGGCGCGCGTATCGCAGATAAACCTCACCTGCATCGGTCAGGCGGGTCGTGCGGCCTGATCGATCAAATAACTGAGCGCCGAGGCTTTCCTCCAGCTGTTTGACCTGCTGCGACAGTGCGGGCTGGGAGACATGCAAGGCCGCTGCGGCCCGGGTGAAGCTGTGATGCTCCGCTACCGCGAGGAAGTACTGGATGTGTCGGGCAAGCATGGCTACTCACATAAGATTATCTGATGCATATGATAATAAATGAGACTTTTACCTTATGTAAGCAGGTCCGTAACCTTTGCTTCAACAA
Organism: Pseudomonas sp. NPDC090752; assembly: GCF_055584805.1. Taxonomy (NCBI): domain Bacteria; kingdom Pseudomonadati; phylum Pseudomonadota; class Gammaproteobacteria; order Pseudomonadales; family Pseudomonadaceae; genus Pseudomonas; species Pseudomonas sp. NPDC090752. The sequence continues at coordinate 99,978 of NZ_JBVJLI010000020.1, read as the reverse complement.
CGGCCAGACAGAGGTAGCAGCCATGAAAGCCATCATCGACGGATTCTTGAAGTTCCAGAAAGACGCCTTCCCCGAGCGAGTCAAGCTGTTCAAGGAACTTGCCACGCAGCAGAGCCCGAGGGCGCTGTTCATCTCTTGCTCCGACAGCCGGCTGGTGCCGGAGCTGGTGACCCAACGCGAACCGGGCGACCTGTTTGTCATCCGCAATGCCGGCAACATCGTGCCGTCCTACGGCCCTGAGCCAGGTGGCGTATCCGCCTCGGTCGAGTACGCCGTCGCCGCACTGCAAGTCGCGGATATCGTGATCTGCGGCCACTCCGACTGCGGCGCCATGACCGCCATCGCCACCTGCAAGTGCCTGGACCACATGCCCGCCGTGGCCGGTTGGCTGCGCTACGCCGACTCCGCCCGGGTGGTGAACGAAGCCCGTCAGCATCAGGACCGGCACAGCAAGGTCGAGGCCATGGTGCGTGAGAACGTCATTGCCCAATTGGCCAATATCCAGACCCACCCGTCCGTACGCCTCGCCCTGGAAGAGGGCCGGGTCACTCTGCACGGGTGGATTTACGACATCGAGAGCGGCCGTATCGACGCCTTCGATGGCAGCACCGGCACATTCGTCAGCCTCGCGGACAACCCGCAGGTACAGGCTGTTTCCCATCAACCCAAGCACGCTGCTTGAACCTATTTTTCACCCAAGGAGATAACCCCATGATCCAGTCCCAAGCCACTCAGAGCGTTCGTCAGGCCCTGACCGAAGTCATCCTCATGGCCAAGGCACGCAAAGACCTGTCTTACGCCCAGATCACTGACGGTACTGGCTTGTCCGAAGCCTTCGTGACCGCCGCGCTGCTGGGCCAGCACCCGCTGCCTGCCGGCGCCGCCCAGGTCGTCGGCGAAAAACTCGGCCTCGACGTCGATGGCATTGCCCTGCTGCAAACCGTACCGGTACGCGGCTGCATGGAAAACGGTGTGCCGACCGACCCTACGATTTACCGCTTCTACGAGATGCTGCAGGTCTACGGCACCACCCTCAAGGCCCTGGTTCACGAGAAGTTCGGTGACGGCATCATCAGCGCCATCAACTTCAAGCTGGACATCAAGAAGGTCGAAGATCCGGAAGGCGGCTCGCGCGCGGTGATCACCCTGGACGGCAAGTACCTGCCGACCAAACCCTTCTAATCCCGATGCAAGCGGTCCGGCGCCTGACCGCGCCCGACCGCCGGAGGACTCAAGCGCATGGATATGATTTTTCGAAACGTACGCATCGATGATGCGCAACCGTTGGTGGATGTCGGTGTGCAGGACGGCAAGATCGTAGCGGTCGGCCCCGCCCTCGTTGCAGGTGCAAAGCAGGAGGTCCAGGGCAACGGCAATGTGCTGATTCCCGGGTTCGTCGAAGGCCATTTGCATCTGGAAAAAGCCAACGTCATGCAGCGTCGCGCCAACCGCTCGGGCACCTTGAAAGAAGCCATCGCGGTGACGGCGGCACTCAAGCCGACGCTGACCCGAGACGACATCCTGGCGCGTTCTACCCAGGTGCTGCGCGCGTTGGTGCAGGCAGGCAGCACCCATGTCCGTGCCCACGCCGAGTTCGATCCGTCACAGGGGTTCACCGGCCTGGATGTGGTGCTGGAACTGCGAGAAAAGTACCGTGATTTCATTGATATCCAGGTGGTCGCTTTTCCTCAGGAAGGGATCCTGAAACTGCCAGGAATGAAGGCCATGATGACCGAAGCCATGGAAAAGGGCGCCGATGTCGTTGGCGGCATCCCCTACAACGACAGTTGCCCCATCGAGCACATCGACTTCGTTTTCGACCTGGCCAAACGCTATGGCAAGCCCATCGATCTCCACCAGGATTTTGCCGATGACGCCGAGCACATGACCATCGAATACGTGGCCCGCAAGACCCTCGCGGAGGGTTATCAAGGGCGCGTCTGCGTCGGTCACCTCACCAGCCTGGCGGCCGTCGCCCCCGAGCGGCAGGCGCCGATCATCGAGTTGCTGCGCAAGGCGGATATCAGCGTGATGTGCCTACCTGCCACCGACCTGCACCTGGGTGCCCGTGGCGACAGCCACAATGTGCGGCGCACCTTGACCCCTGTGCGGGCACTGCGAGATGCCGGCGTCAACGTTTGCCTGGCTACCAACAACATCCGCAATGCGTTCACCCCTTATGGCACGGGCGACCTGCTCAACATCGCGCAACTGGCGCTGCCGGCCTGCCATCTGGGCGGGGCGGATGACCAAGCCACGGTCCTCGCCATGCTCACCACCAGCCCGGCGAAAGCCCTGGGCTTGAGCAATTACGGCCTGGCAGTGGGCAAGGATGCGGACCTGGTGCTGCTTAACACCCGTGCGGTCAGTGATATCATTCTCGATCTGCCGGCGCGGCTGATGGTGCTCAAGCGGGGAAAGGTCGCAGCGACAGTCGAGCAATGCAGCTCAGTAGCCTTCTGATCCGAATTTTTGTAGGAAACCACCCTCAAGGATGTAGTCTCTCGGGGCGCTTCGGGCATCGCACCGATTGCCGCACTGCACGGGCCCGGCGGATAATGCCTGCCCCATGCGTTGAGGGTCTTGAGGTGGTGATGAAAAGCAAGGTGGTCAGCAGCAAGCAGCAGGAAGTCCAGCGTATCGCCGAGGTGCTGTCCACGGCCATCGCCCAGCACCGCCTGCGCCCTGGCGTGCGCCTGGTCGAAGCGCATATCGTCGAAGCCTTGCAGGCCAACCGCAACCACGTGCAGGCGGCGCTGCAGCGCCTGGCCATGGATCGTATCGTCGACATCGAGCGCAATCGTGGCGCCACCGTAGCCCAGCCCAGCGCGCGTGAGGCGCGGGAGATCTTTGCCGCACGCCGGGCAGTGGAGCGGGCGATCGTCGAAGGAATTTCCTCTGCACATGTCGCGGAGCATCGCAAGCGTATCGACCAGCACATGCGCGACGAATGCACAGTAACAGCCGGCACTGATCGCCGGCTCATCGTTCGCGTGCTCTGCGAGTTTCACCTGTTGCTGGGGGAGGTGTGTGGCAACCGAGTGCTGGCGGAGATACTTGGTAATCTGATGGTGCGCAGTTCATTGATCGTCGCGCTGTACCAGCGTGGCGACAGCCCGCCCTGCGCCTCTTGCGAGCATCAGGCAATCATCGACGCGTTGCGCGAGGGTGATAACCAGGCTGCCGTGAACCATATGATTGCGCACCTGGATGAGCTCGAAGGCCAGTTGACCCTCGACGATGTGGCGCCACCGGAGGTCAACCTGCGCCAGGCGTTGTCAGGTCTGTGAGCCATCCATCCAGGCTCGCGAAGCTGCGCTGAACTTTATCCTCACTTGGGGCTTCCTCTGTTATGCCAACCGATGCCTGGTTGACGCACAACAGACAGGAGGCGTGATGACTAATCAACCCAAAGGGTCTGCCACCCACGGCGAGCAAGAACGCGACAACGATGCCCATCGCCCGGACGGCTCGACCGGCACCGCGCATGATTCAACGGCGCAGCGAACGGCCCGAGACAAGGGGCCGCACTCGTCCGAGCACGCGACACGCAAGCAAGACCTGGGCTTCGACCCCGACTCCCCGGACCTGGACGACCCGCAGGTGGATCCCCAGGGGCCGGCCAAGCCGCCGAAGGGCTAGCACGGGTTACTCCACGGCCTCGGCAACACCCTGATCCTCACCGAGGAAGCCGCCGCTCTGGTGTTGCCACAGCCTGGCATAGGTGCCGTTTTTGCCGAGCAGCTCGCTGTGGGTGCCTTGTTCGATTATGCGCCCTTCGTCCATGACGATCAGCCGGTCCATGGCCGCGATGGTTGATAGCCGGTGGGCGATCGCGATCACGGTCTTGCCCTGCATCATTTCATTGAGGCTTTCCTGAATGGCGACTTCGACTTCCGAGTCGAGCGCGCTGGTAGCCTCGTCGAGTAACAGAATCGGGGCGTTCTTCAACATCACCCGAGCGATGGCGATGCGTTGACGCTGACCACCGGAGAGCTTGATACCACGCTCGCCCACCAGGGTGTCATAGCCGCTATGGCCCTGGCGGTCGCTCAACTGGCTGATGAAGCCGTCGGCCTGGGCATTGACCGCGGCGCGGTGGATCTGCGCCTCGGTGGCGTCGGGGCGGCCGTAGGCGATGTTGTCACGTATCGAGCGGTGCAGCAGGGAGGTGTCCTGGGTGACCATGCCGATGGCACTGCGCAGGCTGTCCTGAGTGACCTTGGCGATGTTCTGGCCGTCGATGCGAATCTCGCCGTTGTCCACGTCGTAGAAGCGCAGCAGCAGGTTGATCAAGGTCGATTTGCCCGCGCCGGAACGGCCCACCAGGCCGACTTTTTCGCCGGGGCGGATAGTCAAACTCAAGCCATCGAGCACCTGGCGCTCACCGTTGTAGTTGAAACTGACGTTGTCGAACACGACCGCCCCGCCTGAAGTGGCCAGTACGCCAGCCTCCGGTGCATCCTGCACCTTGGGGCCACGGGTCAAGGTGGCCATGCCATCCTGCACGGTGCCGATGTTCTCGAACAGCGAGGTCATCTGCCACATGATCCAGTGCGACATGCCGTTGACCCGCAAGGCCATGGCGGTAATCGCCGCCACCGCACCGGTACCGACTTGACCCTGGTGCCACAGCCACAAGGCATAGCCTCCTGCAGCAAAAATCAGCCCGACCACCAGCGCCTGGTTGACGATCTCGAACTGGCTGACCAGGCGCATCTGGCGAAAGCCCGTCTGCTTGAAGTCTTCCATCGCTGCGCGGGCGAAGTGCGCTTCACGCTTGGAGTGCGAGAACAGCTTCACCGTGGTGATGTTGGTGTAGGCGTCCGAAACCCGGCCGGTCATCGATGAGCGCGCGTGGGCCTGCTCCTGGCCGACCTTGCCCAGACGGGGCACGAAGTACAGCATGGCCAGGCCGAACAGCGCGACCCAGGCAATGAAGGGCAGCATCAGCTTCAGGTCGAAGCCACCGGCGAGGGCGATGATCGCGATGAAGTACACGCCGATACCGGGGATGATCTCGATCAGGGTGAACAGCACTTCACGCACGGCCAGCGCGGTCTGCATCACCTTGGTGGTAACGCGTCCGGAGAACTCGTCGGAAAAGAACGACAGGCTTTGCCGCAGCATCAGCCGATGGAAGTCCCAGCGCAGGCGTAGCGGCAGGTTGATCGCCAGTACCTGATGCTGCAGCATCGTGCGCATGGCCACCAACCCGATGCTGGTCAGCAGGACGATGCCGATGCCCCACAAGATGGACCGTTCCTGTTCGCCCGCGGCGCCGCCGGCTTGCCAGGTGGGCAGCAAGTCAACGACCTGCCCGAGAAAGGAAAACAGCCACGCTTCGTAGATCGACACACTGGCACTGAACAGCGCGAGCGCCAGGATGTAGCCGCGGGCACCTCGCGTGCAGGCCCACAGGAAGCGCATCAGGCCAACGGGGGGCGGTGGCGCCTCGTCAGGTGGAAAGGGGTCGAGCCGTCGTTCAAAAGCACCCAGCATGGTGGTCTCCGCAAGGCAATGGATCGCAAGCCTCATCTTAGGCCACAGCAGGGTACCCGCCGTTCCCCGGCATTCCAACTCAGGCGGGCGGTTGTACCTGGCCGCGGCCAATGCCGTAGTAGGTCAGGCCAGCGCCGGCCATGTGCTCGGGCTCGAACAGGTTGCGGCCATCGAACACCACGCGGTCGGCCAGCTGATGGGGCATTTGGTCCAAATTCAGCACCCGGTAGTCGTGCCATTCGGTGACGATCACCAGGGCGTCGGCGCCTTCGAGCGCGTCGTCCTTGCAGTTCACCAGGGTCAGGTCGGGGCGTGTGCCGTAATGCCGCTGGATTTCCGCCATGGCCTGCGGATCGTGTGCCTGCACCCGCGCTCCGGCGGCCCACAGCGCTTCAAGCAGTACGCGGCTGCACGCTTCGCGAATGTCATTGGTGTTGGGTTTGAAGGACAACCCCCAAAACGCAAAGACCTTGCCGGCCAAACCTTCGGGATAGTGCCGCTGGATTTTGGCGAACAGCCGGTTTTTCTGCTGTTGGTTGATGGCCTCCACCGCCTGTAGCAACTGGGGCTCGAAGCCTTCGGCTTCGGCGCTTCTGCGCAGAGCCTGGAGATCCTTGGGGAAGCACGAGCCGCCAAAGCCACAGCCCGCGTAGATGAAGTCGTAACCGATTCGCGGGTCCGAGCCGATGCCCCTGCGCACCATTTCGATATCGGCGCCCAAGTGCTCGGCCAGGTTGGCCATCTCGTTGATAAAGGAAATTTTCGTCGCCAGCATGCAGTTGGCGGCGTATTTGGTCATCTCGGCGCTGCGCGCGTCCATGACCATGAACTTTTCCCTGTTGCGGTTGAAGGGCAGGTACAGCTCGCGCAACAGTTCCACTTCCGCAGGCCCGGCGCCACCGATGATGATGCGATCCGGGCGCATGCAGTCGTCGATGGCCGAGCCTTCCTTGAGAAATTCGGGATTGCTGACAACCCTGAACTGCTGGGCGTCGGGGTTCGCATCGATCAAGGCCCTGATGCGATCGACCGTGCCGACCGGGGAGGTGGACTTGTTGACGATCACTTTAGGGTCGTCGGCGTGCTCCAGGATGCTGCCGACCACCGCGAAAACCTGGCTCAGGTCAGCACTGCCATCGCCCTGCGGCGGAGTGCCGACGGCGATGAACAGCAACCTGGCGTGGTCGATCGCACGCCTGGGGTCTGTAGTGAAACGCAGTCGACCGCAGGCGATGTTCTTGCTCAACAACGGTGCCATGCCGGGCTCGAAAAGCGGACAGTGCCCGTCTTGCAGGGCGGCTATTCGCTCGGCATCGACATCCATGCAGAGCACCGAATGCCCGACCTGGGCCAGGCAGACCGCTTGAGTGAGCCCTACATACCCTGTACCGAAAACCGTGACCTTCATCTTGCAGCTCCCTTGTCGAGTCCGGGCCGGTGGTGCACCGATCCTTGCGAACAGGCTGAAAAGACAAATGTCACGTTTGTGTTTAAGTTTGGTTAAGGCCTCGCAGGGCTTGCTACATCGCGGTTCAGGAAGGTTGCGCGGCCAGGCTGTTGCTGACGTTGCGCCCCAGCACCAGCACGGTCACGAACCCGCAACCGACCAGGGCCGTGGCCAGGCTCAACAGCACCGAGCTGCCCAGCTGGTCGACGATCCGCCCGCCGAAGAACGAACCGAGGGCAATGATCACCTGGAACATGGCGACGAACAGCGGCATGCCGCGTTCGACATCCTTGGGTGCGACGACGAACATCCAGATGCTCGCGCAGGCCGGGAAGGCGCCGAAGGCGAAGCCCCACAGCGCAATCAGCATCGCGGCACCGGTCATGCCGGTGGCGAAGTGCGGGAACAGCGCAGTGCTGACGGCAATCAGCAGCGCGACCAGCATCAAGGTGTGACGCACGCTACGGTTGGCAGCGAAACCGGCGAACACGTTGCCAATGACCCCGGCCACGCCATAGAGCAGCAGCAGCGAGCCGATGGTCGGCCCATCGAAGCCGGCATTCTGCTTGAAGAACGGGGCGACATAGGTGTAAGCGGCAAAATGCGCCAAGCCGATCAGCAGGACCGCGATCAAGCCAACCCGGGCTTGCGGATTGATGAACAGCGCCGGCAGGTCGCTGATGCGAATGGCTTTGTCCGGGTTGAGCCGCGGCAGCAACAGGACTTGCGCCAACAGCACCGGCACGCCCACTAGCGCGGTGACCAGGAAGGTCATGCGCCAACCCAGCAGACCACTCAGCCAGGTACCGACGGGCACGCCGAGCACGGTAGCCAGGGTCACACCGACCATGATGATCGACGTGGCCTGGGCCACGCCCACGCCTTTGGGCGCAAGGCGGCCGCTGAGGGCGATGGCGGTGGCCCAGAAGCCACCGATACTGACGCCCAGCAGCACGCGGCCGAACAGCAGCAGGTTGAAGTCACTGGCATAGGCCACGACCGCATTGGCGATGATCATGATCAGCGTCAGGCCGATCAGCAGGTAACGTCGATCCAGGGCGCCAATGCCCACCGACAGCAAAGGGGCGGCGAGGGCGGCCATGATGCCGGGCAGGGTCACCATCAGGCCGGCCTGGCCGGCGCTGATGCCCAGGTCGCTGGCGACGTCGTTGAGCACGCCCACGGGGAGGAACTCGCTGGTAACCAGGGCGAAGGCACCCACGGCGACCGAGAGAATGGCCAGCCACTGTTGCTTGACGCTCTGTTGATCGTGTTCGGGAAGGCCTGATGAGGCCTGGCTAGTTGTTGACATGCGGGGGGTTCCAAAGGAGAGGATCGCCTGTAGCAGGCGAAAAGCGAGAAAATTGAAGGTGATTATAAAAGTCGGGTTCAGTCAGCGGACAAACAGGCGTCTTGATAGTAATCATCAGCCTGATCGATGAAACCCATGACGCAGAGCGCTTGCGCTCCCTCATCCGCCGTTTGGCAAGAATCTCTGAATCATTCATCCCTCTGCCAGGTCGATTGAGCAAGACCTGCCCTCAATCGAAACGGGAGATAGGATGATGAGCGAGCAACGTTGTGCCTGCAAAGAATGTTCATGCACCGTGGATGCAAATGCCCATGTGCAAGGTGGTGAAGCCTATTGCTGTGAAGCATGTGCCACAGGCCACCGCCATGGTGAGCCCTGCCGGATGGCCGGGTGCAAGTGTGGCGAGGCGGCAGATTCTGTATCGACTGACAAGATGCAGCCCGTTTAGCCTGTTCATTGCGTTGATCTAGAGGAGTGCACACCATGCCCCGTGGAGACAAAGACAAGTATACGGAAAAACAAAAACGCAAGGCCGAGCACATCGAAGAGAGTTACGAGCAGAAGGGGGTTTCCAAGCCCGAGGCTGAATCACGCGCCTGGGCCACCGTCAACAAGCAGTCAGGCGGCGGAGAAAAGTCGGGCGGGTCTGGCAAGAAGACGTCATCGAGCGAGAAGAAGACAGCGCGCTCGGATTCGGCCAAACGCGCGGCGAAAACGCGTCAGGGCCATTCACGCACATCCGCTTCTTCGCTGGAAACACAGACCAAGGAAAGCCTGATGAAGGAGGCACGCAGCCGCGATATCAAGGGGCGTTCCAGCATGAGCAAAGCACAGTTGGTTGCAGCATTAGGCAAATAAGACTGGGCGTCGTTCAGCCTGCTTGCATTGCCGTATTCTTCTTCCAGCCGCGCACGTTCATGGTGCACAGGCACAGTTGCAGGATGATCAGCGCCCAGGCTTGTGCGTGCCAGCCCCAGACAGCCCACAGCAGATTGCTGGCCATAAAGCAGCAGAAGCCCACTTTGCGTCGGCCCGCACGTTTTGACCCTATGAACCAGGCTGCAAGCACAGTCAGCACCATGGCGGGCCAATCAAGGAGGTCGATCCAGAATTCCATCAGTCTGTTCCTTTACCGCGTTTTGGTTGCTATATGAACCGATACCTGCGCGCCCGCATGGGCGCGCAGGTTATTTATCAAGCGGCGCGCTGTTCCTCTTTGAGCAGCTTTTTCTGTGCTTCCATGGCCATCCCCATCTCCTCGAGTTCCTGTTTGCCCAAAAGCTTCCTTGCAGTCGGGAACAGTTCGCTTTCTTCTTCTTCGATGTGATGCTCCAGCAGCTCCTTCATCACCTTGACCCGCCCTGCGAATTCAACGGTGTTGGTTTCGGTGTGCAGCAGGTCGGGAATCACCAGCGAGTCGACCGTGCGATGTTCTTCCTTGGCTTCGTAATACATCTTTGCCTCTTCCTTACCGCCGGCCTGCTTGATCGCCGGGTACAGGATCTCTTCCTCCAAGGCAGTATGAATACTGACTTCCTGTTTGATACGAGCCAGCAACTCGGCGCGCTTCTTCACCGCACGCTCGGTCGTTGACGAAAGTTCTTCGAGCAACTTTTTGACCAGTTGATGATCCTGGATCAGCAATTCGATTGCATTCATGGGATACCTCGTCAGGGTCTTGGAAAAAATGAAGGTTGCCGTCGGTGGAGTGAAGTGCAGGCCTCAAGGTTCAACGCGGAAGATCAGCGTTGATTACTGCGCTAACACCAATTGCCGGGAGGTAGGCTAATTGTGCGATGTTCTTTTGATCTTGAAGTAAATGTCACGTATCCAAATCGCTGAACTCTTCTCGCCGCCATTACGTCCCTCGAATGAATGCTCCCAGGATTTCGCATTCGCCAACTCATCCGTTTCGAGGGCGTCACCATGGAAAAGACCGATCAGAGTTCAAGTTCGTCACCCGGCACCCCACAGGATCATCTGCACACGATGACCGATGAGGCCGGTGCGCTGCTCGACGAAGCCCGTCACATGGGTAGCGAGCAATTCGAGCACTATCGCGACAGCGCAGCCGATCAACTCGACTCGCTTAAGGAGAGCGCACGTTCCGCGGCCAGTGCGCTGGAAAACAATGACAGCCTCGGCCTCTCTCACTACCTGACCCAGGCCGCGAGCTGCATGGGGGAATTCGCCGAGCAGGTGCGTCATGAAAGCGCCGAGAGCCTGCTGCAACGCGGTGCCCAGTTGGCACGCGACAACCCGGCGTTGTTTCTCGCCGGCAGCGTAGCGGTCGGGTTTGCCGTGTCGCGCTTCATGCGAGCCAGCGCCACGCACGAGGCCCCCGCAGCTGCCTCAAGTGATTACCGCCCGGCACCGTCCGTTGTGCCTGATAAGGGCAGCGACGTATCCACCCATTCACCCTATACCCCAGTCGACCCGATAGGCGCCGGAGCGGGCACTCCGGTGGGTGGAAGCCCGTTCCAGCGTGACCCATTGAGAGGGGCCGAATGATGAACAAAGACACTCTGCATACAACCCCAGGTCTGCATACGCCGGACGATGACGCACTCGGCGTCGGTGGCCTGCTGCGCCAGCTGATGCGAGAAGTTCCAGACTTGTTCACCAAGGAACTGGCGCTGGCCAAGGCCGAGCTGCAGCACAACCTTGCCACTCTCAAGGCCGGGACTGCCGCAGTCGCGGCGGGCGCGATCGTGGTGCTGGCCGGCTTCATCATCCTGCTGCTGGCGGCGGTCTATGCGCTGGCAACGGTGGTCGCGCCTTGGCTGGCTGCCCTGATCGTGGGGGCAATCACCGTGGTGATCGGTTTCATCATGCTGCAGTCCGGCAAGAAGCAGTTCGAGCCCACCCATCTGGCGCCTGACCGCACCTTGCACGCCATGCAACAGGACAAGGAAACGTTGAAGAGGAAACTGCCATGACCACCTCATTCGAACATGAAGCGCAGAAAGACCCCGACCTGCTGGAGCAGGAAATCAATGCCAAACGCGAGCACATCAGCGATCTGGTCGACGCCTTGGAACAGCGCTTGAGCCCCGGCCAGATGGTCGATCGAGTGCTGGCCTACGCCAAGGGCAATGGAGGCGAATTTTTCCAAAACCTCGGCACTACCCTCAAGAACAACCCGGTCCCCGCGACATTGACGGTGTTGGGATTGGCGTGGCTGGGGGTCAATCAGAATCGACCCTTCAACGCTGGGCCCGCCCATACAGGGCCGGGATTGGGCGAGAAGCTGGGCGAGGCGGTGGGCACGGTCAAGAGCGCTGTCGCTCACGCAGGAGAGGCAATGCAAGATGCCGGTCATAAAGTACGCATGAGGGCCCATGACGTGCGCGACCGGGCCAACGAGTTGGGCAGCGGAGCACGGGATTCGGCGCATAAAGTTGCGGACCAGACTACGGCGCTCAAGGGGCAGTTCGACCATCTGCTGCAAGAGCAACCGTTGGTCCTGGCGGCTTTGGGAATAGCGCTGGGCGCGGCGCTGGGGGCCGCGCTTCCAGGTACTCGAAAGGAGGATCAACTGATGGGTGCCAGCAGCGACCGATTGACCGATCTGGCCAAGGCCAAGGGGCGCGAGGTAAAAGCCTCTGTCGAACAATCCCTTGATCAAAAAGGCGAACAACCGTCGGACCAGAAAGTCGGCAGGCCTGAAGGCTCTGACCTTTCCGCAGGGTTGGGCTTCCCTTCTTGAATCTTCTCAAGCACCTCGCCGGCCCTTTTTTCTTATAGGGAAAAGGGCCTGCAGCGGAGTCGAATGACTCTCTGTCTTTCTCCTTCCAATGCACTGAGTGGATTTGGCGATCATCAGCATCGTCACCGTGCGAAGGAGGGTGTTTTCAAGATCGAGATGAGCAAACCGGTGCAATATGAGGAGCTGATCGATTCACTCGAGAGAGTCTGTAATCGAGGTTGATCATTCGACCGGTATGACCGAGATCTTCCCATTGCGCTCGACGATGGCGAACTTGACTTGCTCGATATGCTCGATGCCCTGGCTGTCGCGAGCCGATTCCAGGATGTCATCTTCGGTCAGGCGTGCGCGTCTCATACGCCGATGAAGGAATTTGCCGTTCTCGACGACCACGGTTGCGTGGCCGTCGAGCAGACGGGCCAAGCGCTTGGAATTGAGTTTGGCGAGCGATAGGCCGACGTCCAGGGCGATCAGCGTGGCGATCACCAGCATGGCATTGGTAAAGGAGAAGTCATCCCCCAACAGGGCTTGTTGGGTGGCCTCGCCGATGATCAGCAGCAGGACAAAATCGAACGTGGTCAGGTCTGCCAGCGAGCGTCGTCCCGCTATGCGAAACAACAGCATCAATGCGACATACATACCCGCCGCACGAAGGATCGAATCCATGACGTGCTCCTAGGGATAAAGGAAGGTTGAAAAGTGCACGGCTGTGCCTGGGCCTGTCCTGACTTGGGCTTGCAATTGACCTACCGACTCACTGCGCAGCGTCAGATAAAGTGTGACGCGGCCATCGGTGCTGCTACCCGTCTGCAGCAGGATCGAGTCGCCTTGAGAACGTGACAATTGGGGTTCGGGCTGCAGGGTCTCGATGCTGGCTTCGCTGAACAGCGAGCCGCTGAGTTGAATATTCACAGGCTCCCCCGCACGCCCCTGGACCCTTATTTTCAGGCTATCGGTAGTACCGCTGCGGCTCAACCGCTGGTAGTCCACCTGCAGCCTGCCATCGCGGCTGCTGACCTGCGCATCGCTCAATGGGCCATTGCCGAACACGCCTGCAAGCCCCAGAAGAATGACGACCACCAGCGCGTACCATCCCATGCGCTCGAAGCGCCAGACACGCCGCTGCAGGGCCATGTTTTCTTGAACCGGCTCGGTGCGAGAGGTGAATTCGTCATCCATCACGGCCCATGCCCTCAAGCGCGCTCGCCGCGCAGCCAACGTTCATGGTAGTGAACCAGCCGCGTTAGCCCATACAGAGCGCCTTCGTGCATGACCTGTGAGCGCTCACCGAAAAACCGCTGTGTACGGGTGAATACCGCAACCGGTTCGCCTGCGAAGGCCCAGGCGAAACACAGGGTGCCGGGTAAAACCCCTGACGTAGGAGACGGCCCGGCGACGCCCGTGGTGGCAATGACGACATTGGCGTCGCTATCACGCAAAGCGCCCAATGCCATCTCCCATGCAACCGCCTCGCTGGTCAACCCATAACGTTCGATGGTGGCGGGGTCGACGCCTAACAGGCGTTTTTTGGCGCTGGGTGAATAGACAACGTAGCCGCTGTCCAGCACTTCGCCAGTCCCCGGAAACGCCGCGAGCAGCGCGACCATGCAACCGGCAGTACAGGATTCAGCGGTAGTGAGCACTAAATGGTGGTCTTTCAGATAGCCAAGTACGGCCAGCACCGGATCGCTTTCCATTTCCTGTCGACTCGCTAGATCTTTAGCGGTGGACGTGGTTTGCAGGCAAATGGTTCAGCACGTTTTCCGGTGCTGGCCGTTTAGATCAGAGGATTGGCTTGCCACCGGTTACCGCATAACGTGAGCCAGAGATGTAGCTGGCTTCGTCCGAGCCGAGCAAGACATAGATAGGCGCGACTTCGACAGGCTGCCCGGGTCGACCCATTGGGTAGCTCGAGCCGAAGTTTTGGACCGCTTCATCGGGCATCGTTGCGGGAATCAACGGCGTCCAAATTGGTCCGGGCGCAACACTGTTCACACGAATGCCTTGCTTGCCCAATAACTGGGCCAAGCCTGCAGTGAAGTTGGCAATCGCGCCTTTTGTCGTCGCATAGGCCAGCAGCTGGGGCGAGGGATCATCGGAATTCACCGAGCTTGTGTTGATGATCGAGCTGCCCTTTGGCATGGAGGGAAGGGCGCGCTGGCAAATACGGAAAATGGCAGTGATGTTGACGTCGAACGTCATCAGCCACTCGTCATCGTCTATTTCATCCAAGGTTTCATGGGCCATCTGGAACGCCGCGTTATTGACCAGGATGTCGATACGCCCGAACTGCTCGACCGTTTGATCGACGATGTCGTAACAATGCTGCTTTTGCCCGAGATCGCCCGGCAGCAGCAGGCACTGACGGCCAGCGGCTTCAACCCAACGGGCCGTTTCCTGGGCATCGTCGTGTTCATCCAGATAGGCAATCGCTACGTCGGCACCTTCACGTGCGTAGGCAATCGCCACAGCCCGACCGATGCCACTGTCGGCACCCGTAATCAGGGCGATCTTACCTTTCAGGCGACCGCTGCCTTTGTAGGACTGCTCGCCACAGTCAGGGTAAGGCTCCATCTTGCGTTGTGAGCCGGGTACATTTTGGGGTTGCGATGGAAAGGGCGGGGTTGGGTAGTCGCGCATGGCACAAGCTCCTGCGATTGTGGATGGTGATACCCGTTGGAAAGAAGCTGCTGCTGAGTGTTGGTGTGGATCCCAGGTTTTAACGACGGACGGTGAGCTAGGTGCCGTACTGAATTTTTCATTCCCTGTATCGCTCTACCGAAGACACTCGACCATTTCCTCGCCCAGCGCTGGATCATCTTTGGAGAAGCGCAGTGCCTCGCATCATCACACCGCAGACGCCCGAGCATGAAATCGATGCGAACAACGCCCGAATGTTCGGATCACCCAAGGATCGACTGGATTTCTACCGCAAGGAAATCCACTACGAAACCACGATCCTGGCCAACCGCACCGACGCCTACCTGGCCGCGCAATCGTTCCTGGTCATCGCGTTCGTATCCTCCATGAGCAACCTGAATGAAGGATGGGGCGAGATGTTTACACTCATCGTGCCCGCTTTTCTGGCGCTCCTGGGCATCTTGAGTACCCTCAACGCCTGGCCGGGCATTAGAGCGGCCTACCGGATCATCGAGCACTGGCAGCTCAAACAGAGCCATCTGCTGCGCAGCGAGCCGTTGATGGGTTTGGCCTACGACGAATCGCCCCTGTTTTGCGAGACTGAGACGTCACAGGCCGGGCACAGGAAATCGCTACTCTTTTCACTGCGAACGCCGTGGATATTCCTGGCATTCTGGGTGCTGCTGGGCAGTTACTCGGTTTACATTCAGCTGGCTTGACCTGCTGCTCGCACTCAGCCCGCCAGCGCTTTGATCAATTGCGCATTGAAGGCGGGTATATCGTCCGGTTGGCGACTGGTGATCAAGTTGCCATCCACCACTACTTCTTCATCGACCCACGCGCCGCCCGCGTTACGAATATCATCCCGCAACGTCTTGTAGCTGGTCATCCGCTTACCTTTTGCCAGGCCACATGAGACCAGCAGCCAGGCGCCGTGGCAGATCACTGCCAGCGGCTTGTTGGCCGAATCGTGGCTTTTCACCAGTTTCTGAGCGCCAGGGATGAGTCGGATCGTGTCCGAGTTCTGCACACCACCGGGCAGCACCAGGGCGTCGTAAAGGTCAAGTTGGGCGCTGTCGAACGTGGCATCAACAGCAAATTCATCCGCGGGCTTGTCATGGTTCCATCCCCGGACGCTGCCCTCCTTGTCACTCAGGATATCGACCACAGCGCCGCTGGCTTCCAAAGCTTCACGGGGCCCAGTGAGTTCCACCTGTTCGAAACCGTCGGTGACCAGGAAGGCCACGCGCTTGCCATTGAGTTGTGCATTCATTTTCGTATCTCCATTTTTCTTCAGCGATGTAGGGAGGGCCCTTTCACCCGCTTGGAAGTTCAATCGGAGTGCCTGCACAAAAGACCATGATTCGCCTTGATGCTTTGGTCTAGTGAGACTAATACTTAAGCACTGCTGACAAGAGGGATGACCATGCAGGCACGCTTCGTTGTAATCCCCGCATTCCCCCAGGAAAAAGAGCGCTTCCCCCGGCGTGTCGGCGTGGCCTGCGAGGTCGGAGCGGGATACGATCTCTACGACAACCATGACAAGATTCGTTTGAGCATGAATCTACCGACTCGAGCCGAGGCGGATTACGTGTGTTCCGTGCGTAATAGTCAGGAAGGGGCGGGTGGTTCTCAGAGGGTCGGGCATGGTTGAAGCCAGGGAATGTCCCCATTCCCAATGAAAAACTGCAGGTCCAGGCGATTTGCCACTCCACATTCACAAATTCGTAACATTGCTGCTGCAGAGTGAGAAGGCCATCACACGGAGCGTTTTCGATGATTCGCCTGATCAAGACTGCTGCACTCGCGGCTGCTGTTTCTCTTTGCACCACTTCCGCAGCCTTCGCTGCCGAGAGCATCCGCCTGACGGGTTCTGGCGCAAGCTTCCCAGCCCCGATCTACCTGACCTGGTTCAAGGACTTCAGCAAGCAGACCGCTGGCGTCACGGTTGACTACCAGTCCAAGGGGAGCGGCGCGGGTGTCCAGGACTTCCTGAACAAGACTGTCGATTTCGCAGCCAGTGACTCGGCCATGAAGCCCGAAGAAATCGCCAAGGTGGGCGAGGGCGTGCAGTTGCTGCCGATGACCGCCGGTGAAATCGTCCTGGCCTACAACCTGCCGGGCAACCCAAAAGGTCTGAAGCTGCCACGCGATGTCTACTCCGACATCTTCCTCGGCAAGATCACCCAGTGGAACGATCCGAAGATCGCTGCCGCCAACCCTGAGCTGAAACTGCCGGCCACCCCGATCACCGTCGTCGTGCGTGCAGACTCCAGCGGTACCACTGCCGTGTTCACCAAACACCTGTCGGCCATCAACCCTGCTTTCAAGGAAGCGCTGGGTGAGGGCAACACGGTCAACTGGCCAGCCACCGACAAGTTCATCAAGTCGCCGAAAAACGATGGCGTGACCGCCACCGTGCGCCAGACTCCGGGCGCCATCGGCTACATCGAATACGGCTTCGCCAAGCTGGCCAAGGTCGACTTCGCTCAGCTGCAGAACAAGGCCGGCCAATACGTCGTGCCAAATGCCGAAAGTGGTGCCGAGGCGCTGGCAGCAGTGAACATGCCGGAAAACCTGGTGGCCTGGCTGCCTGATCCGGACGGTGCCAAGTCCTACCCGATCACCTCCTACACCTGGATGATCTTCCGCAAGGACAACGGTAGCCCGGCCAAAGCCGAGGCCATGCGCAAGATGGTCGAGTACAGCCTGACCGAAGGCCAGAAGATCGCTGACTCGATGGGCTACATCCCGCTGCCGCAGTCGGTCGTCGACCAGGTCCGTAAAGCCTCTGCCAACATCCAGTAAGGCGCCTCGGCCGCTCCTGGCGTGGGTGTCAGCCATGCCAGGAGCGTTTGTACTTAGCCCCGGAACAAGTCAATGAACACACCTTTTGCCATACCGGACAACCCCGACTCTGCTTGCCGGCCACCGTCTGCGAAAGACTTTCTGCTGGACCGCACCTTCCGCGCGCTTGCACGCATCGGCGTGGTGCTGGTGCTCGCGCTGGTTTTCGCGCTGGTCTATGAAGTAGGGCGTAAAGCGCTGCCAGGCATGGAAAAGCACGGTTTTGACGTGCTGTTCGGCAGCGTGTGGGACGTCAACCAGGGCAAGTACGGTATTCTGCCAGCGATCTGGGGCACCCTTTACAGCGCCTTCATCGCACTGTTAATCGCCGGATTTTTCGGCGTCAGCATGGCCATTTTCCTGACCCAGGACTTTCTGCCGGCCAAGCTCGCAGCGGTGTTTCGCACCATCGTCGAGTTGCTCGCCGCCATCCCCAGTGTCGTTTACGGCCTGTGGGGGATCTACGTGGTCATTCCGGCAATTCGGCCGTTCACCACCTGGTTGAACAGCGAGTTGGGCTGGATTCCGTTTTTCTCTACCTCTTTGAGTGGGCCAGGGCTGCTGCCTGCAGCGCTGGTTCTCGCCATCATGATCCTGCCGACCATCGCTGCCGTGTCGCAGGATGCCTTGGCCAGCGTGCCGATGAAAACCAAGCAGGCTGCCTATGGCATGGGTACCACCCATTGGGAAGCCATCCTCAAGGTGATGGTGCCCGCTGCGGCCACTGGGATCTTCGGCTCCCTGGTGCTCGGCCTGGGCCGTGCCCTGGGAGAAACCATGGCCCTGGCCATGCTGGTCGGCAACGCCAACACCATTTCCGTTTCCTTGTTCGCGCCGGCCAACACGCTTGCCGCCTTGCTGGCACTGAACTTCCCGGAAGCCGGGCCAAACGAGGTGGAAGTGCTGATGTACGCCGCCCTGGTACTGATGTTCATCACCCTGCTGGTGAACGTGCTCGGCTCGATGATCATGCTCTACGCCCAGCGGGGTAACAGACAATGACAGACCTCACTACCCCTGCAACCGCATTGCCCAGCCTGCAGCGCCGGTTCGAAGGGCGTGCCCTGCGCAGCCTGGTGTTGACCACGCTGGTCTGGGGCGCGGCGCTGGTCGCCAGCGTGCCGCTGATTTCCGTGCTGTACATGCTGATCACCCGCGGCGGTGCGCGCCTGAGCCTGGAAGTCTTCACCGAATTGCCACCCACCGGCTTTGAGATGGGCGGTGGCTTTGGCAACGCGATGGCGGGCACCTTCGTCATGGTCGGTATCGCTGCGGCCATCGCAGTCCCGGTCGGCATTCTGGCAGCGGTGTTCCTGGCCGAACTGGGCCCGGACAGCAAGCTGGCGAACGCCGCGCGCTTTGCCGCCAAGATGCTCACCGGCTTGCCGTCGATTCTGGCAGGCGTGTTTGCCTATGCGCTGGTGGTCATGACCACAGGCACTTACTCGGCACCGGCAGGTGGCGTGGCACTGGCGGTATTGATGCTGCCGATCGTCGTGCTGACGGCCGAAGAATCGATGAAGATGGTGCCCAAGATCATGAAAGACGCTGCCTACGGCATGGGTTGCACCCGTGCGCAGGTGGTCTGGAAGATCGTCTTGCCAACCGGCCTGCCGGCGATTCTGACCGGTGTGATGCTGGCCGTGGCCCGCGCTGCTGGCGAAACGGCGCCGCTGCTGTTCACCGCGTTGTTCAGCAACTACTGGATCTACCACGACGGTAGCCTGGCGGTCATGAACCCCACGGCATCGCTTGCCGTACTGATCTACAACTTCTCCGGCATGCCGTTCGACAACCAGCTGGAGCTCGCCTGGGCGGCCTCGCTGGTACTGGTAATGATTGTGCTGGTGGTCAACATCTTGAGCCGAGTTTTCGGCAAACCCAAGTATTGAGAAAGGGAGCATCCCAACTTGAACGTATCCACTGCGCAAAGGGCCGCTCCCGTGGTCAACCCATCCCCTGTAGTCATGGACTGCAAGCTGGACAAGATTTTCTACGGCAACTTCATGGCGGTCCGCGACAGCCATGTGCCGATCGAAAAGAACAAGATCACCGGTTTCATCGGGCCATCCGGCTGCGGCAAGAGTACCGTGCTGCGCAGCCTGAACCGCATGAACGACCTGGTGAAAGGCTTCCGCTTCGAGGGCCATGTGCATTTCCTCGGCCAGGACGTCTATGGCAAAGGCGTGGACCCAGTTGTCGTGCGCCGCTACATCGGCATGGTGTTCCAGCAGCCGAACCCGTTCTCGATGAGCATTTTCGACAACGTCGCCTTCGGGCTGCGCCTCAATCGCTACAAGGGCGACCTGGGCGACCGCGTCAAGCACGCATTGCAAGGCGCGGCGCTGTGGGACGAGGTCAAGGACAAGCTCAAAGTCAGCGGCCTGTCACTGTCAGGCGGCCAGCAACAGCGCTTGTGCATCGCCCGTGCCATCGCGACCGAGCCTGAAGTGCTGCTGCTGGATGAACCGTGCTCGGCACTCGACCCGATCGCTACCCGCCGGGTAGAAGAGCTGATGGTCGAGCTGAAGAAGGACTACACCATCGCGCTGGTCACTCACAACATGCAGCAGGCGATTCGTGTGGCTGACACCACGGCGTTCTTCTCGGTCGACATTTCCCAGGGGACGCGCACCGGGTACCTGGTCGAGATGGGCGAGACCGCGCAGATCTTCCAGAACCCGCGCGAACAGCTGACCAGCGACTACATCAGCGGTAAATTCAGCTGATGGCTTCACTCCCGACGCGCCGTCTTGATCTGCACGCCATCGAGCGTGCCCTGCGCGAAGTGCAGGGCCGCTTCTGCGAACTCAGCCGGCACTTCACCGAGCCGCGTGATCCGTTCACCGACGAAGTGCTGCTGAATGTGCTTGAGGGGTACGCCCTGATTGACGATTATGTGGCCCGAGGTGTCGACCTGTTCGATCTGCAGCAGCTGAACCTCATGCTGGAGATCAACGCTACCGTACTGTGCGGCCGCGATCCTGCGCGCCGTCGGGAGTTTGCTCAACACCTTGAAGCCACCGAGGCGCACTTCTTCAACAACGTCGAAGGCGGCATCAAGGATCTGTACAACTGGTATTGCTCGTACCGCAGTGATTCGATCTGGAAGCGTGCGGCCGGTGTCTATGTGCGGATCCTCAGCAAGCCGCAGTTGTTCATCGAAGGCAATAACCGCAGCGGCTCGCTCATCGTCAGTTACTTGCTGATGCGCGCAGGGCTGCCGCCGTTCGTGCTCACGCTGGACAACGCCGAGGGATACTTCAACCCGTCCTCGGTCATCCGCAACTCCGCCAAGCATGGTGTCAAAGCATTGTACGAATTGCCCAAGATCAAGAAAAAGTACGCGGCATTCCTGGAGGCCAAGGCGCCTGATCCCGAAGTGTTCTTCCTCGGTGGCACGTCCATGCCGCGTTTTCAGGAGTCCTTCTGATGGACCAGGTAATGCAAGCCGTGGGGCGTATGTTCAGGCGCCCGCGGGTACGCATTTCGTTCGATATCGATGACACGCTGGCCTGCCTGCCTGATCACAGTGACGTCGAGGACAGCAAACTGCCTGAATTCATTCATCGCTGGCTGGGCGAGCCCCTGCGCAGCGGTACCCGCGAGCTGTTCCGCGATCTGCGCCGTCAGGGCTGCAGCATCTGGATCTATACGTCGTCCGGGCGCACGCCGTCCTACATCCGGCGTTGGCTATTACTCTACGGCATCCACGTTGATGGGGTGGTCAACAGCGATCGCCATCAGCAAGCCTTGATCAGACGTGGACTGGTGAACTCACCCTCGAAGTTGCCGTCGGCCTTCGATATCGATTTGCATGTCGATGATTCCGAAGGTGTTCGAATTGAAGGTCAGGATCACGGCTTCCGTGTTGTCGTCGTCTGCCCGAAGGATGACAACTGGGCGCAGAGCGTCAAGGAGGCTGCGACTCACGTTCAGCAGCAGGTGATGAGGCAATTCTCGTTCGGCCATCACGCCGGCAGCCCCGCCAACTTCAGCCCCTCGGCCAGCCTGGCCAGATCCGTATCGCGGTAGATCGGCAACCACTGCCTCAGCGCGGACACCCGCAGCTCCGGGTCCAGTGTCCGTAAGCGCGCCATCGCGTGGCGCGCGCTGTCCATCCGTCCGCTCAGGGCATGGCTGGCCGCCAGCAGGGCGACCGCCGCAAGCAGGCTGGGCAGATTACCCAGCGCCTTGTCCGCCCACTCCACCGCCTCATCCAGCCGCCCGGCAAAAAAGTGCGCCAATGCCATACCAACTTGCATGCGGAACATTTCCGGGTCCAGCGGGCTCAGGCGTGCGGCGTGGGTGAGATTGTCGATGGCGGTCTGCGTTTCGCCTCGCAGCGCCCGGAGTATGCCGCCCAGGTACCAGGCGGGGGCTAGGTTGGGGTTGAGCAGGCGGGCCCGGTCGAGCAGGGCGATGCCGCCGTCCAGGTCACCCGCCAGGTGCCCGAGCGCATGCCCGCCCCGGGTCAGCGCCACGGCATCGTCACGCCCCAGTTCCACTGCGAGTCGTGCCAGCCGAGCCCCCTCGGCGATTTCTTCGGTGCGATCAAGCATCCAGCCATTGAGCTTGCGCCAGAAGTAGCACCAGGCCGCCATGCCATAAGCCGAAGCGAACTCCGGGTCACGGTCGATGGCCTGGTAGAACAGCGGCAACGCCTGGTCAATGGCTTCGCGGGTGCCGTTATGCAGCTTCGCCGTGCCGCGCAGGTAATAATCGTAGGCGCATAGGCTGTCGGTGGGCTTGCGCTTGGCCCGTTCGATCTCGGCCCGCTCAAGCTGCGGGGCGATGGCACCCACCACGCTTTCAGCGATCTGGTCCTGCAACTCGAACAGGTCGTCGAGCCTGCCCTCGAAGCGCTCGGCCCACAAGTGCTCGCCGGTGGTGGCGTCGATCAGTTGCCCGGTAATGCGCAGCCGCTCGCCTGCCTTGCGCACGCTGCCTTCGAGCACATAGCGCACGCCCAGGGTTTGACCGATCTGCTGGACGTCGATGCGCTGACCTTTGAAGGTGAAGCTTGAATTGCGAGCGATGACGAACAGCCAGCGAATGCGCGACAGGGCGGCGATGATGTCCTCGACCATGCCATCGGCGAAGTAGTCCTGCTCTGGATCACCGCTGAGGTTCTGGAACGGCAGCACGGTGATCGAGGGTTTGTCGGGAAGGGCGGGCCCAGAGATGGCAGTGACGGGCAGGGCGGCAACGGCCACTTCACTGCCGCTGCACTCGCGGACCTGACCTACGAAACGATAGCCCTTGCGTGCCACGGTGCGCAGTAGTCGCTGCTCCTCGCCGGAGTCGCCAATGGCTTTGCGCACGGCGTTGACATGACTGGTGATGGTCGATTCGGAAACGATCTTGCCGTTCCACACGCGCACCAGCAGTTCGTCACGGCTCATCACCCGATCGCGGTGGTTGAGCAGTTGCAAGAGCAGGTCGAACACCTGCGGGCCGATAGCAACGGGCTGCCCGTGGAGGGTCAACTCTCTGCGCTGCTCATCGAGCACATAGTCGTCAAACTCGAATGACACTGGGTGTCCCCTCGCACGCCTTAGGCTTAGTGTCCGAGGCGACTGTTCATGATTTTTCGATGATACGGCAGGCATTTGTCGACTGCACATGGCTTGAACAGTTTGGACGCAAATTGAATCTCGCGTGGAGGCAAATCCAGCCGCTTGACAAGGACCCAGCGCGGGGGGCGGCGCATGCTCGAACCCTGACGACGGCAATGGTTGCGGTCGTGCACGCGGGAGAACCCCATGAAAATCGTGGTCATCGGAGGCACCGGCCTCATCGGTTCCAAGCTGGTCAACGGCCTGCGCGAGCGCGGCCATGAAGCCCTCGCCGCTTCGCCGAGCACGGGGGTGAACAGCATCACCCGCGAGGGCCTGGCTGAGGCGATGAATGGCGCGGATGTCGTGGTGGACGTGGCGAATGCGCCATCTTGGGAAGACCAGGCCGTGCTCGAATTCTTCCAGACATGCACCCGCAATTTGCTGGCCGCCGAGAAGGCGGCGGGGGTCAAGCACCATGTTGCGTTGTCGATCGTGGGCAGCGAGCGGCTGCCGGAAAATGGCTACTTCCGGGCTAAGGTCGCCCAGGAGGCGCTGATCAAGGATTCCGGGTTGCCGTACACCCTGCTGCGCGCCACGCAGTTCTTTGAGTTCGTCGCAGGCATCGCGCAGGCAGGCGCAGTGGGTGAGGAGATCCGCTTGTCACCGGCGCTATTCCAGCCCATGGCATCGGACGATGTGGTCGTTGCGCTTACCGACGTGGCCCTGGCGCCACCGGCT
The DNA here is from genome assembly GCF_055584805.1 of Pseudomonas sp. NPDC090752. Classification (NCBI taxonomy): domain Bacteria; kingdom Pseudomonadati; phylum Pseudomonadota; class Gammaproteobacteria; order Pseudomonadales; family Pseudomonadaceae; genus Pseudomonas; species Pseudomonas sp. NPDC090752. The sequence continues at coordinate 76,222 of NZ_JBVJLI010000020.1, read as the reverse complement.
AACGGCACGTTGGAGGTAGCCGGGCCAGAGGCCACGCCGCTGGATGAGCTGGTGCGGCGCTTCCTGCGCCTGAGCGGCGATCCGCGAAAGGTGGTGGCGGATGTGCACGCCCTGTATTTCGGCGCTGAACTCGATGACCAGGCCCTCACGCCCGGCAAGGGCGCGCGGTTGGGCAAAACGCGTTTTGAAGACTGGCTGGCGCGTCAATGAGCCAGCGCAACCCTATCGCGAATCGAAGGAGCATCGCCATGTTCAGTCGCACCCTTGTGGCCGCCGCGTTCTGCGCGCTGGTCATCACCCCGGTACTGGCCGCGCAACCCCCGGTCAGCAAAGTGACCGTGGTCTTCGACCACCCCCTGCCGAACGTTCCGGGCAAAAGTATGCGCGGGGTGATCGTCGACTACGCCCCAGGCGCCGCGTCGCCCGCGCATCGGCACCCGAAATCCGCCTTTATCTACGCCACCGTGCTTGAAGGCGAAGTGCGCAGCAGTGTCAACGGCGAACCGGCCAAGGTCTACAAGCCTGGTGAGAACTGGTACGAGGCGCCGGGTGCGTTCCACGGTGTCAGCGCCAACGCCAGCGACAGCAAGCCCGCCAAGCTGATGGCCGTGTTCGTGCTCGACAGCACCGAGACGGTGCTGGTCACGCCGAGCGAGAAGTAGCGCGTCGGTCCTGTCGGCAGTGACTTGCCAACAGGGCCGATAACAGGACATCACATCATGAACACACAGCAACCTGAACAGGCCAACGAAGCAGTGAACGCAGGGCGGAGCAGGAGCAACAAGCTGGGCATCGCGCTGTGCGTGGTGGCAGTGGGGGTGCTGGCTGGGGGCTGGTTTGCATTTTACCGCGCAGACGCCGCCTTTACCGACAACGCGTATGTGCGCGGCGATGTTACTTCGTTAGCTGCCAAGGTTTCGGGTTACGTGACCGCCGTGGAGATCGAAGACAATCAGCAGGTCAGGGCCGGCGATGTGTTGTTCCGCATCGATGACCGTGACTACCGTGCGCACCTGGCCGAGGCTGAGGCCAACCTGAAAGCTGCCCAGGCGCGAGTGAACGATGTCGATGCCCAGACCCGCCTGCAGCAGGCGCAGATTCGCCAGGCCGAGGGGCAGCGCCAATCGGCCCTGGCAGAACGGCAACTGGCCAGCAAAAGCCATGAGCGTAGCCGCAAGCTGATCCAGTACAGCGCTGTCAGCCAAGCCTTGGTCGATCAGACCGACGCTGCGCGCAGCAGCGCCGAGGCCGGCCTGATGGCGGCGGCGGCGACATTGGATGCCCAGCGCCAACGTATCGCCGTGCTTCAGGCCCAACGAGAGGCTGCCGTGGCGGCCATCGCCCAAGCCCAGGCTGCGCGCGATCTGGCGTTGATCGACCTGGAGCATACCGTGGTGCGGGCGCCATTTGCCGGAGTGATCGGCAATCGCCAGGTGCGGGTCGGCCGATTCGTCACACCGGGTGGCGCCTTGCTCGACCTCGTGCCGGTGGAGGGGGTGTGGATTGTGGCCAACTTCAAGGAAACCCAACTGGAGCGCATTCAACCTGGGCAGCGGGCCAGGATCACCCTGGACGGCTACCCATCGGACACCCTCGAAGGTGTCGTCGACAGCTTCGCGCCCGGCAGCGGCGCGGCGTTCAGCCTGTTGCCGCCGGACAACGCCACGGGCAACTTCGTGCGGGTGGTGCAGCGGGTGCCGGTGAAAATCCGACTGGCCCACAATCCGTTGCCCGGGCGGATCGTCCCGGGGCTGTCGGCGCGGGTACAGGTCGAGGTCGGAGGTGGCTCGTGAGCAACGGGCCGGTGGGTGGCAGTTGGGTCACTCGCTGGCTGCTGGTGGCCGGTGTCGTCCTGGCCGCCCTCACCGAAGCCATCGCCAGCAGTGTACTGGCGCTGGGGCGCAACGACATCCTGGGTGATACCCATGCGACCCCGGACGAGTTCGCCTGGCTGGACATCGGCTACATCGCCTGCAAATTGATGGGGTTTCTGTTCGCACCGTGGCTGCTGGGGTGGCTTTCAGCTCGTGCAGTGATCATTGGCGCCACCCTGGTGATGGGCATTGCCTGCGTCGGCGCGGCACAGGTGACAAACGTCGATGTGCTGGTGGCCTTGCGCGCCTGCCAGGGCTTGGCGGGCGGTGTGTTGCTGGTGGCGGGGCAAACCTTGATTTTCCTGGCCTGCCCGCATGAGCAGCAACCGGCCCTGCAAGGCGTGTTTGCGATTGGCGCGGTGGTCGCGCCAGCGGCCCTCACGCCAGTCATGCAGGGCTGGATGATCGACAGCCAGGACTGGACGTGGATTTTTCTCAGTGTGCTGCCGCTGGCTTTGGCGGCGATCGGTCTGTTGCTGCTCGTCGAACTGCCTGAGCACGCTCTTCCTGGCCGGCGTTGTTCAGATTGGCTGGGCTGGCTGTTGGCGACTATCGCGCTGCTGTGCCTGACTTACCTGCTGAACCAGGGCAGCCGTTGGGATTGGTTCGAGGCCCCCCACCTGCGCTGGGTCGGCCTGGCCGGTATCGGTGCGCTTTTGCTGTTTCTTGGCCAGCAACTATGGGGCAAAGGTCAAGGGGTGTTGGACTTCAGCCTGTTCCGCTCAACCGACTTCACGTTCGCCTTCATCGTCAGCTTCGTGGCTGGCGCAGCGTTGTTTGGTAGCGCATTCGTGATCCCGGCCTTTGCGTTGTCCGCGCTGGCCTTCACGCCGACCGAGGTCGGACTGTTGCTGCTGCCCAGTGGCGTTGTGTTCATCGCTGTACTGCTGGGCGTGGCCTACCTGATTCAGTCACGCGGTATCGCGCCGTTTGTTACCGTGCCATTCGGTATCCTGACCCTCATGATCGCCATGTGGATGCTTTCGGGATCGACCGCCGAGAGCGGCATCGAGGACATGATGGCCGCTGTAATGCTGCGTGGCGCCGGCCTGGGGTTGCTGTTCCTCTCGCTGACCCTGATCGCTTTCGGCAAGCTGGGGCCAGACAATCTGGCCAGCGGTATCGGTCTGTTCAATACAGGGCGCCAGTTAGGTGGCCTGCTGGGGGTGGCAGGGTTGCAGACGTTGCTCGACCAGCACGGCGTGCTGAATGCCCAAACGCTGAGCGCGCATGTCAGCGCCGGGACCATTGCTGTGGTCGAACGCCTGGAAGCGACCACAACGATGCTACGGCTAGAGGGCATGGACCCCCTGATGGCTGGACGGGTGGCGATGAACTTGCTGGGGCGGACAGTGACGGGGCAGGGCGCGATCATTGCCTTTGATGCGGCGTTCAACGCCGTGGCGTTGTTGTTCGCCGTGGCGGCGCCGTTGCTGGTGGGCATCAAGCTGCTGCTGGCGCGCAGGGGTAAAAAGCTGAACAGTCCTGGGCACTGATGGTCATTCAACGGACATAAAACAGGCTTAGGCTGAAGACGCAGGGCCGCACAGCCCAAGTCCAGCCAACCATCCAGGACAATTCATGAAGGCAACGGACATTGCTACAGCCAGACGAAAGGGCATCAAACTTCGCGCCACGGTGATTTACCGGAAGGACGGCGAAGTCCTGTTCGTGCGCAAGCGCAACGCCAAGTGGAACCTGCCGGGGGGCAGGGTAGAGCGTGACGAGACGCCGCTGCAGGCGGCCATGCGCGAAATGGCCGAGGAGACCGGCCTGGCGTTCGATGAGCTGCGCTATGTCACGGTGTACCGTGAGGAAAAGGTCATTCACTACCTGTTCGAAGCGCGTAAAGCCGATGATAAGCCCCGGCCTCGCAATGAGATCGAGGCATGCCGCTGGATCAAAGCCAGGGACGTGCCCAAGCGCCGCGTTCGACGCCCTATCAAGACCTTGCTCAAGCGCTGTGCCTGAACGGCCTAGGCCGAAGTCACTTCTGGTGTTGCAAAGGCACCTGGCGCAGCTTGAAGTCGCTCCTGCAGACGGGCGATGTAAGCCTCTGCGTCAGCAGTGCTTGCAAACGACACTGCGTGCCCGTCAATAATCACTTTGCAGCCAGATTCGCTTTCGGATTTCTGAATCTCGATCTTCATGCACGCCATCTCCTTGGTGTTATTTTGGCGCGCGCAGCGTAACCCAGTTTTTACCTGATTAAAAATGAATGAACCGCTCTAGCATGCTTGCTGCGGCGAATTTTTGCACCTCTGTGGTGCGTGGCATTGGCCCATTGTCCTGGCGCTCCAATGATTGTTGGGCATCCACTTGCGCTGCCACCTCGCGGCAGAAGGCATCAGCACCCTGCGCATGAGACTAAAGTCGTAGTTGGCGTGCAGCAGCATCATTTTTTCGCCGAGTGACGAGGGAGCATTGTGGGAGCGGGCTTGACCCGCGAAGAGGCCAGCCTGAAAACTGGAGGTGTCTGGCACGGGCTATGCCCGTGTTCGCGGGGCGAGCCCGCTCCCACAGATTGCGCGTAGCGCTCACGATACCGTTTCTTTCAACGGCAGCTTCGGGTCGGTTGCAGCTATTCGCGAGTGACCGCTATCGACCCAAAGCGGTCACTGAGATGCTGGTTGGCTGGCCCTGTCATTAGCAGGTGAGTCGCGGTTTCTGTGGGAGCGGGCTCGCCCCGCGAACACGGGCATAGCCCGTGCCAGATCTCTCCATTTCTTGGGCCTCTTCGCGGGACAAACCCGCTCCCACGAGCACCACCATCTCCAATAGCTTTGCCCAATTGAAACGGTTTGGACATCAGCTGGATAGCGGGGCTGGTGCTGGGCGGGGTGTTGTTGCGTGTTTCAGGCAAGGCAGGGCTCGGTGCCGAGGCGCGGGCAGGTACTCACGCCGCGCCAAGTGCGCGATATTGACCTTTGAAATACAGCAAAGGCTGCGTTGCAACAGCGTCTTGCAGGTTCAACGCCTTCACTTCACCCACCACGATCAGATGGTCACCTGCAGCGTGTTCGGCGTGGATTTCACAATCCAGCCAGTGCAGGCTGCCAGCAATGATCGGATTACCCAACGGCGAGGCCTGCCAGGCGATATTGCGCCACTTGTCTGTACCTCGCCGAGCAAACTGGTTGGAAATGTCGACCTGTTCACCCGACAGGATGTTGACCGCGAAGCGACCGGCCCGACGGATCTTGGGATAGCTGGCTGAGCTGGCCATGACGCTGAATGACACCAGCGGCGGGCTCATCGACACGCTGTAGAACGACTGGCACGTGAAGCCGATGGGTTCGTCACCCATCTGCGAGGTGATTACCGTAATACCCGAGGCGTAGTGCCCGAGCGCCTCGCGAAAACGCGAGGCTTCGATAGGAATTGACATGGAGGGTCCCGAGGATTGGGTTTGGCCTGAAAGTGGCAAGGCTACCCACTTGCCACTTTCGGCATTGGCTCAGCGCAGGTTCGCGAGTTCCCTGCGCACGATTTCTGCGCCTGCACTCAAGGCGTTGAGCTTGCCGCTTGCAACGCGACGGGGCAGTGGCGCCATACCGCAGTTGGTGCACGGGTAGAGCTTGTCGGCATCCACGAACTGCAGGGCTTTACGCAGCGTGTTGGCGACTTCCTCGGGTGTTTCAACGGTGTGGTTGGCCACGTCGATAGCCCCTACCATCACTTTCTTGCCGCGGATCAGTTCGAGCAGATCCATGGGCACATGAGAGTTGTGGCATTCCAGCGAGATGATATCGATACTGGATTTTTGCAGCTTGGGGAACGCCTCTTCATATTGGCGCCATTCTGATCCCAGGGTCTTTTTCCAATCGGTATTGGCCTTGATGCCGTAGCCGTAGCAGATGTGCACCGCCGTTTCACATTTCAGCCCTTCAATGGCCCGCTCCAGGGTGGCAACGCCCCAGTCGTTCACATCGTCGAAGAAGACGTTGAAGGCCGGCTCATCGAACTGGATGATATCGACGCCAGCGGCTTCCAGTTCTCTCGCCTCCTCGTTGAGGATCTTGGCAAATTCCCAGGCCAGTTTTTCGCGGCTTCTATAGTGGCTGTCATACAACGTATCGATCATGGTCATGGGGCCAGGCAGCGCCCACTTGATGGGTTGCTGGGTTTGCTGGCGCAAGAACTTGGCGTCCTCGACAAACACCGGTTTTTGCCGAGCGACGGCACCCACCACCGTCGGCACGCTGGCATCATAGCGATCCCGAATTCTGACGGTTTCACGCTTCTCGAAATCGACGCCACTGAGGTGTTCGATAAACGTCGTCACGAAGTGTTGGCGGGTTTGTTCACCGTCACTGACGATGTCAATGCCGGCCTGCTGTTGCTCGTGCAATGACAAGCGCAGCGCGTCATGTTTGCCCTCGGTCAATTCATCGCCCTGCAATTTCCAAGGAGACCAGAGTGTTTCGGGTTGGGCGAGCCAGACGGGTTTAGGCAGGCTGCCGGCAGTCGAAGTAGGTAGCAGTTTTTTCATGACAGAAGAGACCTTGTAATTGGGGCACATCAACGCGCGTAGTGAGCGGACCACTGTTCAAGAACAGCCCGGTAAGGTTTGATGAAGTTCGCTTCGGCGAACGACCCCTGCTCGATAGCCAGCCGGCTGCGCTCTTCTCGGTCGTAAACGATTCGAGTGAGTGAATAATCCTGATGCTGCAGGCTCGGCTGATAGGTTTTTCCGGCTGCCGTATTGGCGTTGTAGATTTCAGGGCGATAGATTTTCTGGAAGGTGTCCATCGTGCTGATGGTGCTGATCAGTTCAAGGTTGGTGTAATCAGCAAGTAGGTCACCGGCGAAGTAAAAAGCCAAAGGGGCGACGCTGTTGGCAGGCATGAAGTAGCGAACCTTCAGCCCCATTTTCTTGAAGTAGTCATCCGTCAGCGAATAGTCGTCCTGCTGGTACTCGACGCCTAATACCGGGTGCTGGTTTTCGGTCCGGTGGTAGATCTTGCTGCTGGAAACGCTCAGGCAGATGACCGGTGGCTTGTTGAAGTGATCTTTGTAGGCGCTTGAATTGACGAAGCTCTTGAACAGCTTGCCGTGCAGGTCGCCAAAATCGGCGGGCGTGCTGAATATGGCCTGGCCCTTGTTGTGCTCCGGCAACAGCACACTGAAGTCGTAGTCACGCACGTAGGAGGAAAAGTTGTTGCCGACCATGCCGTCGATGCGCGCATTGGTTTGTCGATCGATTACCGTTGTTTTCAGTATTTCAATCAAGGGCAGGGCAGCGGCTGGTTGTTCAGGGCAGACCTGAAACTCGGCAGAGATGATTTCAAGCGCCACCGTGTAGCGATCGCCCTTGGGGTTGTCCCAGTGCGCCAACGCATTGAAGCGGTTGTCGATCATCTTCAAGGTATTGCGCAGGTTCTCCTGGCGGCTGCTGCCCCGCGCCAGGTTGGCGAAATTTGTCGTGGTGCGGGTATTGGCCGAGGGTTGATAGTGTTCATCGAAGCCAATGCGCTTGATGGCAAATGCGAAGTCGTTGTTCATTGTGATCTGACACCCTGATTGCTGCGGACCAGGCTTACTGCCGAAGGCCGCGATGGCCTCCCGTTGTGCCCAGTCCCTGCAGCGGAAAATTCAATGAGGGGATTGTCAGAAAATGGCTTTCATGAGGCAAACTCATTTTTTTTGATAACAAATGCAGTTTTATTCATGATCAGTTTTAGTCGCCTGTTGAGGAGCAGGTCGTTAAAGCCGATTGACAGCCGTGTCATTGGCGACGCTGCGCTTGCGCACCAGGCTGCTGCACAGCACGCCGATCTCGAACAACAACCACATGGGCACGGCAAGCAGGGTCTGCGAGAAGATGTCCGGCGGGGTGAGGATCATGCCGACCACGAAGCAGCCGATGATCACGTACGGGCGGATCTTCTTCAGGTACTGCACATCGACCACGCCGATCCACACCAGCAGCACCACCGCTACCGGGATCTCGAAGGCCACGCCGAAGGCGAAGAACAGGGTCATGACGAAGTCGAGGTAGTTGGCGATGTCGGTCATCATCGCCACGCCATCCGGGGTGGCCGCAGCGAAGAACTTGAACATCAGCGGGAACACCAGGAAGTAGGCGAAAGCCATGCCGGCGTAGAACAGGAAGATGCTCGACACCAGCAGCGGGATGGCGATGCGCTTTTCGTGGCGGTACAGCCCCGGTGCGATGAAGCCCCAGATCTGCTGAAGGATGAACGGGATCGCCAGGAACAGCGAGACGATCATGGTCAGCTTGAACGGCGTCAGGAACGGCGAGGCCACGTCGGTGGCGATCATCGTCGCATTGGCCGGCAAGTGGTCGCGCAGCGGCGCCGAAACCAATGTGTAGATCTGCTGGGCGAAGGAGAACAGCCCGGCGAAGATCAGGAAGATCGCGGCGACGCAGCGCAGCAGGCGGGTGCGCAGTTCGGTCAGGTGCGAGACCAGCGGCATCGGCTGGTCGTCTTGCAGGTTCAGGTTCATTAGGCTCGCGGCGGTTGAGGCTGTTCAGGCGCTGTTGATGGCTGCGCCGGCGGGGTGTACTCGGTGGGCGTGGGGCGACGGATGTCGTGGGCGCCGATCTCGTGCTCGATATCGGCCTTGATTGCGTTGAAACTGCGTTTCACCCGGCCGATCCACAACCCGGCCGTACGGGCAGCACCGGGCAAGCGCTCGGGGCCGAGAACCAGCAAGGCGACCAGGCCGACGAGCAGTAACTCGGTAAAGCTGATGCCGAACATGGGTCAGCCTTTATGCTGTGGATCTTGGAGCGGCTGAGCAGTCGCTTGGGCAGGTGTGTTCTCTTCCTCGTGCATGGCTTTGCGAAAGCCCTTGATCGATTCGCCCAGGTCGCCGCCGAGGTTCTTCAGCTTCTTGGTGCCGAAGACCAGGACTACGACGGCCAACAGGACGATCCAGTGTTTCCAGTCAAAAATACCCATGGTGCTCTCTGCTGTTGTGCGGTTAAAGCAAGGTGAGGGAGGCTGGCGCACAAGGCGCCAGCCTTTCAGGTCAGGCTTCGAGGCCGGCTTTGGCCTGGCCGGTGCGCAGGGTGAAGTTGACGCCGAGCGACAGTGCTGGCTGTGGCGGGTTCCAGTTGGGCTTCGGTGCAGCCAGCAGGAACTCGGTCAACGGCTCGCTTTTGCCCGCCAGCATATTGGCAAGCAGGGTGCCGGTGGCGGTGCCGCGCACGGTGCCCAGGCCATTGCAGGCCAATGCGCCATACACATTTTCACGCAGCTCGCCGAAGAAACCGGCACCGTTGCGGGTCATCCCCAGGCCACCGCCCCAGGTGTGCTCGAACTGCACGTCGGTGAGGGTCGGGAAGCGCCGCTCGAACGACAGGCGGTGGGCGGCGCGGACCTTGTCGGTGTAGCCATCCTTGGAGCGGCCGTCGGGGTTGAAGCTGAAACTGTTGCGCACCAGGATGCGGTTGTCGTGGGTACGGCGCAGGGTTGAGCCGAACGGGTCGGCCGGGATCACGCCCCAGAATTCCTGGCCACCAATGCTGGCCTGTTCGGCTGGAGTTAGCGGCGGGGTCAGGCTGCCGTAAGTGAAAATCGGCAGCATACGGTTCTGCAGGAAGCCGAAATGTTGACCGAAGTGGTTGTTGCCGAGGATCAGCTTGTCGGCAGTAATACGACCGGTCGGGTGATGCAGCACGATCTTCTGGCCATAGTCGACGGCGGTGATCACCGTGTCTTCGTACAGCGTGACGTTCTCCGGCAGGCTGTCGGCCAGGCCTTTGACCAGCGCCGAAGGCTGGACCAGCATGGTGCCCGGGGTGTACAGCGCCTTGCGGTAGAACGAGGTGCCGATGTGGTCTTTCAGCTCGTTGCCTTCGATCAGCTCGACCTTTTCACCCAGCGCTTCCAGGCCACCACGGTAGGCATTGAGCACCGCGATGCCCTTGTCCTCGATGGCTGCCTGGTATTTGCCGGAGTGGCGCAGGTGGGCGTCGACGATGTTGTGCTCGGCCACCAGGTCGCGAAGGATGCCTTGGCCGCGCTGGTTCAGGTGCAGGATGTTCTTGGCGTTGGCCTTGTCGCCGATGTAGTCCGGCGCGCCGATGTCGTGGGGCACGTCGATCAGGAAGCCGGCGTTGCGGCCCGAGGTGCCGAAGCCGACCTGCTGTGCTTCGACCAGGATGACTTTGTCCTGAGGGAAGTTCAGCGCCAACTGGCGTGCGGCGGCAAGGCCGGTGAAGCCGGCACCGATTACCACCCACGGCGCCTGGTCATCACCGACCAACGGAGCCTTTGGCTGACGCACGCGGCTGGTGTGGAACCAGCCTGGGGACGAATCGTCGCGGGGCAGTGCATCGACGCGCACCAGCGAGGCCGGGTCGGCGGGGATTCCGTCATTGAGCAGCGCAGTGGCGCCACCGGCTGCGACAACACCGGCACCAACGCCGGCCCCGATAAGTACTTTCCTGCGGGTAACTGCCATTTACATCTATCTCAGTCAGAGTGTGGGTGACACGGCCGGGTGATTCAGGTGCTCGCCCGGCACGGCTACGTGGAATGAAGCCCATGCGTCGCATTGTTTTTGAGGGTCAAAATACAATGTGTATACAGATTGTATGATCGCATTCGGGGTGCGTCAATCTGCCTCGCCGAGATGGCTCATTCCGATAACTTCAACACCGATCAACTACCGGGCAAAAAAAAGCCCGCTGCATGGCGGGCGAAGTCTGTCACTCGAAGGGCTGTAAACCGTCAACCGTCGGATTGCTCCTCCGGGGGCACCTGGCCGTCTGGCCAGTCGGGTGCCTCCTGCTCAGGCTCAGGCTTGGGAATGGGTTCACCAGGGTTATGTGGCACCTCATCGACATAAGGGTCGGGATGGTTCGGGTCGATCATGATCTGGCTCCTCGCAGAGGAAGGTGTAAGTTTTTAGGCCGCATCGCTGGGCGATCTGTTCAGTTCAATTTCCTCTCAACGCCGCTATAAGTCCCAGTTGAGTGATCCGGGGGGGAGTGGGCTCGGTCCCCCGATCAGAGCATTTTGTCCAGCGTGACCGGAAATTCCCTCACACGCTTGCCCGTCGCGTGGTAGACCGCATTGGCCACAGCGGCGGCCACCCCAACGATGCCTATTTCGCCGACGCCCTTGGACCCCAGTTCGTTGACAATGTCATCCTGCTCGTCAACGAAAATCACTTCGATATCACCACAGTCTGCATTGACTGGGATGTGGTACTCCGCCAGGTTGTGATTGACAATGCGGCCCAACCGATGGTCGGTCAGCGCTGCCTCGTGCAGGGCCATGCCCATCCCCCACACCACGCCTCCCAAAATCTGGCTTCGCGCGGTTTTTGGATTGACCACGCGTCCAGCCGCCACCGCGCTGACCACCCTGGCTACCTTGATCGTGCCAAGGTCCTCGTCGACGTGGACTTCCACGAACACCGCCGAATGCGTTGCGGTAGAGAACGGTTGGCGCCTGGCGCTGGGCTCGGCGTCGATCTGCACTTCGAACTCACCGTCGGGGGCGCTGGCGACGATATCTGCCAAGGGCACCCGATGGCTGCCCGCGTGCAAACAGCCCTCGGCAAAAACGATCTGCTGCCGAGCGGTGCTGGCCACCTGGGGGTACAGTATGCGCGCCTGTTCCAGCACCTTGGTGCGCAGTATCTGGCAGGCCTGGCGCACGGCCGAGCCTACCGATGACACCGTGAACGATCCGCCCTGAAGCGGGGCGGTGGGGAGTGAGGAGTCACCCAGCACGAACGTGACATCCTCAACCCTGGCGCCAATAGCGTCGGCTGCGATCTGCGTCATGACGGTGTAGGTGCCGGTGCCGATATCGGTGGTGGCACTGCTGACGGTGATGTGGCCCTGGGCGTCGATGCGTGCCTTGGCGCTGGCCTTCATCTGCATGGCTTCCCAGACGCCGCCGGCCATCCCCCAGCCGACCAATTGGTTGCCATTGCGCATGCTGCGCGGTTGCGGATTGCGGTTACGCCAGGCAAAACGTTCCGCACCTTGCTGGTAGCAGGCCAGCAGTTCCTTGCTGGAGTAAGGCTTGCCCTCATTGGCATTGTTGGCAGCGAAGTTGCGTCGGCGCAGGTCTACCGGGTCGATCTGCGCTGCACAGGCGAGCTCATCCATGGCGCACTCCAGCGCAATCATTCCTGACGCAGCCCCAGGCGCCCGCATGTCCAGCGGGGTGTACACATCCAGCGGGGCCAGCCGATAGCTGAGCGCAACGTTGTCGCACTGGTAGAGCATACCGCTCCATTCCACCAGGTGCTCGGTGAAGTCCTCGAAGCGGGAGGTCTGGCCAAGCGCATCGTGAGCGATCGCCAGCAATCGCCCGTCGGCGTCTGCACCCAGGCGAAGGCGCTGCTCGGTGCGGGGCCGATAGCCAAAGGTGAACATCTGCTGGCGAGTCAGCGTGACGCGCACCGAGCGCTTCAGGTGCAACGCCGCCATCACTGCCAGCGGCAATTGGTACTGTGGGCGCAACCCGGAGCCGAACGCGCCCCCGACGAATGCCGCGCGCACTCGGATATTTGCCTTGGGCAGGCCGAACACCTTGTGCAGGTAGTCCTGGCAGTTCTGCGTGCCTTGGGTCTTGTCGTGGATTTCCAAGGTGTCGTCGGCCTTGTACAGCACGGTCGACGCATGGGGTTCCATCGGGTTGTGGTGCTCGTTGGCCGTGAGGTAGGTGGCATCCACCTGCACCGGCGCCTGGGCAAACTGCCCGGCGAAGTCGCCACGCGGCGCCGGTGTTTCGGCGGGTGCCTCATGCGACTGTCGGGATGCGCTCAAGTCTGTCTGGTGTGCCTCCTCGGCATAGTCGATCCTTATCAGCGAACCTGCATACCGGGCCAGTTCTAGGGTTTCGGCCACCACCAGTGCCAAGGGTTGCCCGCTGTAGAGCACTCGATCATTGAACAAGGGCCGAAATGGCGACCCCTCGGCAGCGTCGGCGTCGCTGTAGTCGTCGTCATAACTGGAAATATGCGGACGATGGCCATGGTCGAGCACGGCGATTACCCCAGGGACAAGCATGGCCTGCGTACTGTCGATGTCGAGGACCCGACCGCGGGCGATCGTGCTTGACACTACGCTGCCGTGGAGCAGGCCAGGCTCGGGGTATTCGCCGGCATAGCGTGCCTTTCCGGTGACCTTCGCCACGCCGTCAACGCGGTCCAGAGGCATGCCGACGACCGGTTTAGTGATCATGGTCGTGCTCCCCCGTCAGCGGCGCCATGCGCCGCGTCACTCAATGCCCGCACGATTGCACGCTGCGCGAGCGTTACTTTGAAACCGTTTTGGCTCAGGGGTTGCGCACCTTTGAGCAACGCTTGCGCGGCGCGTGTGAAGAGCGCTTCGCAAGGCACCTGGCCGACCAGCATGCGTTCCACAACCGGGTCCCGCCACGGCTTGTGAGCAACGCCGCCTAGCGCCAGACGGGCCTGTTGAATGACCTCGCAGTCGAAACTTATGGCCGCAGCGACTGATACCAGCGCGAATGCGTAGGAGGCGCGGTCGCGTATTTTCAGATATCGATAATGGTGTTGGAACACCGGGGGTGGTAGCTCGATGCCTGTCACCAGTTCATTGGTTGCCAGTTGATTGTCTTGCTCTGGGGTGTCTTCGGGGAGGCGATGGAAAGCCGCAAAAGGTATCTGGCGTTCACCGCTCGGCCCCTCTACATGCACCACGGCTTCGAGTGCAGCCATTGCAACGCACATATCCGAGGGATGGGTCGCGACGCAGGCGGCGCTGGCCCCAAGAATCGCGTGGATACGGTTTTGGCCATTACGCGCGGGGCATCCGCTGCCGGGTTCACGTTTGTTGCAGGGGGTACCGGTGTCGTTGAAGTAGTAGCACCGAGTACGTTGCAGTAAGTTGCCACCGGTGCTGGCCATGTTCCTCAGCTGCGGTGAGGCCCCAGCCAGGATAGCGTCTGAGAGCAGTGGATAGTGCCTCTCGATAATCGGGTGCCAGGCCAGGTCAGCATTGCTCATCAGTGCACCGATCAGTACGCCGCCGCTCGGAGTGGGGTGAATACCGTTCAACCCAAGGGCTGAAATGTCGATCAGGCGCTCGGGGCGAATAACGTTTTCCTTCATCAGGTCGACAAGGTTGGTGCCGCCGGCGATGAACTGCGAGCCAGCATCAGCCAGATTCACGGCTTCGCTGACTGATGTGGGCTTGTGGTAGCTGAAGGGCGTCATGGGTTCGACCCTCGTGGTGGCTGGAGCCCATCTGTCATTAACGGCAGGGCTTCTTCCACCGCTGCGACGATGTTGCCGTAGGCACCACAGCGGCAAAGGTTGCCGCTCATCTGTTCGCGGATGGCCTCGCGGGTCTCGGCACGTCCTTCGTGAACAAGACCGATTGCGGAGCAGATCTGCCCAGGGGTGCAGTAACCGCACTGAAAAGCATCGTGAGTGATGAATGCGCGTTGCATGGGGTGCAGGCTATCGTCGCTGGCAAGCCCTTCGATGGTCAGCAGTTCGGCGCCGTCGCACATGATGGCCAAGGTCAGGCAGGCATTGACGCGTTTGCCATCGCGCAGCACCGTACAGGCGCCGCACTGGCCATGGTCGCAACCCTTCTTGGTACCCACCAAGTCCAATTCCTCTCGCAGCAGATCGAGCAAGGTGATCCAGGGATGCACCATCAGGGTTCGGGGCTGACCATTGAGGGTCAGAGAGAGGGGATGCTCTTCAGCCCCATTGGGAGAAATCGCGCTCATGGAAGGTCCTCACGGTCAGGGTTAGCGCAGTCGGCTGCGTCTCTGTTGTGTGCGACCGGGCCGGCCGAACAAACGTTCAGCCGGCTCGCCGAGTTGCCGATCACTTCTTGCCCGGCAGTACCGAGCCGAGCACTTGCTTGGCTGTCTGCACGATAATGCCCGCTTGGTCGGGGTCACCCTTGATCAAGGTGCTGGCAAACTTCTTCGCCTGTTCCAGCTTGATGTGGGGTGGCAGGGGCGGCACGTTCGGGTCGGTCTTGAACTCGATCAGTACGGGCCGATCAGCAGCCAGTGCACGCTCCCACGCAGCGGCGACGTCCTCTTCGCGATCTACGTAGATACCTTGCAGACCAATGGAAATCGCGAACAAGTGGTAGGGCACGTCAGGGATCGACTGCGAAGCTTCGAACTTGGGGTCGCCCTCCATGACCCGTTGCTCCCACGTAACCTGGTTGAGGTCCTCGTTGTTGAACACTGCACAGATCCATCGAGGGTCGTCCCACTGCTGCCAGTATTTGGCCACAGTAATGAGTTCGGCGAGGTTGTTCATCTGCATCGCGCCATCGCCCACAAGGGCAATCACAGCCCGTTGCGGGTGGGCGAACTTGGCCGCAATTGCATAGGGCACGGCTGCGCCCATGCAAGCCAGGCCACCGGACAGCGAGCATTGCATACCCTGGCGAATCTGCAGGTCGCGGGCGAACCAGTTGGCACAGGAGCCGGAGTCGCTGGTGATAATGGCGTGGTCGGGCAGGCGAGGGGACAGTTCATGCACCACGCGCTGTGGGTTGATCGGGTCAGCCTTGACCAGGGCGCGCTTGGCCACGGTCTTGTCCCACTGCGCACGCCAGGTCTCGACCTTGTCGCGCCAGCGACGTTCGGTCTTGTACTCAAGCATCTGCAACAATGCGCGCAGGGTCTCGCTGGCATCGCCGACCAGGTTGACCTCCATCGGGTAGCGTAGGCTGAGCATGTCGGGTTGCAGGTCGATCTGCACGCCACGCGCCTGGCCCTCCTTGGGCAAAAACTCGGCATAGGGAAAACCGGAGCCGATCATCAGCAGCGTGTCGCATTCGTTCATCAGCTGGTAACTGGGTTCTGTGCCGAGCAGGCCGATCGCCCCGGTGACCCATGGCAAGTCGTCCGGCAGCACAGCCTTGCCCAGCAGCGCTTTGGCTACCCCGGCGCCGAGTTTTTCGGCGATCGCCATTACCTGGTCAGTCGCCTGCAGCGCGCCCGCACCCACCAGTATCGCCACCTTGTGGCCGGCGTTGAGTACATCGGCGGCGCGCTGGAGGTCTTCGTCGAACGGCAACACCCGCGGCTTGCTGTAGCCAATGCCGGAATGCACCGTGCCGTGGGCCCTTGGCGGTTCATGGTAGGGCAAGTCCTGCAGATCGTTAGGCAGGATGACGGCGGTGACGCGGCGTTCGCCGACGGCCGTACGCACCGCACGGTCGAGCAGGTGGCGCACTTGCTCCGGTGTCGATGCCTGCTGGACGAACGCACCGGCGACGTCCTTGAACATCGATAGCAGGTCCAGCTCCTGCTGGTAGTGGCCACCCAGTGCAGCTCGGGCTTGTTGACCAACGATGGCCAGTACCGGCTGGTGGTCCATGCGTGCATCGTAAAGGCCGGTAAGCAAGTGCGAGGCGCCCGGTCCGGAGGTGGCGATGCAGACACCGAGCTCGCCGGTGAACTTGGCATGCGCGCTGGCCATGAAAGCGGCCATTTCCTCATGCCGGGCCTGGATGAATTCAATCTTTCCGTCGGCCCGACTCAGCGCGCCGAACACGCCATTGATGCCGTCGCCGGGGTAACCGAAGATGCGCCGCACCCCCCATTGATACAAACGCTCCACCAGAAAGTCGCCTACCGTGCCGGTCATTACCTGCTCCCGTTCTGTTATCGATAGGTGTCTGGACTGGGCGCGTGTTGGGAAAGTTTCAACGGTATGCGCACCGGTCCGCCCGCTGGAACCTGGCAACGGTGGGTGGGTTCGAAGATGAACCGATAGCTCGATCAGGATGCGCATCATGATGCTCATGAACACCACGAATGCCGACGTGCAGGCCCTGTATTTCGAAGACGACGGTGCGACGCCGAACAGCCGTTTTCCCGTACTGTTCTACCGGTTGAGTTTCGAGTCGGCGAAGGATGATGCCAGCACCTTCGAAGCTATTTTCGCGGCTCACCGATGGACACCGCTCTGGCGTGCCGGGATCTTCGATTATCACCACTTTCACCCTAACGCCCATGAGGCGCTGGGTATTGCCTGTGGGCAGGCCCGATTGACACTTGGCGGGGAGGCAGGGCAGAGCATGAGCGTGAAACGGGGCGATGTGCTGGTGCTGCCGGCAGGTACGGGCCATCGCTGCATCGATTGCAGCGATGATTTCCTGGTGGTAGGCGCTTATCCCCACGGGCAGGAAGACTATGACATCCAGCGGCCCAACAGAGCAGCGCACCGGCGAACCCTGGCCCGCATCGCCCAGGTGCCGCGCCCTGAGCAAGACCCGGTCAGTGGCATTCAAGGGGCGTTGATGACGCTATGGCGTTGAATGCGGCGCCATTGCCCTCAGGCGCGTTCGCCGCGACGCCAGCGCTGGTGATAGTGGGCAAGTTGCGTCAGCCCTGAACCGCCAGCCCACACGTAAATCAGTTCGGCGTTGGAAGTCTCAAGGTGGTGATCAAGAAGTCTCGAAGCATGTCTACGGCTTTTGAACCTTGTGACGCTTTGCTTCGATAAACGACCACCTCGACCGAATCGAGTGGCGCGAGATTATGATCGATGCCGAGGACCTGAAGCGACTCGGGCACACTGCACCTTGCCAACGCAGCCCACTCTCTACCGCCGCTAACTGACCTGTTAAGCTGGAGCTGTTGTATACCACCTTGTAGTTTCTACCCTGCATGGCAAGGGAATTGATTGCAATTTGACGGGCCAGGTTGCCAGGTTCATAGACTGCAACCGGGAGGGGGTCTCTGTTCCACAGATCGAACTGCTGTGAGCCGACCCAAACCATCATTTCCCTGAACAGTGTCGCGCCCCGTTTGGGTTGGTCACGAGACACCAGCGCCAAGTCAAGCTCGCCCGATGTCACCCTGGGAATGATCGACGCTGATTGCTCACAGTCGAGCTCAATATCTATACCCGGATAACGGGGAGCAAAACGCTTGAGGACAGGCGTCAGGTACGCAGCTGCATAGTCTTCCGCCACGCCTAGTCGAATCCTGCCTTTCAATTGCTCGCCATGAAAGGCGGCTTGGGTTTCGGCATGCAGCGCGAGCATACGGCGGGCATAACCTAAAAGGGTTTGCCCCTTGAGCGTGAGTTCCAGAATGCGTGGGCCTCTAATCAGTAGCTGGCAGCCCAGGGCGCTCTCCAGCTTCTTGATCTGCATGCTGACAGCCGATTGAGAGCGGTGCACTTCTACCGCCGCGTTGGACAGAGAGCCGGAGTCCACGACCGCCACGAAGCACTTAAGCCAATCAATCTGCAAATCCTGGATGTTCATTTCTTGTATTCGATAAGCGGATAGTAGTCTGCTGGATTATGCGCTTTTCTTGATGATTGGGCACCCTCAGAATCAGGCCACTAGCCACCTGAGCTTCGCGGAGCTGCCATGCAATTTGAAACCTGGATCCTCTATCTCCTTACGTGTATTGGAATGGCGGTGGTGCCTGGCCCGAATGCGTTGTTGGTGCTTACCCATGGTGCTCTCCACGGCACACGCAGAACTTTGTTCACGATTTCTGGCGGCGTGCTTGGCTTTATGGTTGTGATCTCGTTCTGCGCCTTGGGCCTGGGCGTGTTGATCCAGGCGTCGGTTTCGCTGTTCACTGGGCTGAAAATTGTCGGCGCACTGTATTTGATCTGGCTTGGAATTACGCTCTGGCGTTCGCCTCCTGTCAGCCTGGAAGCCACCGAGTTAAAGGTCAGCAATAACTGGGTGCTCTTTCGCCAAGGTCTGATATCGGCAATTTCCAATCCTAAAGCGCTATTGCTCTACACGGCCTTCATCCCGCCGTTCTTGAATCCAGCCAATAACGTCTACGTGCAGACGGCTGTGATCGCGCTGACCTACGCGGTGGTCGAGTTCATCGTAGAGTTCTTGGTGGCAAGTGCAGCGCAAAGCGTGCGCCCTTGGTTTGCACGTGTGGGCCAACGCTTCAACCGCTTCTGCGCGGGCCTCTTCGTTGCATTTGGTGTAGCGCTGCCAATCCATTCTTGAGCGCCGCTCTAGAGGGGGATCGTCACGCTGAAGCAGGTACCGTTTTCTTTCGTGGACGACACGTCGATTTTCCCTCCGTGACTGGCAACGATCTCAGCCGCGATGAACAGGCCTAACCCCAGGCCTTGGGAGGCTTTGCCACCCGGCTCGGTGTAACTGGCGTATCGACGACCTGCGTAGGTGAGCTGATCGCTTCCTCAGCCAGCCACAGTCGCAGCACGCTGGACCTCAGGGCACGGAATTCCGACACCATTTGATCCATGGAAAACCCGTCCATAAGCCTGAGTATGGCGTGCGTTTGCGCTGCAGTTTCCTGGTCACTCTGTGGCGCCAGGCCTTGGGACTTCGTTATTTGCTGAGGTTCTGTTTGCGGAGTTCGCATATCCACGGCGGCAGCCTTGAGGATCTGTTCTGCATGGTTTCTTAGCGCACTGGCCGCCAGATCTTGGCTAGGGACATCAATTTTTCTAGCAAAACGCTCCCACGCTTGGAGGATCGGTTCAAGATTGGCTTCGATGAAGTCGGGGAGTCGCATCGTCTACCTCTTTTTTGGCTACGGCCAACCCAGGTCAGCCGTGAACTATAGCCGGTAAGCCAGCGCTCCGCACCGTGCGACAACGGCCAGAACGGAACCTCAAGCCTACACTTTTCACCGTTGGTGTGGGCCACGTCTGTCGCCAAAAATATTTTACCCATGCTGCCTTTTTAGTTCTTTCTGCGTCGTGAATAGGTGATTGTTAAACCTGCGATGATTCCCAGCGCCGCTGCGCCTATTAGCAGGGGCGTTTTATCTTTAGGTTTCCTCCATCCTCCGTCGATACTCCTTCTGTCACTTGGAGGCTCGAACAGGTTGCCTGATGATGTTTCGGCTATGGGGCTGCGATTTATCCCCCAGCGGGTTACCCACCCAGACAACAACGCTATGCCTGGTACTAGGTGGCTGGCCAAGTGCGCGAGGCGAGCAGCAGTGCCGACCGTTGTGTGAGCTCGAGGTGAGATTGCACAAGCCACCATTGCCTTGGCTACCCGTTCGGGATCGTAGATGGGGCCTGGCGGTGTCAGCGCATGTCCCGTGTAGTTGCCGCCGTCTCGGAAGCCAGGTGTGTCCATGACTGCTGGGTAGATGCCGCACACATGGATGTTTGGAAACTGAGTCAGCTCCCCTCGCAGCGCCTCGGTCAGTCCACGCAAGCCGAACTTGCTCGCCGAATACGCCGCTGCATAGGGCTGGGCCACCCAGCTGCCCAGCGACAGGGTGTTGATCAGAACCCCGCTACCTTGCGCTTTGAAGAAGGGAAGGGCGACGTAGGCGCCTCGCAGGTATCCAATCAGGTCGGTCTGGATAACCTGTTCGTGAGCTTCCAGTGGAGTATCCTCGAACTTCCCGACCGCCCCGACCCCGGCGTTGTTGACCCAGATATCGATCCGGCCATGGCCAAATTCCGAGGCCTGCGCGGCCAGCGCTCGAACCTGGTCGCTGCTCGTGACGTCGGTCGTGATCGCGATGGCATCCGTACCGCAATCGGTACATTCATCCAGGACGTCAAATAACGCTTCTTCATCGCGGGCCGCGAGCACCAAGCGCGCGCCTTTGCAGGCAAAGGCGTGTGCGGCGGCGCGGCCTATGCCGCTGGATGCCCCTGTGATTACCACAACCTTGCCGCGCAGCGGCCCTCTGACCGGATATCCATTGCGGGGCGCTTCTTGCTCTGTACCAGTGCTAGGGTGATCGAGTGGTGCGATGAGCTCTTCGGCTTCGACCAGAGAGAGCTCAAGGGCGGTGCCATCGACCAGGGTCAGGGTCAGCCCTTCGACCGTGCCTGCCTCTTTGTTTGGAAACACAGGTTCACCTTCAGCATCCAGGCTGTCGTAGATGAAGCGTGTACCTTCGAGCCATCCCACAGCGGTGAGAAGCTCAGGGCCTAGATAATACTTCCCGTCTTGAAAGAATCCTGGAAACTGATGCGCTCGCTCCACGCTTTCCACACGGTAGCGCTCACCTGATTTCATACCTGTCGCTTGATCGACCATTTTGCAAACCCCTATAGCCCAGAGATGTCAGCCTTTGCTGTGCTCGTCGGATGTGGGCCCAGTGCCTCGCTTGATGCCTCGCGGGCCGGCAACGCCCCATATGCCCAGACCTACTAACGGTAGCGCCACGATCAGGAGGGCCCAGGCCGCTTTGACGGCGTCTGTCTTGTCGCTCCGGAACACGCTGACGATGGCCCATAGGTCGATGAGTTGAAGAATGGCCGCTACGGCGATCCAGAAGTAACTGGCGAGACCGTTCATGAGCATTCCTCCTCTACACGAAGTCAGGGCCCAAAGTGCCCGCAGCAGCACCCGGCACGAGGATGACCTTGCGACAGTTGTCTTGCTTCTGATCGAACATTTTGTAGCCCATGGCCGCCTCTTCGAGGGCCAAACGGTGGGTGACGATCAGTTCCGGTTGCAGCCGTCCTGCTTCGATGTGCTCCAGCAGTTCGGGAAGGTATTTTTGAACATGGGTCTGACCCATCTTGAAGGTCAGGCCTTTGTCGAAGGCATCACCGAACATGAAGCCGTGAATGAACCCCGCATAAACGCCGGGCACGCTGACTACGCCGCCACGTCGCACCGCCGCGATGCTCTGGCGCAGGGCCTTGCCGCTGCTGCCTTCCAGTTTCAAGGCCGTCATCACCGTTTCCGTGGTGCTGCCTTTGGCTTCAAACCCGACCGCATCGATGACCGCGTCTACGCCACGCATACCCGGTGTCTGGCGAATGATGCTGTCGGCAGGATCATCATCATTTTCGAAATTGATCGGGATGACGCCGTAGGCTTCCTGGGCGTAGGCCAGCCGGTAGTCATTGTCATCCACCATGAAGATCGAATTGGCACCCAGCATCCGTGCACAGGCAGCACTCAGCAGCCCCACTGGCCCCGCGCCATAAATCGCTACCGACGACCCTTGGCCGATCTCAGCATTGATGACTGCTTGCCAGGCCGTGGGCAGGATGTCGGAAAGGAACAGCACTTTGTCGTCGGCGAGGGTGGTCGGCACTTTGAAGGGCCCGACGTTGCCTTTGGGTACTCTGACGTAATCAGCTTGGCCTCCAGGGATGCCGCCATACAGATGGCTATACCCAAACAAAGCAGCACCTGGTGGGATGCCTTTTTTGTTGATGATCGATCCGCGCCCGGTGTTTGTAGTCTCGCAGGCAGCAAACAGATCGTGCTGGCAGAAGAAGCAACTGCCGCAGGCAATCACAAATGGGATCACGACGCGGTCGCCAATCTGAAGGTTCGTCACGTCTCTGCCGACGTCCTCCACAATGCCCATGAACTCATGGCCGAAGATGTCGCCCTGTTCGGTTTCAGGGATCTTGCCGCGATACAGATGAAGGTCAGAGCCGCAGATAGCGGTTGCAGTGACCCGAAGGATTACGTCGTCCGCCTCCATGATAATGGGATCCGGGACGGTATCGACCCTGACATCGTTAGCGCCGTGGTAGGTAAGTGCTCGCATGGTGCTACTCCTGCTTCATAAAGCTCCAAGGGTATGCAGGGGAAGCCATGGGTATCATCAAAGTTCAGAAAAACTGCTTCAGTGGTTAACGTGGGCGCGCTAATCATTGGAGTGAAGTTATTTTTATTTATGTATAAAACTTAGCTTGAACCTTTTCATCTTTTCCTTTCGTCCTGAAACCTTGTGGTGCGTTGGCACGTATTGGGGGCAGCTTGCTCCCACCCAGAGAAGGCGCGCATTTATTTGAGCGCTTGATCAGCCGCGAGGAGAAACCGCATGTTTATTCACATTAAGCGCTTGCAATGTACGGTGCGCGTCGCTCAGCCGAATCCTGTCCTTGCAAACTTGCTCTTGGAGCAGTTTGGCGGCCCTCAGGGTGAGCTGGCGGCTGCCAGTTGGTGGAGATGGCAGCGCCTCGGTGGAACTGGCCGCGCCTGATCTGGCGGTAGTGGAGGCCATGAAACTGCGGACGATGCCCGATCCAGCCAGCAATCCGATCACCGGCGCGGATCTCGGCTCGGGCTTGGTCAACGGTAAAGATGACTGAGGTGAAGGAGGCAGCAATGAGCACGTTGAGAAGAAGGGATAAGACTGAGGCCGGTATCGGCTTCGAGCATTTGATGAATGTGGCGCTGGCGGAGTTTGAGGCGGACTCGCGCCTGGCTTGCCGAGCGATGCGAGTAAAGATGGCCATAGGCATGTTCGGCGTTGGCTCCCTGCTGCCTAACGATCTGCCCCCGAAGCTTCCCGTTGAGTCCTTACACGAGAGTCTGATCAGCCACACGCTGCAGTGAAAATCGATAGAAAAAGCCGCGGACGAGAAGCTGTCAGCGATTGCCGAAGAGGGCGGGAACCAGGCCGCCACCCTCGAGAAGCAATGTGTCGGGCCCAGCCAAGGAGGGGCTGGGCTTGCCACGAATCTGTCGTTTCAACCACGGCCTTGGTAGAAGGGTGAGCGCTATGCGGATACGCGGCGATATTTTTCGAAAATGGACAGATCCAACGCTTCAACTCAGAACGCACATCGAGACATTGGACGACGGCACGACAATGGACATCCAGGTGCGGTTGTCACGAACAGGCAATACGCAAATGTTCATCGGCGTCTATTCGAAGACCGGCATGGCACTGCATGAAGAAGCCTTCGACACCCGGCCCGGGGAGTCGCTGACTCGCGCCCTGGCTTGGGGAGTCGGGCGTGCAAGAAGCGTGATCACCGATTTACAACAAAAAGCCTGACCCCCCTTAGGTCACTGGGTTGATCGGCTGTTCGCTTTCTCAGGTGTCGATCCAGCGGGCCGATGCAGATGGGCGCCGGTTGGATCGGTGATTTGAATAACGTTGCCGTGCTGCCAGCCATTCGCCTTGGGATCAGCCGCGGGGATTTGCATGTCTGCCCGCTGAGCCTTGGTTTTTGCCGCATCCACTCCCAGACGCCGATTCCGCTGCTCGACCATCGCTGGGTCAGCCTGGCCATCTGCAGTGAAACCCATCATCAGTTGAGGGACGCCAACAGGCAGAGATTTGTCCTGGTCGGTGTGCCATGTATGCCATGTCTTCCCATAAGTATGGGCAAGCCGCTCCATCAAGGCATGCTCAGCAGGGGCAGGAATCCCAGGCGCGACCAATTGCCCGGATGACACCTCATAGCCATGACTGTGCCACATCGCCTTCTCCTTCGCCGGCAGTCCGGCGAAGAGCTTCTCGTCAATGATGTACTCGACGCCCATGATTTTCGCTTTCTTGGTGTTGCCGTCGAAGATGACGCACTGGATGACATCCTCGTTGAGGATGGAGCAGTAGTGATGCGCCTCCATCTGCACATCGGGATGGCCGTTGTAGAAGTGGAAGCCATCCAGGTAGGCGTTGATAGCCTCAATTGGCGGCTTGGCCTGCAGTGTCGCGGCCCCTGCTTCGAGCAGTTGAGTCTTAGCTGATTCAAGCCGGCCGGGTGTTTCCACTGGCGACTTCGTTTCGGGAGCGGAACAAGCCCACAGCACAGAGCAGGCGAGGGGAAGTGTTATCCATTGAATTGGCTGGCGCATGTGATTGGCTCTCGCTGGTGTACTGTCGCAATCAGTAGGTGGTTTCTGCTTTACGACGACGTGGAAAGCAGGCGTGAGTGTTCGAGCACCCAGGATCAAGCGTTACTGCGCCAGACTGACGAGAAGGACGTTTTGGGATTGCAGGTTGGCCTATCAGCTCTGCACGGCCAGCCGGAAAATCATCCCCCACTGCCGCTCGAACCACCACCGCTTGCGCCGCCCGAACCTCCGGTTCCGCTGCCGGTGCCAGAACCCGAACCGTTGGTAGTGCCGTCACCACCGGTATTGTCGGTGCCATTGCTACCGGTACCGCCTGACCCGGTTCCCATGCCATCAGCTGGAGTACCCGACCCGCTGGCTCCGCCGTTCATCTCGCCATCGTCTTGCGTTTGTGTGCCGGGGGCGCGCTGGTCGTTCAAGTCGGTAGCCGCCAGCACGATGGGTGCGCTTGCACCCAGGCACAGCGCCATTAGCCATGTAGCAGGCTTCACTAATTTCATGATGAATCTCCTTTTTGCGGTGTTCGCCTAGTGTTCGGCCAGCGGCGGAGTGGGCCGTGCGATGCGATCGACGGACGGGCCGTGTTCAGGCGCCAATGGAACAACGACCGGCCCTGGCGACTCCATTGCAGCAACGGCGTGCTACGGAGTGTCATGATGATCCACCTAGGGTGCGCAGGCTGGAACTTGCCCCGCCAGTACGCCGATGAGTTCCTGCAGCCGGGCAGCCACTTGCAGCGCTATGCCGCACGGCTGGGTGCCGTGGAGATCAACAGTTCGTTTTACCGGCCACACCTGCCTGCGACTTATGCCCGTTGGGCTTGCTCGGTACCGGAGCATTTTCGCTTCTGCGTCAAGCTGCCCAGGCTCGTCACCCACGAGCTGCGCCTGCAGGGCTGTGAGGTTGCGCTGGACGCGTTTCTTGGCCAATGCCAGCAATTGGGTGACCGCCTCGGCTGCCTGCTTGTGCAACTGCCACCTTCGCTGGAGCATGACGCCCGCCGCGACCGATGTTTCTTTGAAGCCCTGCGCCAACGCCATGCCGGGTTAGTGGCGCTCGAGCCCAGACACGCCAGTTGGCAAGCGGCGCAGTCGATGCTGATTGATTTGCGTATTGCCCAGGTGGCGGCAAGCCCTTCACGTTTCGGTGCCGATGCGCAACCCGCTGGCTGGCCTGGACTGGTCTATTGGCGCCTGCACGGCGAGCCGCGGATCTACCACAGCGAGTATTCGCAACAGTGCCTGCAACTGCTGGCTGAGCGGCTGCAGCGCAGCCACGCCGCAGGTGCAGCGACTTGGTGCATGTTCGATAACACCGCTTTCGGTGCGGCAGTAGGTAACGCGCTGGCGCTCCAGCAGTATCTGCGCTGATTCAACCGAATCAAACTTTTTGGCTGCCGTCGGACTCTTCAGAAAACCTATTGCACGGCGAGGAACAGCCCATGAAAACTGACGATGGCAAGACCGGCGACAAAGTCCCACGGCCGCTTTCTTCTGAAGAGGCACAGCAAGGCGAACGGACCCCGGACCCGGTGCTCGAGCGCCCGAACCGGGATACCGAGGCAGTGGACAAGGTCATTACGCCCACTTCCATAAAGGAGCAGGAAGAACAGACGCGCCAGATCAACCAGCACCTGGCCCAGGCCGACAAGAAAGCCTGACGCTGAATACGTGCGCAAATGGCCGGGTGCTTAGCCCGGTTTGCGTGCTTGTCAGTGGAACTCGCTCACCCTGCGATACCCCCAGCAGGATCCGCGATCGAGAACGGCGAGGGCTGACAGTTGACGAGTGGTGCATCCTGGACTGCAGTGAAGCGTCATGGCCGTGGGGCGCCCATGGCAGTCCAGCCGCTTGATCTCCTTATATTGGCTTCCAGGGAAGCATGGGCAACGGT
This sequence comes from Pseudomonas sp. NPDC090752, assembly GCF_055584805.1. Taxonomy (NCBI): domain Bacteria; kingdom Pseudomonadati; phylum Pseudomonadota; class Gammaproteobacteria; order Pseudomonadales; family Pseudomonadaceae; genus Pseudomonas; species Pseudomonas sp. NPDC090752. The sequence continues at coordinate 49,966 of NZ_JBVJLI010000020.1, read as the reverse complement.
CGAGAAGGTTGTCATCATCGATCAGGGTGACGGCCTCCGATGGCAAGCACTGCCCGAAGAGCAGCCAAGTGGGTCAGGCCCTGCGGAAGATTGCCAAGGTATTGGCCATTGTTCGGGTCGATCATTTCCGAGTAGATACCTACCCCCCGTGATAACCCCTGCAATGCTTCGGCATGCGCGGTTTCCGCACGCTCTTGCTGACCGAGGATCGCCCAGGCTTCGATGAGCCAGAAGGTGCAGGCCAGGAAGCAACCTTCCTCCTCTTGAGCCTGGCTGTAGCGATAGTGAAAAGCGCCGGCCCCCAGCTCATTTTGAACAGCCTCCAGCGTACTGCGTAGTCGATCCACGCTGGGGTATCCAAATCGGACAGCCAGTGCTATCGAGGCATCCAATCGATCACTGGCTGGGTAGAACAGGTAAGCCTGATGTGCCGCGCTCCAGCAGTGGGCTTCAATCCAATTCTGGATGCGTTGCCGCTCGCGATCCCAGCGTTCCCGGCAAGTGGTAGGAAGGTGACCACCGTCCGCCAACTCGATAGCCCGGCTCAACGCTTGCCAACAGCTGATTTTGGACATGGTGTAATGCTGCTTTTCCGGTAACTCCCAGATGCCAGCGTCTTCTTGTCGCCAGCAATCGGCGCATTGGTCGGCAAGGCCGGACAGGATCATGGCGCTTGGCGAGTCGAGAATATTGCCGCTGTCGATGAAGCAGCGAGCGGTTTCGAAAATATCGCCGAATACGCCGTGTTGCAGCTGATCACGGGCATCGTTGCCGACGACGGGAGGCGAATGCTTGTAGCCGGGGAGGGCGACCGGGCGCACGCAATCACCCACTGCCCCGTCCAGGGTGTAAAACACCCGTGGCCCGTGTTCAGCCAGCCGACGCAGTAACCAGGTGAAGGCAGCCTTGGCTTCTGGTTGCGCACCGATGCCCAAAAACGCTTCGATGGTGTAGCCGGCATCACGAATCCAGGCGAATCGGTAGTCGTAGTTTTTGTCTCCACCGATTTGCTCAGGAAGCGATGAGGTCGCTGCGGCCATGATCGAGCCACTGGGCGAGGACAGCAGTAGCTTCAGGGCCAGTGCATTGCGTACTACCAAAGCTTGATGCGGGCCGTCGTAAATCAGCCCCTTCGACCATTGGCACCACTCCCTGTGTGACCCATCGATTCGCTGATCGATCAGGGCCAATGGAGGGACCACCAAGGGCTCATCACGACCTGCGACGATCGCGACCACTGAGCGTTGACCAGCGGCAATGCTGAGGCGGGCACGCACGCCCATGTCGTCCTTGCGGCTGATGTGTACCTGCTGGTCATGTAGGAACATTCCCAGTATGCGGCCTGCATGAAATACGCAGGCGTTGTCATTCGGCGCTACATAGGGGCTGACCGTATCGGCCTGGGTTCCGAAATCGATCGCAATCTGCAAATCCATCTGCCCCTCAACGCCTTCGATGCGCCTCGCCAGTTCGGCCCAAGGCAACCGGCCAGCAGGGCCGCTATTCAGGGACTCTGTGAGCCGAGCACGGCTGGTACCGGTTATGAATGTCGTTTCCAGAACATTGCTGTCAGGAAGGTAACGGCGCTGCGCAACAAACGGCTCGCAGGGGGTTATGGAGAAGAAGCCGCCTGTTTGCGGGGCCAGCAGTTTGTCGAACAGAGGCGGGGAGTCCATATGGGGCACGCACCACCAGTCGATAGATCCGTCCAGGCCGATGAGCGCAACGGAGCGCCCATCTCCGAGCGCGCCGTATTCCTCGAGGGGTAGCCAGCCACCATCATCTCGCTGAGGAGCACCACGTTGCGTCCGAACGACCAGTTCTCTCTGCACCTGCATACCTCCCCTGATGTCTTGCACTGTTTGGGACCTACCTGTAGAGCGCCTAGTTCGTGGCAGACGGTGGCCAATCTCTCTGAGTAGCAGGAACAGGTGATGGACAACGATCACCTCAGTGCTCGACTCCCTTGAGATTCGCTAAATCCATCTGGCCACAAGATTTAGCGCTGCTGATTGTCAAGGGACGAATCCTCTCCCAGCTGCTCGGCGGGCTTTTCAGGATGGGCTTCGCACTGGCTGCCCATGGCTCGGTACTCTTTGCGTAGCTTATGAATTTGCTGATTGTCGAGCGCTTCCAGATCGAGCACGGATTGGTGTGCTGATTTGGTAGCCCTAATAAGTTCGTCCAGCTTCACATGGATGATGTCGTTATCACGATTTTGGGTGTTCTGGATAAGGAAGACCATGAGGAACGTGATGATGGTGGTCGACGTGTTAACGATGAGCTGCCAAGTATCGTTGTAGTGGAACCAGGGACCGGAGGCTGCCCACATGGCGATCAACACCACGGCGACCAGGAACGTGCTGGGTTTGCCCGCGTGATTGGATAGCCATTGGCAAAATTGTGCGAATTTCATTACTTTGCATCTCCACCGCTGTCTACCAACTCTGACCACAGCGAAGCGCAGAAATCTTTTTTCACATTACGCCAGGTCTTCCGGCGAAGCCCGGCTGAACGCAAGTTGCTGGGGTGGGGTCAATACCTGACGCAGCAGCGAGGAGGGCGATCTGTGCAAATTGACGCGCTATTGACTGAGCTACTGAATGCTCGCGGCCCGGGCGGCCAGGAAGACGAGGTGCAGGCCATTTGTCTGCGGGAGTTGGCCTCCCACTGTGACGATGCGCATATTGACCGGGCAGGCAATGTCATTGGGGTCGTTCGCGCTGGACACTCTTGTGATTCAGAACATGCCATCAGGGTCATGGCGCACCTTGATGAGATCGCAATGATCGTCAAGAACGTCCGCGAGAATGGAACGCTGGAAGTTCTGGCCTTGGGTGGTGCTCAGCCGATCAGCTTCGGTGTCTGCCCCGTCGAGATCCTCGGCGACGAACAGGCCCTGCCCGGTGTTCTGTCCTATGGGTCCATGCACAACAGCGGTCGGACTTCCAACGGGCGAGATGTGCTTGCAGGCGATGTTCATTGGAAGGATGTGTACGTGGTCACTCGCATGTCGAAGTGTGAGCTGGATAGCGCCGGCGTGCGCCCGGGGACCCGTGTGGTACTCAGTCAGCATTGGCGTAAACCTTTCAGCGTCCGTGACTGTGTGGCTGCCCATTTTCTTGATGACCGTGCACCACTCACTGCGGTCATTGAGTGCGCCCGCTTGCTGCGAGCAAGGCGTGAGGAACTGCACCAGGATGTGTGGTTTGTCTTGACCACGCTGGAAGAGGAATCCAATGCCGGTGCGCTATACGCTGCTGCCAGGTTACCGGGAGACACCACCATAGCAGTCGAGGTCGGGCCGGTGCTTGAAGAATACGGAACGGAGCTCACGGCCAACCCGATCATCAATACCGGCGACCAGAAGGGATACTACAGTCGCACCGTGGTGCAGGCCCTGATGGCCGCCACTCGGCGGGCAGGGTACATCCCCCAAGCGGCATTGCTGGTGGATTTTGCTTCCGATGCCAGCGCGGTGTTGAGCACAGGTATTGATGCCAAGGCTGGTTGCATAGCGATCCCGACCGAAAATACCCACGGTTTCGAGATGGCCCTACTGGAGGGGATCTCGGCCTGTGCCGTTACGCTTGTCGAATATCTGATAGATCCGCAGCCAGGCCTGAATGGCTAAACCTGAACTAAGTACAGGTGACGAAACCTTTGTCTTCGCCTCAGGAGCGCTGACTCATTTGTGGTCGCGCCACTGCGATTTCAGCCGTCGGTCAGGAGCAAAGGTGGGGTATGCTGTGGCGACTTCGCGAATGGTAGGCACTATACTTTGGTAATGTACAGCGCCCGTCTACTGTGCTGATAGCGTCGATCAGGACACTGGCCATCGACTGCCCGAGCCGTCAAATCTCAGCCCACGATCAGATTCGAGATCCACAATGAAACCGACAACAAGACGTCCCACCTCACTGCCGGAGCGAGAGGGCATTCTGCCCAGCCACCTGCGGTTTCCTGTGGTCGGTATAGGGGCTTCGGCGGGTGGTCTGGCTGCGCTGAAGACATTTTTCGAGCAAATGCCCGCTGACAGCGGCATGGCGTTTGTCATTATTCTGCATTTGTCGCCAGACCACGAAAGTGTGGCCGACAAAATTATCCAGGCGTGTACTTCGATGCCTGTGATGCAGGTAACGGATACCGCACCCATTGAGCAAAACAGCGTTTATGTGATCTCGCCCGCCAGTCAGCTGGCCATGAACGATGGCTACTTGAGAGTAACGGCAGCCAGTCGTCCGGCGGGTAGTCATGTGGCTATCGACCTGTTTTTCCGTGATCTGGCTGACGTGCACAAGGAGTTCGCCTACTGCCTGGTGCTGACCGGCACGGGCAGCGATGGTGCCGTGGGCCTGTCACGCATCAAGGAGCAGGGTGGCATCACCATCGTGCAGAGCCCGGGTGACGCTGAATTTGACGGGATGCCTCTGGCGGCGATAGCGACCGGAATGGTCGACGCTGTGCTGCCGATTGCCGAGATACCTAACAAGCTGCTCGAGATCTGGCGTAATACCAGGGCTATCAAGATCCCCGCACCACACGACATGAAGGTCGCATCCACTTCTCCGGAGCTGGAGCGTGAAGTCGCCGAGCGGGTGTTGCTGGATATTCTGTTGCTGCTGCGAACCCGCACCGGGCATGATTTCAAGCACTACAAGCGGGCGACGGTACTCCGGCGTATCGAGCGGCGCCTGCAGGTAACGGCTCAACCCGACCTGCCTGCGTACTACCAGTACTTGGAGAACACGCCCGACGAAGCCAAGCAGTTGTTGGGGGACATGCTGATCGGCGTGACCAATTTCTTCCGCGACCGAGAGGCCTTCGAGGCGCTTGAGCGCCACGTGCTCAGCCCTTTGATGTCCACAGGCGATGACAAAACTCGCCCCGATGAGGTGCGCATCTGGTCTGCTGGATGTTCGACAGGGGAGGAGGCATACAGCTTGACGATCCTGTGCACCGAGCACCAGAAACTTGAGGTCAACCCGGTCAAAGTCCAGGTATTTGCTACGGATATCGACGAGCGTGCCATTGCGATAGGTCGCACTGGCGCGTATCCGGAGGCGATCATTACCGACGTGCCACCCACGCGTCTGCGACAGTATTTCCTGAAAGAAGGTGAGCACTACCGCGTCCGTAAGGAAGTCCGCGAGAAAGTCTTGTTTGCCAAGCACAGCCTGCTGTCCGACCCGCCTTTCTCGCAAATCGACCTCATCGTCTGCCGCAATTTGCTGATCTATCTGGATCGAGACATCCAGCGAGAAATGCTGCAGATGTTCCATTTTGCCCTCAAGCCGGGCGGTTATCTGTTCATGGGCTCTTCCGAGTCCGCCGATGCCTGCCCTGACCTGTTCACACCGGTCGACAAGCGCAATCGGATTTTCCGAGCGCGGGCAGGAGCCAATATCAATCGCCGGGCACCTTCGATGCCCCGTGGCGGCTTTGCGCTGTCCAGCCTTGCCGCGCCGCCACCCATGCTGCCGCCCACGCGCAAGTTTTCCTATGCCGATATCCATCAGCGGGCGATGGCCGAGCAGATGCCGCCGAGCATGATTGTCGACCCCAATGGCGACATCCTGCACATGAACGAGGGTGCTGGCAGATTCCTGCGTTACGTCACGGGGGAGGTTGGGCGAAACGTCCTGGTGCTGATCATGCCGCAGTTGCGCCTTGAGCTTCGCACCACGCTGTACCAGGCCCAGCAAAGTGGTAAAGCCACACTGTCCCGCAAAATACGGGTGAGCGATCCTGACGGTGACTACTTGGTCGATATCACGGCGCGCCCTTTCAAAGACGAAGCCACCGATCAGGATGTGCGCACCATCGTGTTCAACGTCACGTCCATCGAACCGGGCACCGACTTGCTCGATCTGGATTTGCAAACCGAGAACAAAGTGCTGGCCAGCTTGGAGAACGAGCTGCAGCGAACCAAGACCCACCTGCAGGAAACCATCGAGCAATCGGAGGTCTCAAGCGAAGAGCTCAAGGCGTCCAACGAGGAAATGCAAGCCATCAACGAGGAGCTGCGCTCCGCGACGGAAGAGCTGGAAACCAGCAAGGAAGAACTTCAGTCGATCAACGAAGAACTGCTTACGGTCAACTACGAGCTCAAGACCAAGGTCGAAGAAACCGACAAGATCAACGACTATCTGGCAAACCTCATTGCCTCTACAGATATTGCCACGGTGTTCGTAGACCGCAACATGCATATCCGTTGGTTTACGCCCCGCGCCAAGGAGATTTTCAGCATGCTCCCGGTGGATACTGGGCGCTCGCTGCTGGATATCACACATCGGCTCAATTATCCGGAATTGGCCGAAGACGCTTCGTCCGTGTACGAATCACTGACCATGCTGGAACGTGAAGTCAGCAGTGCCGACGGCCGCTGGTACATTGCCCGGCTCTTGCCGTACCGCTCCAGCGAAGACCATATCGACGGTACGGTGCTGACGTTCATCGACATCACCAAACGTCGCGAGGCCGAGGAAGATCTGCGCCTGGGTCAGGAGCGCATGCGCCTGGTCGCCGAGAGCACCCACGATTTCGCCATCATCATCCTCGATGAACACGGCAAGATCACAGACTGGAACACCGGGGCTCAGCTGATCTTCGGTTACACCACCGAAGAGGTCATCGGCTCGTCCTACGAACTGATTTTCTCCGCGGAAGATCGCAGTGCGGATGTCCCGCAGACCGAGATGCGCAATGCGCGTGAGCATGGACGTGGGGAGGATGAGCGCTGGCACGTGCGTAAGGACGGCAGTCGGTTCTTCTGCAGTGGGGAAATTACGTTGCTGCGTGCCGAAAGTGCTCTGGGTTACGTGAAGATTGCTCGTGACCTGACGGGCCATAAACGGCTGCACGACGAGCAGAGCAGAAAGCTCGCCGAGACACAGAGCACCATCCACATGAAGGATGAGTTCTTTGCGGTCATGTCCCATGAACTGAAGCATCCACTCAACCTGATTCAACTCAACGCAGAAATTCTTCGAAGGCTACCAGCCGTTCGCAACACCGAGAATGCCAGCAAGGCGGTCAGCGCCATTGGCGAGGCTGTGACCAGCCAGGCTCGAATTATCGATGACTTGCTCGATGTGGCTCGCATTCGCACGGGCAAGCTGAAGTTGGCGACGCGCCTGCTTGACATCGGTGCCATGCTGAGTGAGATCCACTCAATCGTTATCGACGAATATCCCTACGCAGAAATCACGCTGGAAAAGCCGAGTGCGGAAGTGCCGGCGATGATCATTGATGGCGACCCTACCCGGCTGGAGCAGGTGATCTGGAACCTTCTGCAAAATGCGCTGAAGTTCAGCGGTGAAGCGGCCAAGGTACGTATTGTGCTCAGCAAGGCGGACAAGCACGCCCACATCGATATCATCGACAACGGTGTCGGATTGCCTACTGCTGACCTTGAGAACGTGTTCGACTTGTTCAAGCAGGCCAAACCCAAACATGTCAGCCATCAGCGAGACGGCCTCGGTATTGGGCTGTCGCTGGTTCGCCAACTGGTACAGGCCCATGGAGGCTCGGTTGTGGCCCGGTCTGCGGGTATTGGTCATGGGTGTACGTTCAGTGTCTCGCTGCCACTTTCACAAGCGCTGATCAAAGAGCCGAAGGATGGGAATGAAGCCGGCGAGCCCCAAGGACGACTGAAGGGGCTCAAGGTCTTGCTGATTGATGACTCGCCAGAGGTTCTGGAAGTGATGCGCATGCTGCTTGAAATGGAGAGCGCCCAGGTCAAGAGTTACAGCGATCCTACCCAGGCACTCAAGCATTCACTCCAGGAGCGTTTCGATATCATTCTTAGCGACATCGGAATGCCGGAGATGGATGGGCATGAGCTGATCAGTGCCCTCAGGGCGGGTAAGGTTCATCAGTACACGCCTGCGATTGCACTGACCGGTTATGGCGCGGCGACGGATCCTCACAAGGGCAAGGACATGCAGTTCGACCGACACCTCACCAAGCCCGTGCAGTATGACGACTTGGTGGGTACCATCGAGTCGCTGTGTAAAAGCGCATTGTCCTGACGTGTGGCCAGGTTACCTTCAGTGCTGAGCTTTCAGGGCTGAGGGTGAGCTGGCATGCGGCTTGATGACGGTAAGGCCTCAGTTATTTGAGCTACAGAAAGCCCTCTCGTCTGAGTAATTCCACATTCGATGGTTTCACCACTAGTTGACTGAGTTCTGCGGCAGACAACCGTCGGCATTCGTCATCCGCTAGAGCGCCACTACGATTTTTCTATAAGCCACGCCCACACAGCATCGTCGTGCTCACTGGACGGCAGAGAATCATCCAGTTTTTTCAGGGCATTGAACTGAAACTCGGCCCGAATGCGAAGTTTGTCCAGCTCTGTACAGGAGCTGTCTGCTGCTCCTCGGTCGTAGGCTCGGAGCGACTTCATAGTCTGGCTGCAGGCGTTTAGCTGAGCCGTGATTCGAATAGCGTCCGTCCGAGTCATTTCAGGTGCCTCCAAAGGGCTAAGCGGGTTCGCTTTAACCTGTCCACATTAACAGTTGCAAGACAAACTTCTCGCATTCGCAAGATTGTACCGATAGACGGTGGCGGCTGAATTTCCATGTGCTCCTTTCAACAGCGGCTCCGAGTGGATTCCGGTGGACGCAACGAGGAGGGATCGGTTTCAAACGTGCAATCCCACATCCACTTGCGCAATTCATGCTTTAGGCTCGTCCCAGTCGCTACGCGTTGCAGCAGTCAGCGCATCCCAGTCATCAGGAGGGTTGCCGCGGCCCAGCATCTTCTCGAATACCGCGTAGGGATCAGATTTGCTGCCTGCGGACCGTAGGGTATTTTCGTCGTTGAACCAATAGACGATGACCTTGGACCTTGAATCGTAGCGAAAGAACAGCTGAAAGCGCCTGCCGATTTTTGCTCGCCGCCAATGTCGGTAGGCGGTGCCCAGCGTATTGCCTTGACGGAACTCATCACGGCCCGGGTCGGCAGGCACAGCCTCCATGATCATAAACTGTCAGGATCGCCAAAAAACATCTGAATCCTCGACCGCAACCACCGCTCCGCCGGGTCATTGTCCTGCGCTCCGCGCCAGGCCATGTGCAGCTCGAAGCTGCGCACCTCCATCGGTAAGTCCTCGGCGCGCAACCCGCCTGCCGCGGTCAAGGCATCGGCCGTGTAATCCGGCACAGTCGCCACGATATCAGTCCCCGCCAGCAAGCTTCCCAGGCCGTTGAACTGCGGTACCGCCAGCACTACATGGCGCTTGCGGCCGATCTCCTCCAGTGCCTCGTCGATGAAGCCAGACAAGTCACCCGCGAACGACACCAGCGCATGCGGCCGGGCACAGAAGTCGTCGAGGGTAATGCTGCCGGGTACGCTATCTGCGCGAAGCAGCTTGGGCTTGCTACGGCGCAACACCTTGCGCTTGGCGTTGGCCGGTAGCTCACTGGTATAGCTCACGCCAACCGAAATCTCGCCCGAGGCCAGCAAGGTCGGCATCAACAGGTAATTGACCCGGCGCACCACCAGCACGATGCCCGGGGCTTCGGCGCGCACGCGCTTGAGCAATTGCGGTAGCAGGGCGAATTCGGCGTCGTCCGACAGGCCGATGCGGAATACCGCGTTACTGGTGGCCGGGTCGAATTCGGCAGCGCGGCTGACGGCAGTGGAGATCGAGTCCAGGGCCGGCGACAGCAGGGCGAAGATTTCATGGGCGCGTGCCGACGGTTCCATGCTGCGGCCGGTGCGCACGAACAAGGGGTCGTCGAACAGGTTGCGCAGGCGCGACAGCGCGGCGCTGATCGCCGGCTGGCCAAGGAACAGCTTCTCCGCGGCGCGGGTCACGCTACGCTCATGCATCAGGGTTTCGAACACGATCAGCAGGTTGAGGTCTACGCGACGCAGGTCGTTTCGATTCATCGGTGCGCTTCGCCTAAAGTGGGGCAGGGGTGAATCTTAAGGCCAAAGGCTGCTACCCTGCACCGATTTGTGGGGGCCAATGCACAGGAATGTGGGGTGCCCAATCGATGACAGGCATGTCGACTATTAATAGCCACTGATGGTCTAACGGCAAAAGCCCGGATAAAGTCCGTGGTAATACGAGATTCACAAAGGCGAGGTATGCGATGTCCCGCATGATCCGGTTCCATAAGTTCGGCGCTGCCGATGTGCTCCGTTGCGAGGAGCAGGCCGAACCGTCCCCTGCTGTCGGCGAGGTGCAGATCCGCGTCGAGGCGATCGGCGTGAGCTGGTACGACGTGCTTTGGCGGCAGAACCTGGCACCCTCCCAGGCGCGTTTGCCGGCGGGTATCGGCCATGAGATGGCGGGTGTGGTGACGGCGGTGGGTGAAGGCGTCGAGGACGTTGCGGTAGGTGACCGGGTGGCCAGCTTCCCGGCCACCAGCGCCAACGAACACCCCGTCTACGGCGATGTCATCGTCCTGCCGCGCACGGCCATCACCCGTTACCCCGACATCCTTACCCCGATCGAAGCCAGCGTGCATTACACGCCATTGTTGATTGCCTACTTTGCCTACGTCGACCTGGCCCGGGCCAAAGCCGGGCAGACAGCGCTGGTCACCGATGCCAGCCACTGCGCCGGGCCGGCATTCGTGCAACTGGGCAAGGCGCTCGGCCTCAAGGTGTTTGCCGCGACCAAGGAGCCGGAGCAGCGTGAGTACCTGATGGGGCTGGGCGCCGACAAAGTGATCGTGACTGAGGAGCAGGATTTGCTCATGCAGGTCGGTAAATACACCGACGGCCGTGGTGTGGACATGGTCCTCGACGGCATGGGTGGGCCGCAGATGTCGCTGCTGGGCGATGTGCTTGCGCCGCGTGGCAGCCTGGTGCTGTATGGCTTGCAGGGCGGCAACCAGACCCCGTTCCCGGCCTGTGCGGCGTTTCAGAAGAACATCCAGTTCTATGTGCACTGCATCGGCAACTTTACCGGCAAGCCGGAACTGGGCATCAGCCAGGACCAGGTCGCATTGCAGCGTGCCCTGCGTGATATCAATCAATTCACCGCTGATCAATTGCTGACGCCGCAGATCATCAAGGTGTACCCGTTCGAGCAGGTGGTTGAAGCTCACCGGTACATGGATGAATGCCCTTGCGGTGGACGGGTGGTGCTGGATATGACACCGACCTGAAGTAGGATGGATGGATGGAACAACCCGGGTTAATGCCCGGGTTTTTTTTGGCTTGAATAGGGACTTTTCCTACACGCAAACAATATGTCTTCTGCATTTTTACAATTTGAAAATCTTTCTTTGGTTTAATCAATGGCACGCGACGCGTAGTTAAGACTCTGCAATTTCCGATGCAAGCGGTGTTTTCGGCTGTGTGAATGGTTTTTTTACCTGGATCTGTATCTTTTATTCGTTCAGTAACGCTTGATAATGGCGCAATGATGGTTAGCGCAAGGAGCGTGCGGTGGATAGGCGATTGGGCTGCGGTATGCGACGGGTGGCATCATTGGAGTCACGAAAAGTCCATTTTTTTTCAATGGCCTGGCGACAGAAATCCAGCACTTCAGTATTTCCTAATATCACGTAGGAAATTTCTTAAATTTGATTTTCTGCATTGGTTCTCGAGTCGTTGCGCATGATGCGGGAGATGACTGAAGTTGCGAGGTAGCGCATGACCATTATTCATGATCAGGCAATGCACTATATTTACCAGCAGGTATTGGAACGCTTGTTGAATCATATGTCTCAAGCGCAAAGGGCTTCCCTGCAGTTGCTGATCCAGCGTCTGCTGGTGGCTGCCGGAGGTCCGGAATACATGGGCACGTTCAGGGTACTGGTGGTGCATGGCGGTGACCGCCACTGTGCACGCCTGCTGGCGATGTTGCGCGCCGCGCAGCTGAGTATCGCCCTGCGCGCGCCGGTAACGTTTCAGCTAAGGGTATTGGTCGTCTGCCTGCCGGCCGCCAGTAGTGCGCTGCTGGAGCAGCATGAGCGTAATTTCAACACCTTGTTCATGCAGGATGATCCGCGGGTGCAGTTGCAGATGATCGAAGCAGGGACTGTGACGCCTTTCAGCCGTCGACCCACAGCGGTGGCTGGTTACCGGACGCTCGCCCGCGACGGCCTTTTGCTTTTTGGGCATCTCGTCGATTCGCGGCCCGAAGCGCTGCTAGGCAGCCGCCTGCACCTGGAAGTGGCCGACAGTGTGCGGCGGGCGCTCGGCGAACAGCCGAGGGCGGATGTCCTGCTCACCGCTATGCCTGTATGCCAGCGGCGGCGGTATTTGGTTTGGGCCCGCAGGTCATTGCGCCTGGCGGGGCTGGTCGGGGCAGGTACCCTGCATCAGTGCGTGGCGAGCCTGGCCGAACAGCTCGGTCGTTTGCAGCAGGTCGCCGTTTTGCAGCAAGAGGAACCAGAGGCGTTCGACCAGGCGCCCCTTTGCGATACGCCGCTGAGGCTCATGGCGATCGATGATCTGCTGCCACAACTGCTGAGCGAAGGCGAGCTGGACAGGATGATGGGGTGCGGCTTGGCGCCAGCACAGGAGGCCCAGTCGTTGGCTGCGTTTCTCGACCCTTTGGCCATGACGCAGTTGCAGGATCTGCGTGCGCGTTGTACGGCGCTTAACGAGCGCAGGCGTGCGTTGAGCCTGGTGAGCCTGCCCCGTTCGGGCACGCCGCAGGTGCCGCTGCAGCTGCGCTTCGCCAAGGCTTATGGGCTAGAAAGAACTCAGCTGATGTGCTTGCTTCACAGCCCGTTCACCGAACAGGGGCGTGGGCTTGAGCGCTTTTTGCAGTGCTGCCATGCCGACATGCTGGTGGCGTTGCCTTATCTGCATCGGGCGTTGCAGGGAAAAGCGTGTCCCGAGGCGGTCAAGCATTGGCTCACCAACACCAGTGGCCTTTCACTTGCGCAGTTGCGCACGATCTATGACGGTCGCGTGCAGTACAGCGTTTGGCGCATGCTGGCAAACCTGGCAAGGCGTGATGTACACCTGGCGCTCCTGTCGCGTCAGCGTACTGCCGGCCGGGCCACGTGCGAGGCGTCCGCTGATGAGCGGTGAGTTTGCCTATCAAGCGGTCTATCGCTACCTGGAGGCGTTGATCGAGGAAGCGCAGCGGGAGGGGCAGTTGCGTCTGCCTTCTTTGCGGGCATTGTCTCGGCGCCTGCGGGTGTCACTGGCCACGGTGCAGACTGCCTATGGGCTGCTGGAGCATGAAGGGCGTGTGTTGTCGGTACCCAAGTCCGGTTACTTCGCCCAGGCCGGCTTATCCGATGGCAGGCACGGAATTCCAACGCGGCCTTTGATGGAACGTGCGCTGCTTGCCCATGAGCGACGCCTGGCACGGCAGCGTGCTCGCTCATTGAACCTGCAGAGCACTGGGCCTGTCCGCTTGCGCAAGGCACTGGCGGAACGCTACACCCGATCATCCCGGCAGTGCTGGCGGCCAGAGGATGTGCACCTTGCCCCTGATGTGCAGGCATTGCTGGAAACGTTGCTGGCGGCATTGGTTCTGCACGGCAGCACGGTGCTCATCACATCGCCTTGCTGTTGGCGTCTGTTGCGTGCGTTGCAGCGCGCTGGCATGCACGTTCAGGAGTTGCCCTTGGACGACCTCGGTAGCCTCGACCTGGGGCGCCTGGCACGGCTGCTTGGGCATGGGGCGGTACGCATGGTGATTATGCCCTCGTGCCTTGGCATGCCACTGGGGCGATTGATGTCGCAGCAGGATCACGAGCAGATCGCGCGCCTGTTGGCGCTGCATCCTGTCTGGCTATTGGAGAATGATCTGGACAGCGATCACAGTTTTGCCGCGCCGATGCGTTCGCGGCTGCGCGACTGGGTCGACCCTCGCTGGCTGCTTGTGCTGGGTTCGCTTGAGGCGGTAGTCGGTGCCGAGGCGCCTTATGCTTACGTGCTGGGTCGGCCTGCTGCCTTGCTGCAATCCTTCACCCAGCGCGGTTTTCAGCTTGCTCCTTTGCGTCAGCAGGCGTTGGCGCAAATGCTCGGCATGGGTGAGATCGATGAGCAAATGAGCCGCCAGCGCGTCGAGCTGCAGGGGCGAATGCAGCTGTTCTGTCAGCAGCTGCAGTTGCACGTGGGGACGCTGGTGACTTTCGCGATTCCAGAAGGCGGGCAGGTGGTGTGGCTGCGATTGGGCAAGCGGTTACCTGCGCGGCGAATAGTTGCTGCGCTGCACGGCTCGGCCTTGCGCGTGGAGGCGGGTGAACAGTTCGGCCTGCAGGGGCGTTATCAGCAATACCTCGCGCTTAGTTGGCTGGGCGATCAGCCAGAGCCCTTGCACGATGCGCTGTGCTTGTTGGGGCAGGCACTGGAGGTAGGCAATCAGGAATGACGGGGCCATTGCGTCAGACAAGGAGGGTGGGTTCCTTTACCATGGCGTCATTGTTCATTTTCAGGAGCCCAGGCATGAACACCCCGCACTTGCGCCAACCCGTCATTCAGGACGCCGAACGCTGCTACCAGATCGAAATCGGTGCGTATGAAGGCGCTGAGGCCGCAACCCTCGAGAAGATCCGCACCCGTATCGCACAATACCCCGAAGGTTTTCTGATTCTCGAGGTCGACGGCCATGCAGTGGGGTTCATCAACAGTGGTTGTGCGCAAGAAGTGGTGATGTCCGACGAAGCGTTCAAGGAACTGGTGGGCCATGACCCCGCTGCCGCCAATGTGGTGATCATGTCGGTGGTGGTCGACCCGGCGTTTCAGGGCAGAGGCTACGCGACAGTGCTGATGAATGCCTTTATCCAGCGGATGAAAGCACTCGACAAGCAGACCATTCACCTGATGTGCAAAGAACAGCATGTCGAGCTGTACCGCAACATGGGCTACCAGTATGTGCAGGCGTCGCCATCGGACCACGGTGGGATGGCCTGGCATGAAATGGTCATGGCGCTCTGACCGAGTCGCGGTGCCATTGGTCGGCGCTTTGACGACTAGACCCGTGGCGCTTGCCATTGCGCACTATCTGTATGTATAAACAGTATTACTTTCTACTACCCGACCCCACCTCGTGATCGCCCATTCCGTCGCCGACCCGCTGTATTACCTGCATAACTTCCGCCAGGTGCTGCTGTGGGTCGAACAGCGGTATGCCGACCTGCTCGATGCGCAGGAGCTGAACTTCATCCAGGCCTTTGCCGCGCTGGAAGCGCCGGCCCAGGCGTTGTTGGTGCGCATGGTGATGCGAAAGGGTGAGCTGTTTCGCAGCGACCGGCTCGACTATGCCGAGATTGGTGATGCCCATAGCGCCTTGCAGCCACTGCAGGCCTTGGGCTGGGTCCGTGAACCTGAGCAGTTGAGCCTGGAGCAGCTGTTCGGCCTGCTGCGCAAGGACGAACTCGCCCGCGGTTTCGCCGTGCAACTGAGTCGTCCACGTGCAGCCAAGGGCGACCTGCTCGTGCAATTGCAATGCTTGTCACTGGCTCCCAGGCCGCTTTCAGAGTGGTTTGCCAAACCCCCGGTCAGCATCGTGCAATGGTGCTTGCAGCCGCTTTGCGACCGCATGCGCTTGCTGTTTTTCGGCAATCTGTATCAGGACTGGTCAGACTTCGTGCTGGCCGACCTTGGCCTGTTGCGCTTCGAGCAAGTATCGTTTAGCCCCGGCTCGCGCGCCTTGCAGCAACGCGGCGATGTCGACCTGGCAATGGCCTTGCACCAGTGCGCCGAGCGTCTGGAGCAGGGCGACGAGCCGGCTTCGATCCTGGCAGCACTGGCAGGCTGGCACAGTGACAATGCGTGGCTGGCCCGGCGGCATGCGCGTCTGCTGTATGCCCTCGGCCAGCAGTGCGAGCGCCTCGGCGACTGGGACCTGGCCCTGTCGGTGTATGCCCA
The DNA here is from genome assembly GCF_055584805.1 of Pseudomonas sp. NPDC090752. Classification (NCBI taxonomy): domain Bacteria; kingdom Pseudomonadati; phylum Pseudomonadota; class Gammaproteobacteria; order Pseudomonadales; family Pseudomonadaceae; genus Pseudomonas; species Pseudomonas sp. NPDC090752. The sequence continues at coordinate 34,165 of NZ_JBVJLI010000020.1, read as the reverse complement.
AAGCAGCCATGCACAAGCGCGCATTCGCCAGGTGCGCGTGCTTGAGCGCAGCGAACGCTGGCCGCAGGCGCATGCGCTGGCCCTGCAACTCGCGCAGGCCCCCACAAACGCTCTGGAGATTCAGGCACTGCAGCGCATGTTACCGCGCCTGGCACGCAAGCTTGGCGGGCCGCCTCAGCCTCGGCGGCGCGCGAGTGCCGCTCAGGTAATCGAACTGGAATTGCCGCACGAGCATGCCGTGCTGGGTGTCGAAGAGGCCGTTCGGCAACATCTGGCGCAAGCGGGTGGCCAGGTGCATTACGTTGAAAATACGCTGCTCAACAGCCTGTTCGGCCTGCTGTGCTGGGAGGCGATCTTCGCGCCGGTCCCCGGCGCGTTTTTCAACCCCTTCCAGGCCGCGCCCCAAGACTTGCACGACTGCGACTTCCAGCAGCGCCGCGCCGCCCACTTCGATGCTTGCCTGGGGCGGCTCGACGACGGTACGCATCAACAAGCCATTCTGGATTGTTATGCGACCAAGCAGGGCCTGCAGTCGCCGTTCGTGTTCTGGCCAATGCTCGACGAAGCCTTGCTCACCCAGGCTTTGGCCTGTCTGCCGGCCGCCCACCTCAAGCAATGTTTCCTGCGCTTGTTGCAGGACATCCGCAACAATCGCGCCGGCATGCCCGACCTGATCCAGTTCTGGCCGGAGCAGGGGCGCTATCGCATGGTCGAGGTCAAAGGGCCGGGCGATCGGCTGCAGGACAACCAGTTGCGTTGGCTGGAGTTTTGCGCCGAGCACGGCCTGCCGGTGGCGGTCTGCCATGTGCGCTGGAGTGCTGCGGCGTGAGTTACCGTGTGGCGGTACGTGCGTTGTGTGAATTCAGCGCCAAAGTCGGTGATCTCGACTTGCGCTTCACTCCGTCGCCCACGGCCCAGGAGGGTATCGAAGGGCATCGCCGAGTGGTGGCCCGGCGTGCCGATGGCTACGAAGCGGAGGTCGCCCTCGAAGGGGTTTATCAGGGCCTTCAGGTCCGTGGCCGCGCCGATGGTTATGACCCCTTCGCCAATCGCCTGGAAGAGATCAAGACCTACCGTGGCGACCTCGTTCGGCAACCGGCCAACCACCGCCAGCTGCACTGGGCCCAGGCCAAGGTCTATGCCTGGCTGATGTGCCAGGCGCGGCAGTTGCCGGCCATCGAGGTGGGGCTGGTCTACCTGAATGTGGACAACGACAGCCAGACGCTGCTTAGCGAGCACTGTGGCGCCGATGAACTGCGTGTGTTTTTCGAAACCCAGTGCCAGTGCTTTCTGGCCTGGGCCCAGGGACAGGAACTGCGCCTTGCCGAGCGTAATCACGGTCTGCAGGCCTTGGGCTTTCCCTACCCACAGTTTCGCCAGGGCCAGCGGCAACTGGCCGAAACCCTGTACAAGGCGGTCAGCACGGGGCGCTGCCTGATGGCTCAGGCCAGTACCGGGATCGGCAAGACCCTCGGCACGCTGTTCCCGTTGCTTAAAGCCATGGTGCCGCAACAGCTCGACAAAGTGTTTTTCCTCACGGCCAAGACTCCAGGCAGGGCACTGGCGCTGGACGCCCTGCAGCAGATCACCAAGGCCACGCCGCAGCCCGCGCTGCGCACTCTGGAGCTGATTGCCCGCGACAAGGCTTGTGAGCACCCCGGCAACGCCTGCCATGGCGAGTCCTGCCCTTTGGCCAATGGCTTCTACGACCGATTGCCTGCGGCGCGTGAGGCGGCGGCACAGATGCCGATGCTGGACCGTGCAAGGCTGCGCGAGGTCGCCCTGGCGCATCAGGTCTGCCCCTACTACTTGGGGCAGGAAATGGCACGGTGGGTGGATGTGCTGGTGGCCGACTACAACTACTACTTCGACGCCCATGCCTTGTTGTTCAGCCTGACCCAGGCCAACCAGTGGCGGGTCGCGGTGCTGGTGGACGAGGCGCATAACCTGGTGGAGCGTGGCCGAAGCATGTACAGCGCCAGCCTCGATCAAGGCCAACTGCTCGCGTTGCGCCACAGCAAACCGCAAGGGCTGGGCAGTGCGCTGGACCGGTTGAACCGTCAGTGGAATGCCTTGTACAAAGATCAGCAGGCACCTTACCAGGCCACAGAACATGTACCGGACGCTTTTGTGCGTGCGCTGCAGCAATGCATCGGGCTGATCCAGGAGCGCCTCAACGAAACGCCAGCCCAAGTGGACGCGCAAGTGCTGCAGTTCTTTTTCCAGGCGCTGCAGTTCAGCCGGGTCGCCGAGTTGTTCGACGAACATTTCCTGTTCGATGTAAGCCTGCGCGAAGGCCCGCGCAAGCGGCGCCTGGCCAACGTATGCCTGCGCAACGTCACCCCGGCACGGCTGCTGGGGCCGCGAATGCAGGCGGCGCGCAGTGTGACGTTGTTTTCCGCCACGCTCAGCCCGCGGCATTTCTACACTGACTTGCTCGGCATGCCAACAGACACGGCATGGCTGGAAGTGGCGGCGCCTTTCAGCGCCGATCAGCTCGAAGTGCGAATTGCCAGCCAGGTGTCCACGCGCTATCGCGAGCGCCAGGCTTCTCTGGCGCCGATCGTCGCGCTGATCGCCGAGCAGTATCAACGCCAACCGGGCAACTACCTGGCCTTCTTCAGCAGTTTCGAATACCTGCAGCAGGTGCACGCGCTGCTCGGCCAGCGGCACCCAGCGCTACCGACCTGGGCGCAGGCCCCAGGCATGGATGAAACGGCGCGGGAGGATTTTCTTGCGCGCTTTGCTGCTGATGGGCAGGGCGTTGGCTTTGCCGTGCTCGGCGGCGCCTTCGGCGAGGGTGTGGATTTGCCCGGAACCCGGCTGATCGGTGCCTTCGTCGCCACCCTCGGGCTGCCCCAGGTCAACCCGATCAACGAGCAGTTCAAACAACGCCTGGGGCGCCAATTTGGCGCTGGTTTCGACTACGCCTATCTGTACCCCGGCGTGCGCAAGGTAATCCAGGCCGCGGGGCGCGTCATCCGTGGCGATCAGGACCGTGGCGTGCTGGTGTTGATCGATGAGCGTTTTGCCGAACCGCGGGTCCAGCAGATGTTCCCCAGTTGGTGGCAAAAGGCTGGCAACTAATCCTCGTCAGGCACTTCGCATGGCATTGCAACTCCCAGTACACTGCGCGTTCCAACTCCAACATCCGTTGAACTCGAGGTTTCTGCATGACGCTCAGTCCTTTGGCAGGCAAGCCGGCTCCGGCCAGCGTGCTGGTCGATATTCCCCGCCTGCTCACCGCTTACTACACCGGCCGCCCCGACGCGTCCGTGGCGGCCCAGCGCGTGGCCTTCGGCACCTCGGGCCACCGCGGCAGCGCGTTCGACCTGAGCTTCAACGAAGACCATGTGCTGGCGATCACCCAGGCCATCTGCCTGTATCGCCAGGAACAGGGCATCGACGGTCCGTTGTTCATCGGTGCCGACACCCACGCGCTGTCAACGCCCGCTGCCGCCAGCGCCCTGCAAGTGCTGGCTGCCAATGGCGTGCAGGTAATGCTGTCCAAGGACGATGAATACACCCCGACGCCCGCGGTGTCCCATGCCATCCTCTGCTACAACCGTGGCCGCGACATTGGCCTGGCCGACGGCATCGTCATCACCCCGTCGCACAACCCGCCACAGAGCGGCGGCTTCAAGTACAACCCGCCCAACGGCGGGCCCGCTGACAGCGACGTGACCAAGTGGGTCGAAGCCAAGGCCAATGAACTGCTGGCCGCAGGCCTGGCGGGCGTCAAGCGCATTGAGCATGGGGCGGCGCTGCAGGCACCCACTACCCACCGCCATGATTACGTGAGCCATTACGTCGCTGACCTGGAAAACGTCATCGATTTCGACGTCATCCGCAACGCCAAGCTGCGCCTGGGCGTCGACCCATTGGGCGGGGCAGGGGGGCGCTATTGGGCGGCGATTGCCGAGCATTACAAGCTCGACCTGGAAGTGGTCAACACCGAGGTCGATCCGACCTTCCGCTTCATGACCGTCGACTGGGACGGCCAGATCCGCATGGACCCGTCCTCGCCTCACGCCATGCAAGGCCTGATCGGCCTGCGCGAGCGCTTCGACGTGGCCTTCGCCTGCGACCCGGACCACGACCGCCACGGCATCGTCACCGCCGATGGTTTGCTGCAGCCGAACAACTACCTGGCCGTGGCCATCGACTATCTGTACCGCCATCGTCCGCAATGGCGCAGCGATGCAGCCGTAGGCAAGACGGTGGTATCCAGCGGCCTGATCGACCGCGTCACCGCGCGTCTGGGGCGTGAGTTGTACGAAGTGCCGGTGGGTTTCAAGTTCTTCGCCCAGGGCCTGTTCGACGGTTCGCTTGGCTTTGGTGGGGAAGAAAGTGCCGGTGCCTCGTTCCTGCGCAAGGACGGCACGGTCTGGGCAACTGACAAGGACGGCCTTATTCCAGCGTTGCTGGCGGCTGAAATGACCGCGCGTACCGGCCGTAACCCGAGCGAGGCCTACGCCGACCTTACCGCCGCGCTGGGCAAGCCATTCGCTACCCGCGTGGAAGCCAAGGCCGATGCACGGCAGAAGGCACTGTTGAGCAAGCTGGCGCCGGAACAGGTCAAGTCGACCGAACTGGCCGGCGAGCCGATCCAGCAGATTCTCAGCCACGCGCCGGGCAACGGCCAGGCCATTGGCGGCCTGAAGGTGATGACCGCCAATGGCTGGTTCGCCGCGCGGCCTTCGGGGACTGAAGACATATACAAGATCTACGCCGAAAGCTTCATCGACGAGGCACACCTGCAGCGCCTGGTGGCAGAAGCTCAAGTGCTGGTGGATGCGGCGATTGCCTGATCGATTGGTGAAACGGGGCCGCACAGCGGCCCCGTTCATTCACGCCACATCGACCAGGACGATCTCGCTGTCCGCGATCGCCGTCACCCGCAGCACGTCTTCTTCCTCGATCGCCACGCCATCGCGGCCCTTGGCCCGCAATCCATTGACCTCGACCAGCCCCTTGGCCGGCACCAGGTAGCCCCGGCGCCCCGCGTCGAAACGGTACTCTGCCGTTTCACCGGCCTTCAGGGTAGCCGCCACCAGCCGCGCATCGGTACGGATCTGCAAGCTGTCCTCATCACCGGCCCGGCCGCTGGCCAGGGTCACGAAGCCTTCACCGCGCTCGCCTTTCGGGAACGGACGGGTGCCCCAAGCAGGCGCGTCACCCACTCGCTCCGGCACGATCCAGATCTGGAAGATGCGCGTGTCGACCTCTTCCAGGTTGTATTCGCTGTGTACGATGCCGCTGCCGGCACTCATCACCTGCACGTCACCGGCCTCGGTACGGCCCTTGTTGCCCAGGCTGTCCTGGTGGGTAATGGCGCCTTCACGCACATAGGTGATGATCTCCATGTCGCGGTGCGGGTGTGGTGGGAAGCCGCTGCCGGCGGCAATCAGGTCATCGTTCCACACCCGCAGGTTGCCCCAGTGCATGCGCGCCGGGTCGTAGTATTCGGCAAACGAAAAGTGATGGTGGGCGTCGAGCCAACCGTGGTTGGCGTGGCCGAGGCCTTCGAAGGGTCGCAGTTGCAGCATGGTCGTGCTCCTTGAATCGGTGGAATGTGGCCATGATGCTGCAAAGAAAGATCGAAAATAAGCGTAATTATCGACTGAATATGATCGCTTATATCGATAGTTAATGGCGATGTGAATTGTGCGATTCATCGCCTAATCTGCTGATCTTCAAGCATTCGCTGGCGATTTTTTGCCGATACGGCGAACATGCGTGCTGATTCGATTTTCAACGGAGTGACCGTGCCCCACGAGCAACCCCTGGCCCCCGCCGAACTGGCCCCGCCTGCCCAGCTGCCCTGGTTTCGCCGGCTGGCTGCGCGCCTGCTGGGCCGTGGCCTGAGCAGTTTGCAGGCGCAACACCGTGACTCATGGTTCCTGGGCCACGCCACTGGTCAGCGCAGCGGCCACGCCGATGGGCTGCGCGAAGGCTTCGAGCGCGGGCGGGTCGAGGGGTACGAGGCAGGGCGCCAGGTGTTGGTGATTCGAGATACCCGCCCAGACAGCGCTGCAGTACCCGGCCAGGACGACAAGCTGTTCGACGACTGGCGCCTGCCACTGACTGCCGAGCTGAAGAAGCGCTTCAAGGCCGATGTCGCCCAGCGCCTGCCTGCCGAGGCCCAGCCCAGTGCTGCACAGTGGAAGCTGATCTTCAGCGACACGCCGTCCACCTGCGTGGTGGCCGGGGCGGGGGCGGGCAAATCCACTTCGTTGGTGCTGCGCATCCTGCTGCTGCGTCACTACCTGGGGTACGAGCTGGACGCGATGACCGTGGTCACCTTCACCCGCGAGTCACGCAAGGACTTCATCAAGCGCCTGGTGCAGGTGTTCGCGCTGTGGCAGCTCGACCTGCAGCCCGCAAAAGCCCGCGAGCTGGTGCGTACTTTCCACTCACGCATCCTACCGCTGGTGCGCAGTTTGCCGGGCTTTGACCAGGTGCGTGCATTCGAGGCCCTGGGTAACGAGATGCCCGCGGGTCGCGAAGCGGAAGCCGAGAGCAACCCGTTCGACCTGCGCCTGAACGACGCCCAACGTCAACAGCTCAACCAGTGCTATAGCAACGTGCTCGCGCAAAGCCCACGTTTCGCCGACATCATTGCCACCCTGCGTCGCGAGGCCCTGCAGCTCAAACCGCTGGACCCAGATCATCCGGATGTGCAGAAGCGGGTACAGGTCACGCAGCTCGCCGCCCAGCGTGACGAAGAACTGTGCGACGTGATCGAAGATCTCTGGTTCGCTGCGGGTGCGTGGCCGATCAAGGGCATCGCGCCGTGCCGCGAGACGGTCGAAATCCGTGGTAGCCGGTTCCATGTCCACGGCCGCCTGGAAGGCCTCGATGCCTGGGTGGTGCTCGGTTTCGACCCTGCAGAAAGCCCCCAGTACCAGCGCCCGGGTGCCAAACTTGCAGTGCGCGCCGAGTGGGCGGTGAAGCGCACGCTGTTGCAGGCGTTCTGCGACAAGCCGCTGATCTGGCTCGACAACTATGCGATGGCCCGGCGCCTGGCAGCGTCGTTGGCCGGCGATGCCGTGGCCGGCCCCGGCTTCGAATACAAGGTCAAAGGCGAACTGGCCCCGGCGCCCTTGCTCGACGCCTTTGTCGGCGCCGCCAGTTTCATCGAGAACCTCGGCCTTGAAGTGAATGCCGCCGTGGCGGCCATGAGCTTTCCGACCGGCGACAGCGACGCGTTGTTCTTCGAGGCCCTGGCACTTTACTGGAGAGCCCTGGAAGCGCACCTGCTGGACCAGTCGCCGCCGGTGATGAGTTACAACCGCATGTTCGCCCTGTTTGGCGAGAACAACCCGGAAAACCTGCAACTGCTGCCTGACCCGCTGCTCAGGCCGCTGGCACACCTGATGATCGATGAATTCCAGGACGTTTCGCCGCAGATTGTCAGCTGGCTGCGCGCCAGCCTCGCGGAAATCCGTCGGCGTGGCCCGGCTATGCACACCGGGCGCAATGCCCAGCATTCTTCGCTAATGTGCGTGGGCGACGACTGGCAGTCGATTTACGGCTGGCGCGGCAGTTCGCCGAAATACTTCACGGAATTCACCAAATCCTTCAGGTCGCCGGCCAACACACGCGTGATGCTGGTCGACAACTATCGCTGCCAACAGCAGGTCATCGACGCTGCCGAGCATTTGGTCAAGGGCACGCCGACCATTGCCGGCAAGAAAGCTCGGGCCAGCGGACCTGCCGCCGAGTTGCCGGGCTCGCCGGTGAGGGTCTTCGAACGCGATGAAGCCGCGTTGGGCGCTACACTCCTCGAGCATTACCAGCGCGGCGAATCAGTGATGCTGCTGTACCGCAAGGGTAGCGACAAGGCCTTGATGAACGAGCATTTGCAGGCCGTACTGCAGGCCGAAGCGATGTTGCCAGCGCAACAGCGTCGCCTGCGCCAGCTGTCCTACCACAGCGCCAAGGGCCTGGAGGCAGATGCTGTGTTCATGCTGGGCGATTGCCAGTACCTGACCAGCTCTCCGTACAAGAATCAGGTCTATCGCCAGGCCGGCCTGGGTGGGGCCGGGGATTCACAACCGTTCGACACAGCGCAGAAGGAAGAAGTGCAGCGCCTGGCCTACGTCGGGGTAACCCGGGCGGTGCGACACTGCTATTGGCATGTGGAAGCGACCAACGCGGAGACAGCCAAGCTGCCCCGCGCGTCGAGCCACGTGGATGGGCGCCAGGTGTTCTTCGAAGACCTGCGTGGCCAATAGCGAGGGCTGAAGTCGGTACGGTGCATGCGAGGGTCGGTAGCAGGCCAGCGCGGCGCAGATGACTGGGGGATGGTGGTGTACGGCTATTGTCAGGGAGAATGCCAATGCAGTCGCTGTGCAGCCCCAAAGATCATTTGCTCGATCTGGACGGTATTGAAATCGCAGTACGAACGTGGGGGGTCGAGGACGGCATCCCGGTGCTGGCCCTGCACGGGTGGCTGGACAATGCCGCCTCGTTTGAACGACTCGCGCCGTTGCTGGACGGTTGTTTCGTGGTGGCGCCCGACCTGGTCGGCCACGGACGTTCCGACCATCGCCGTCACGACAGCGGTTATTACCTGTGGGAGCATGCCGAGGACATGCTGGCAGTCACAGACAGCCTGGGACTTTCACAGTTTCATGTGCTGGCCCATGGCATGGGTACCGGCATTGCGTCGTTGCTCGCGGCCATGACCAGCGGCATCGCCAGCTTGATCTTCCTCGATGGCATCGGCGCGCCCTTCACCGTGGCCGATGATGAGCGTGTGCAGCATCTGGCGCGCGCCTATCGGCTCAAGCGAATGGTCAGGCGCAGCCAGTTGCAGGGCTTTTCAGAGCCTGGTGGCAGTCGTTTCGATAACCTTGAAACCGCGCTTGAGCAGCGGCGCAAGCACTTGGACGGCGAATTGAGCGAAGATGCCGCTCGGTTGCTGGCCATGCGAGATCTGCTGCCATTGGCCGATGGCTACTGCTGGCGACATGATCCACGCCTGGTGCTGCCCGAGCCCATGCCACTGACAGAGCGTGAGGCCTGTGATCTGCTGCGAGACATCCATTGCCCGCTGTACTTGATGTTCGGCCGGCAGGGGGCATTCATTAGCGGCGGTTTCGAGCGACGCCAGTCGGCGTTGCCGGCTCATGCCAAGGTGTCGTGGCATCCAGGTGGGCATCATTTGCACTTGGAGGCGCCGGATCGGGCATTGGTCGACCAGATCCTGCGCATCCTCGCCAGCCACGAAGGGCGGCCGGTGCAGCGTTTGGTGAACGAGTAGGCGTGTGGCCTGCGAGCCTGCTCTAGGGCTATGGTGACGAACGCCCTCGGGCAATCGCCACAAGGAGACCAGGCATGCGACCGTTCACCCTCAAGCACATCGATCATCTTGTACTGCGGGTCAGTGACCTGCCGCGCAGCGTGGCCTTTTACCGCGACCTTTTGGGATGCACGGTAAGCCGAGAGCGCCCGGACCTGGGCATGGTTCATCTGGCCACCGGCACCGCGATGATTGACCTGGTGACGCTCGACGGCCCCCTGGGACTGCCAGGGGGCGCGGCGCCAGGGGCCGAAGGGCGCAACCTTCATCACTTCTGCCTGCGCATCGAGCCGTTCAACGAACAGGCGCTGACGGATTACCTGAAGGCGGCAGGGGTGACGGTGGAATCTGCAGAGAAGCGTTATGGCGCCGAAGGCGAGGGGCTTTCACTGTACTGCTTTGACCCGGATGGCAATCAAGTCGAGCTCAAAGGTCCGGTTGAAGTGGCTGTTTGAAGTGCTGGCCAGTGGATATCCCGGCAAAGCCGATTATGCTTCAGATACCTTGCTGCGATCCGAGGCGGCCCGCCTCGTCGTGCTTCGCGCAACCAATGCAAGCCCTAGGGCCTGGGGTGCGACGGTGAAATGGGTGTGAGGTACTCCGGCCTTCAATAGCGATGAGACGGAGGCAACCCATGGCGGTAATCGACAGCGCATCCACGGGCAGTAGCGCGCCCCAACGGGGTATCACCAAGGAGGAGCGCAAAGTCATCTTCGCCTCCTCGCTGGGTACCGTGTTCGAATGGTACGACTTCTACCTCTACGGCTCACTGGCGGCGATCATCGCCAAGCACTTCTTCGCCGGGGTGAATGAAACCACCTCGTTCATCTTCGCCTTGCTGGCCTTCGCCGCAGGTTTTGCCGTGCGGCCATTCGGCGCCATCGTGTTCGGCCGTCTGGGCGACATGATCGGGCGCAAGCATACCTTCTTGATCACCATCGTCATCATGGGCCTGTCGACCGCGATCGTCGGCTTGCTGCCCAGCTATGCCACGATCGGTGTGGCGGCGCCGGTCATCCTGATCACCCTGCGCCTGCTTCAGGGCCTGGCGTTGGGCGGCGAATACGGAGGGGCGGCCACCTATGTCGCCGAGCATGCGCCCAAGGGCCGGCGGGGCTTCTTCACCTCCTGGATCCAGACCACTGCCACCCTTGGCCTGTTTCTGTCGCTGTTGGTGATCCTGGCCTGCCGCACGGCATTGGGTACCGAGGCGTTCGAGGCCTGGGGCTGGCGCATTCCGTTCCTGCTGTCGATCCTGCTGCTGGCGATTTCGGTCTACATCCGCATGCAGCTGAACGAGTCGCCGGTATTCATGAAGATGAAGGCAGAGGGCAAGGCCTCGAAGGCGCCACTCACTGAGTCTTTCGCCCGCTGGGACAACCTCAAGGTGGTGATCATGGCGCTGCTCGGCGGTACTGCCGGACAAGCCGTGGTGTGGTACACCGGGCAATTCTATGCACTGTTCTTCCTGTTACAGACGTTGAAGATCGACCCGCAGACGGCCAATCTGCTGATTGCCGGTTCCTTGCTGATCGGCACGCCGTTCTTCATCTTCTTCGGCAGCCTGTCCGACCGCATCGGGCGCAAGAAGATCATCATGGCGGGCTGCATCATCGCCGCGTTGACCTACTTCCCGATCTTCAAGGCGCTGACCGAGTACGGCAATCCCGACGTGTTCGTCGCCCAGGAGCAGAACCCCGTGGTGGTGGTGGCCGACCCTGGCCAGTGCGCGTTCCAGTTTGACCCGGTGGGCAAGGCCAAATTCACCAGCTCCTGCGACATTGCCAAGAGCCTGCTGGCCAAGCGCGCGATCCCGTATGAGAACGTGAAGGCCGAGTCCGGTAGTGTGGCGCAGATCCGTATCGGCGAACGCGTGATCCCGAGCTTCGACGGCAGCAGCCTGGCAGCGGCCGACCTGAAGACCCAGGGCGATGCGTTTACCGCGACGTTGACTGGCGCCTTGAAAGAGGCCGGTTACCCCGAGAAGGCGGACCCTGCGAAGATCCACTACCCGATGGTGCTGTTGCTGCTGACCATTCTGGTGATCTACGTCACCATGGTCTACGGGCCGATCGCCGCCTGGCTGGTGGAGCTGTTCCCGGCGCGCATCCGCTACACCTCGATGTCGTTGCCGTACCATATCGGTAATGGCTGGTTCGGTGGTTTCCTGCCGACTGTGGCATTCGCCATGGTGGCGGCGACCGGGGATATTTATTACGGGCTGTGGTATCCGATCGTGATTGCGGTGATGACGGCGGTGTTGGGGATCTTCTTCCTGCCGGAGACCAAGGACCGGGATATCACGTAAAGCATGCGTAGTCTGTCCCAGCCTCTTCGCGGACCGCCCGCGAAGAGGCCGGTATTGAACACAGTCAGTCGAAATATCCGCGCAAGCTGAAGGCATAGCCGATATCCACATCCTTGGCCTCGCCCCGGCTCCAGCGCTTTGTCATCACAAACTCGAACGCCGGCTCGTATAACCCATCCCGCACCACCGCGCCCCCCAGCACCTCAACGTCATACCAGCCATTGTCCAGCTCGATGATCGGCCGCCCTGGCACTTGATAACGAGCCAGGAGGTCGCCGAGGGTCTTGTTGGTGAAATGCTGAAGAATGCGCCAGGTGTATACCATCACCGCATGGTGCTCGACCTGCAGCACATAGCCGTCGCGCCGGTGCTTCAGCCGGCTGCCCGATTCGAGCAGCGCGGGTGTGTCGCCATCGAGGGTGAAAATGATGTGGTAGGGCAGGTTGTCGACTCCGGCCAGAGGCAGCACTACACCCTCGCGTACCGCCCTGTCGCCGCTGTCGGTGTGGGTGAATTCGCCGGCCAAGTCGTCGGGGAGGTCATGTTCATGCTTGAAGCGGTCGAGCAACTGAATGTCTCCGACCAGGATGTAATCGACTTGGTCATTGAGCACTTCGCTGAATTCATGGCGCATTGGTTTTCCTTGTTCTAGCGCACCAGGGTCAGTGTTTTTGGGCGATCTGGATTAGATTACCGCAGGTGTCGTCGAAAACTGCGACGGTCACCGGGCCCAGATCTGTGGGCTCCTGGGTGAATTTGACGCCGGCCTTGCACAAGCGCGTGTACTCGGCTCGGATGTCGCGTACGCCAAAGGAGGTGGCCGGGATGCCATCTTGACGTAACGCTGCTTTGTAGGTCTTGGCGGCGGGGTGAGCCTCGGGCTCGAGTACCAGCTGCACACCATTGGGGTCGTGAGGAGAGGTCAGAGTAAGCCAGCGATGCTGGCCCAGGGGGATATCATCCTTGGGCTCGAAACCCAGCACGTAATGGTAGAAAGCCAGGGCCTTGGCCTGGTCGTCGACGAGGATGCTGGTGACAACGATCTTCATAGGCGCACACCGTTCCTGCGGCTGTTTACCCTCCAGTAAAGACGTTCTTGCAGGTTTTGCTCATGGCAGTACCGGCTCTTTTGCGGGGCCGGTACTGCCACACTCAGACTACAGCCAACCTTTGATCTGCCGCGCCACGGCTTCGGTCGAGATCCCATAGCGGTCATGCAAGGTCGGCAACGCCCCCGCATCCAGGAACGCATCCGGCAGCGCGATCTGGCGGAAGGTGGGCGTCACGCCATTGCGCAACAACACGCCGGCTACCGCTTCACCCAAACCACCCACGATCGAGTGGTTCTCTACCGTTACCACCAACCGCCCCGGTTTACGGGCTTCGGCGAGAATCGTTGCTTCATCCAGCGGTTTGATCGTGGGTACATGCAGCACCGACACGTCCACGCCATCCTTGTGCAACAGCTCTGCCGCTTCCAACGCACGCATGGTCATCAGTCCGCTGGCGATCACCAGAACGTCGCGCCCTCCACGTACCACCTGCGCCTTGCCCAGCTGAAACCGGTAATCATAACGGTCCAGCACCAACGGCACGTTGCCACGCAGCAGGCGCATGTACACCGGGCCCTGGTGGGCTGCAATGGCCGGCACCGCCTGCTCGATCTCCAGTGCGTCGCACGGGTCGACGATCATCAGGTTGGGCATGGCGCGCATGATCGCCAGGTCGTCGGTGGCCTGGTGGCTGGGGCCGTAACCCGTGGTCAGGCCGGGCAGGGCGCAGACGATCTTGACGTTGAGGTTTTCCTCGGCGATGGCCATGCAGATGAAATCGTACGCCCGCCGCGACGCGAACACCGCGTAGGTGGTGGCGAACGGGGTGAAACCCTCGCGGGCCATACCGGCGGCGGCGCTCATCAGCAGTTGCTCGGCCATGCCCATCTGGTAGAAACGGTCCGGATGGGCTTTGGCGAAGATATGCAGGTCGGTGTACTTGGACAGGTCAGCGCTCAGGCCCACAATGTCTTGGCGTTGTTCGGCAAGCGCCGCCAGGGCATGGCCGAACGGGGCGGGGCGGGTCGCTTGTCCCTCGGCGGCAATCGACGCAATCATTGCCGAGGTGGTCAAGCGTTTTTTCGGTACGGTCTGGTTGTTCATGCGTGGCTCCCAGCGTCCAGTGCTTGCAGGGCGAGGTCCCATTCGTGTTCATCGACGCGAATGAAGTGGGTCTTGTCGCGGTTTTCCAGGAAGGGCACGCCCTTGCCCATGCGAGTGTCGCAGATGATCACCCGCGGTTGTGCAGCCGCATGAGTGCGTGCCTGGTCGAAGGCCTGAACCACAGCATCGAGGTCGTTACCATCAACCCGTTGTACGTACCAGCCGAATGCCTGCCAGCGCTCGACAATCGGCTCGAAGGCCAGCACCTCGCTGGAATGACCATCTGCCTGTTGGTTGTTGACGTCGACGATGGCGATCAGGTTGTCCAGCTGCCAATGGCTGGCCGACATCACCGCTTCCCAGGTAGAGCCTTCATTCAGCTCACCATCGGAAAGCAGGTTGTACACCCAGTTGCTCGACCCTTTGCGCTTGAGCCCGAGGCATGCGCCGACCGCGATACCCAGGCCGTGGCCAAGCGAGCCACCGGTAATTTCCATGCCGGGGGTGTAGGCTGCCATGCCGGACATCGGTAGGCGGCTGTCGTCGCTGCCGTAGGTTTCAAGCTCCTCTTCTGGAATGACCTTGGCTTCGATCAGCGCTGCGTACAAGGCAATGGCGTAATGTCCGATGGACAGATAGAAACGGTCGCGCTGCTCCCACTCGGGGTTGCCTGGGTCCAGGCGCAAGGCATGGAAGTAGGCCACTGCCAGCAAGTCGGCGGCGCCAAGAGCCTGACCGATGTAACCCTGGCCCTGGACCTGGCCCATGCGTAGGGCATGGCGACGGATATTGTGGGCGCGCGCAGCCAGGGGCAGCGCACCCGGGGTAACGGGTACGGCGTTCATGGGGTGACTCCTTGCGAGGTTATTAACGGTTGACCAGGCTGGCCGGGACGCGGAATACCAACCAGGCGCCGGAGATCAGCACGGCGGTGATCAGGTACATGCCGATAGCGTTGTTGCCCAGGGTGCTGGTAACCCAGCCGATCAGGAACGGCGAGCAGAACCCGGCCAGGTTGGCGAAGCTGTTGACTGCGGCGATGCCGGCGGCCGCCGATACGCCGCCCAACAGTGTGGTGGGCAGCATCCAGAACAGCGACGAGGCAGAAAGTATGCCAGCCGCGGCCAGGCACAGGCTGAGAATCGACAAGCTCAGGTGGCTGGCGAACAGTGCAGCCAGCGCCAGGCCCAAGGCGCCAGCGAGCATGGGTATCGCCAGGTGCCAGCGGCGTTCGCGGTGGCGGTCGCCGCTTCGGCCGGCCAGCAGCATGGCAGCGATTGCGCAGAGGTAGGGCAGGCTGGTCAGCAGGCCGATGTGCAGCGGTTCACTGACTCCGGCATTGCGTACCAGGGTCGGCAGCCAAAAGGTGATAGCGTACTGGCCCATCACCACGCAGAAGTAAATGCCTGCCAGCAACCAGAGACGGCGGTCGCGGATGAAGTCGCCGACTGAACCGTGCTGAACCTTGTGCTGTTCGTCCTCGGCCAGTTCCTTGCGCACAAGCGCCTTTTCATCCTCGTTCAGCCAGTGAGCCTGGTCCACTCCGTCTTTCAAGTAGCTCAGCACCAGGATGCCCACCAGCACCGTGGGAATTGCTTCCAGTAGGAACATCCATTGCCAGCCGGCCCAGCCGTGCACACCGGCGAAGCGTTCCATGATCCAGCCCGACAGTGGCCCGCCGACCATGCCCGAGAGCGGGATGGCGATGAACCACAGCGCGGTCATCTTGGCCCGCCGATAGGATGGGAACCAGTAGGTCAGGTACAGCAGAAGGCCCGGCGCCAGGCCGGCTTCTGCGACACCGAGGAAAAAGCGCAGGGTATAGAACTGCCAGGCCGTCTCGACGAAGGCGAACAGCGCCGAGATGATGCCCCAGGTGATCATGATGCGGGCGATCCAGCGCCGCGCCCCGACCTTGTGCAGGATGATGTTGCTCGGCACCTCGCACAGGAAGTAGCCGATGAAGAACATGCCGGCGCCCAGGCCATAGACCGCTTCGGACAGCGCCAGGTCATCCATCATCTGCAGCTTGGCGAAGCCGACGTTGACCCGGTCGAGGTAGGCGCATAGGTAGCACAGCATGAGAAACGGCATCAGCCGCCAGGCGGTCTTGCGATAGGCATGGCTGCGCGCGGCCGTGGCCGCGTCGAGGGCTAGGGTGGTCATGTCGATCTGATCTCTTGTTGTTATCGATTGCCCCGCCGTGACGGGGCTCAGATGCGAAACATCATGCAGCTGCCGTCAGTGGATCAGCATACCCCCGTTGACGTCCAGGGTGATGCCGGTCAGGTAGCTGGACAGATCGCTGGCGAGAAACAACGCGGCGTTGGCCACGTCCCGGGCTTCGCCCAGGCGGCCCAGGGGGATGCCTTCGATGATCGCGTGGCGGCGCTCGTCCTGCATCAGGCCACCGGTGATGTCGGTATGGATAAGCCCAGGGGTGATCGCGTTGACCCGCACATTATCTGGCCCAAGTTCACGCGCCATGGCCTTGCCCAGGCCGAGCACCGCGGCCTTGGCGGCGCTGTAGTGAGGGCCGCCGAAGATGCCGCCGCCGCGCTGCGCCGAGACCGACGACATGCAGATGATGCTGCCCGTACGCTGGGTACGCATCGTCGGGATCACGGCTTGGGACATCAGCAGGGTGCCGCGCAGGTTGACGTCGAGGATGCGGTCGTAGTCCTTGCCGGTGATTTCCAGGGTTTTTACGGGTTGGGTGATGCCGGCGTTGTTCACCAGTACATCGATGCGCCCGAAGTGGGCCAGCACCTGGGCCACTGCATCGCGCACCTGCGCTTCATCGGCCACGTTCGCAGCCAGGCCCAGGTGGCTGTCGCCGAGTTGCGCAGCTGCATCACGGGCGGCATTCAGGTCGAGGTCGATGATGGCCACCTTGGCGCCCTGGCTTGCAAAGGCCTGGGCGGTGGCGCGGCCAATACCGCGGGCAGAGGCGGCACCGGTGACGATTGCGATTTTGCCTTCAAGTAGCATGGGGAGTGCTCCAGATGTTTGTTGTTGTGGGCACAGCTTGGTCTGCGGGCGGGGGCTGGGCAACGCCGTGCGCTTCAGCCTATGCTGAAAAAAATTCAGCACAGGGCAGGGCGTGACGACGTTCGAAGCCCGTAGATCCAAGGACTGCGATGAATCACGACCTGAGCAAGAAGCCTCTGCAACTGCCACCGCTGAAAGCGATTCAGGCCTTCGAGCAAGCGGCGCGCTTTGGCAACGTCGCCCGCGCCGCCGAGCAGCTCAACCTGACGCCTTCGGCGGTCAGCCATCAGATCGCCAACCTGGAAGCGTTGATAGGTCGCCCCTTGTTCCTGCGCACCGCCAAGGGCGTGACCCTAACAGTGGCGGGCGACCAATACCTGCGTGAGGTATCCGGTCTTCTGCAGAGCCTCGCCACCGCCACTGAGCGGGCTGGCAGCGCGGTGGGCTTCGATTGCTTGCGCCTGCATTCGGCGCCGAGCTTCGGTTTGCTGTGGCTGCTGCCGCGGCTGGAGCAGTTTCGAGCCAGCCACCCGGATATCCAGATCAACCTGTCCTGCTCTTACGAGGCGTTGCACTTCGGGCGGCACCAGATTGACGTGGACATCCGCCACGGTTACCCGAACTGGCCGAGCCTGGAGGTACGCACCATCCGCCACGAACGTGCCACGGTGCTGTCTGCCCCGGCGCTGTTGGCGCGCCAGCCGATCCTGCAGCCTGCCGACCTGCTGGGGCAAAACCTGATTCTTTCCGAGTCGGCCCTGGTGCAATGGCCTCAGTGGTTTGCCCAGCAAGGCGTGTCGCTGCCGCAGGCACCGTTCGCGCTGAGTTTCGACCGCTCGTACATGAGCCTGGAGGCGGCCAGTCATGGGTATGGCTTTGCTTTGGAGAGTTCGCTGTTATCTCAGGACTACGTGGCACGCGGGCAACTGGTTCCAGTGTTCGGCACCGATCAGCACAGCCCCGTGAGCGCGCATCATCTGGTGTTTCCTCGCGGGCATGCGGAGCTGCCGCGGGTTCGGCGGTTTCTGGAATGGATGCAGAGTCAGCTGGGGCACGATTTCAGTTACTGACCACGGCAAAATAGCGTCA
The DNA here is from genome assembly GCF_055584805.1 of Pseudomonas sp. NPDC090752. NCBI lineage: Bacteria > Pseudomonadati > Pseudomonadota > Gammaproteobacteria > Pseudomonadales > Pseudomonadaceae > Pseudomonas > Pseudomonas sp. NPDC090752. The sequence continues at coordinate 16,311 of NZ_JBVJLI010000020.1, read as the reverse complement.
AGCCATAGGCAAATCCTTTACCACCCGGCCGCCCGAGCCCGTGGCGGCAGGTTAAAGTGACAGGATAATTCCAAAGGCGCCCGAAACTGCGCCAGAGAGGTGCCTGTGGCTTCCTATACCTTGCGACAACTCAAGTATTTCGTCACCACCGTCGAGGCCGGCAGCGTTGCCGAAGCCTCGCGCCAGTTGTACATCGCCCAGCCCTCGATCTCCACGGCGATCAAGAGCCTGGAGGAAAGCTTTGGCGTCCAGCTGTTCATCCGCCACCACGCCCAGGGTGTTTCACTGACCCCCAGTGGCAAGCGCTTCTACGCCAAGACCAAGTCGCTGTTGCAGATGACCCATGAGTTCGAGCAGAACGCCCTGGCCGATAACGACACTGTGGCCGGGCAGATCGACATCGGTTGCTTCGAGACCGTCGCCCCGTTGTATCTGCCACGCCTGATCGCCGGGTTTCGCGAGCGCTACCCGGGGGTCGACATCCGTCTGCGGGACGGCGAGCAACAGGAGCTGATCCAGGGGCTGACAGCGGGCACTTTCGACTTGGCATTCCTCTATGATCACGACCTCGATGGCACCATCGAGACCGAACCGTTGATGCCGCCGCAGAAGCCCTACGTGTTACTTCCCGAAAAGCACCGCTTCGCCGGTCAGGCGCAGGTTTCGTTGCGTGACCTGTGCCCGGAGCCGATGATTTTGCTGGACGTGGCACCGAGCCGTACTTATTTCGTCAGCCTGTTCAACGAGCTGGGTCTGACGCCCAACATCGTTTTCAGTTCGCCGTCGATCGAGATGGTGCGCGGGATGGTGGGGCAGGGGTTCGGTTTTTCGCTGCTGGTGACCCGGCCGCATTCGCCGTACACCTATGACGGGCAGAAGCTGGTGACACTGGATATTGCCGAGCCGGTGACCTTGTCGGGGCTGGCGGCGGCGCGTTTGAAGCGGGTGCAGCTGACCAAGCCGGCGCAGCTGTTCGTGGAGTTTTGCCGGGAGGAGTTGGGCAGGCTGTGAAAAGCTGGGGCCGTATTGCGGCCCCAGCAATGCGTCACGCGTGATCGGGGACCACTGCAATTACATCGATCTCCATCAACCATTCAGCCTGGGCCAACCCGGCCACTACCAGCCCAGTGGAAATCGGGAACACGCCCTTTAGCCACTTGCCGACCTCCTTGTACACCGGCTCACGGAAGCGCGGGTCGGTGATGTAGGTAGTGGTCTTGACGATGTGCGAAAGGTCCGAGCCGGCTTCCTCAAGCAGCTGCTTGACGTTCTTCATCGCTTGCTCGGCCTGCGCCTGCGGGTCGCCCAGGCCCACCAGACGGCCTTCGAAGTCAGTACCGACCTGGCCGCGCACATAGATGGTATTGCCGGCACGCACGGCCTGGCAGAGGTCGTTGTCCAGGGTCTGGTTGGGGTAGGTGACCTTGGTGTTGAACATGCGGATGCGGGTATGGGTAGGCATCAGTGGGCTCCGAGTGTGCTGACGTTGCTGATCGAATTGGGTTTCTGTTCGTCCGCGTCACGCTGTTCGCGGTCGCGGTAGGCCAGGTAGGTGCGCTGGGTAGCGATGTGGCCGGCAACGTGCTTGGCGTCGTGCCACACGCCCCAGATGAACGACGAGCCACGGCGCGACAGCCAGGGTAGGCCGAGGAAATACACGCCCGGCTCGCGCGATACGCCGCGCTGGTGCTGGGGTTTGCCGTTGGCGTCGAAGGTGTCGACCTGCAGCCAGCTGAAGTCCACGCCATAACCGGTGGCCCAGATGATGCTGGCGACGCCGGCTTGGGCCAGGTCCAGCTCGCGCAGCGGGTTGCTGACGCAGTCCGGGTCGGGCAGGCGCTTGCGGGCTTCGGGTTCTTGCGGAAGGTCAAGACCGTTGCGTTCGATGTAGTCATCGGCGGCATCGAGCAGGGCCAGGTAGTTTTCGTCGCCGCGGCTGATGTTGTCGGCCAGGTTGTCCTGGAAACGCGCGACGCCGTTGTCGAACGACTCGGTCAAGCCGACCAGGGTCATGCCTTGATGGGCGAGGGCGCGGAAGTCCACGGTGTGGCCGCCACGGGCACCACTGACAGCGATGGTCACGTGCTCGCGGCCGGGCTTGGCGATTTCTGCATCCCACTCGCCCAGCACGCCCAGCCACCAGCAGAAATCACGGTTGCGATAGGCGCGTGGCGGACGGTCATGCGCGCCGACCGACAGGTACACCTGGCGCCCGGCGCGCATCAGCTCTTCGGCGATCTGCACGCCGGAGGAGCCGGCACCCACCACCAGTACAGCGCCTTCAGGCAACTGCTCGGGGTTGAAGTAGGCAGCGGAGTGAATTTGGTGCAGTTGCTCATCCTTTGGCGCGATGGCCGGGATTACCGGGCGCTGGAACGGGCCGGTGGCGGCGACCACGCGGTTGGCGCGGATCACGCCTTCATTGGTTTCGATGGTGAAACCCGGGCGGTCGGCGTTGCGCACCACCTTCTTCACCTCGATGCCGGTGCGTACCGGCAGGTTGTACTTGCGAACGTACTGCTCGAAGTAGTCGGCTACCTGGTCCTTGCCGGCGAAGGCGTCGGCGTCGAGGTTGAATTCAAGGCCTGGGAAGCGGTCGTGCCAGACCGGGCCGTTGGCGACCAGTGAGTCCCAGCGGCCGGTGCGCCAGGCTTCGGCGATGCGCTTGCGTTCCAGTACCAGGTGCGGCACGCCGAGCTTGCTCAAATGTTCGCTCATGGCCACGCCGGCCTGGCCGGCGCCGACGACGAGGGTGTCGATTTCGATGTTGTTCATTGTCATTGTCCGAGCCCTTGTTCAGGCGGTTTTTGTCAGGTCGGTTTGGAGGACCGCCGTTACCTGGGGCCAGACTAGGGACGCTGCGCGAATCGCGAAAATAGTATTTAGCTTGGGCTTGCCGATAAAACGGCGAAGGCCTTGCCGAGCAGGGCTTGCAGGTATGTTCAAGGTTGCTTTTCGAATGTTTTGAAGGGCTGTCGGCGGCCTTAGTTTTTTCCTGTTCAACGCACAGGAAAATGTTGGTTTCGCGCACTAGAGGGTTCTGTTGAGATGACCTGCAACCGCACAGAACAACAGGAGCATGACATGACCTTTTCCATCATCGGTCGCTGCCAGGAAACCGGCCAGGTCGGTATCGCCATCAGCTCGTCGAGCATCGCCGTGGGTGCCCGCTGCCCTTGGGTGCGTGCGGGTGTCGGCGCCGTGGCCACGCAAAACATCACCTTGCCGGCACTCGGCCCGCAGATTCTCGATGCCCTGGAGCAGGGGCAATTGCCGCCAGCCGCAGCGCTGGACCGCGTGCTCAGTGCCAATGGCTGGAGCGAGTATCGGCAGGTCACGGTGATCGACAGCAATGGCCAAGTGGCGCTGTTCACCGGCAAGGAAGCGCTGGGTGTGCACAATGCAGTGGCCGGTGAGCAATGTGCGGCGGCCGGCAACCTGCTGTCTTCCGTATACGTGATTGAAACCATGGTGCAGGCCTTCGAGCAGGCCGGTGGGCATCTCGCTGACCGCTTGCTGGCGGCAATGCATGCGGCAATGGCTGCAGGTGGTGAGGCTGGGCCGGTACATTCGGCGGCGCTTAAGATCGCCGGCGAGTTGACTTGGCCGCTGGTGGACCTGCGCGTGGACTGGGCCGAGCACGATCCGATCGGGGCGCTGGATGGCCTGTGGCAAGCGTACCGTCCGCAGATGCAGGATTATGTCACGCGCGCTTTGGACCCCACCACTGCCCCCAGCTACGGGGTGCCGGGTGATGAGTGAGTTCAGCAGCCGCGCCTTGCTGGCCCGGCTGATAGGTTTTTCGACGGTCAGCCGCGATTCCAACCTGCAGCTGATTGGCTTCATTCGCGATTATCTGGCCGAACTGGGCGTAGAAAGCGAGCTGTTGCATAACCCCGAGGGCACCAAGGCCAACCTGTTCGCCACCATTGGCCCCAAGGATGTCGGCGGCGTGGTGCTTTCCGGCCATACCGATGTGGTGCCAGTGGACGGCCAGGCCTGGACGGTCGAGCCATTCGCCTTGAGCGAACGCCAGGGGCGGCTATATGGCCGTGGCACCGCCGACATGAAGGGGTTCATCGCCTCGGTGCTGGCGGCTGTGCCGGCGTTTCTGGCGCAACCGTTGCGCCTGCCGGTGCACCTGGCGTTTTCCTATGACGAGGAGGTCGGTTGCCTGGGCGTGCGCTCGATGCTCGCTGCGCTTGAACAGCGCCCGCACAAGCCGCGCCTGTGTTTGATCGGAGAACCGACGGAACTCAAGCCGGTGCTCGGACATAAGGGCAAGCTGGCCATGCGTTGCCAGGTGCAGGGTGCGGCGTGCCATTCGGCGTACGCGCCTTACGGGGTCAACGCCATCGAGTATGCCGCTAAGTTGATCGGCAAGCTGGGCGAGATCGGTGACGCCCTGGCGTTGCCGCAAGCGCATGACGAGCGCTTCGACCCGCCGTTCTCGACAGTGCAGACCGGGATGATAAATGGGGGCAGGGCGTTGAACATCGTGCCCGAGGAGTGCGCCTTCGACTTCGAGGTACGTGCCTTGCCGGGCTTCGAGGCGCAGACAGTGGCCGATCAGCTGCAGACCTATGCCGAGGCCGAGTTGCTACCGCGCATGCGCAAGGTCAATGCGGCCAGCGCCATTCGCCTGGAACCGTTGAGTGCCTATCCGGGGCTGGCCACGCCTGCCGACAGCGAGGCGGCACGGTTGGTCGCGTTGCTTAGTGGGTCCGAGGATTTTGGTACGGTCGCGTTTGGGACGGAGGGCGGGTTGTTCGATAAGGCGGGAATACCCACCGTGGTCTGTGGACCGGGAAGCATGGAGCAGGGACACAAGCCGGATGAGTTCGTCAGTGTCGAGCAGTTGCGGGGCTGTGATGCGATGTTGTTGAGGTTGGTGGATTACCTCAAGCAGGGATGACAGTGGTGGCTTCTTCGCGGCTGAAGCCGCTCCCACAGAATACACGCTAACGCATTGTTCAGCGGATCCCCTGTGGGAGAGGCTTCAGCCGCGAATGGGCCGCCAGGCGGCCCCGGGGAATCAGAAGGTCGCCTTGACCTGCAGCCCCACCACCAGTGCGTTGTCGATGTCCTTCCCGGAGAACGCACCCGGCTCGATGATGTACTGCACATCAGGGCGCAGGTTCAGCCACGGCGTGGCCTGGTAGCCATAGCTCAGCTCGATCAACTGCTCGGCGCCGTCGATGTTGGGGAACTGCTGCCCGGCATTGAACGCGGCGTCTTCCAGTACGTCGCGGCTGCGCGGGTTCTGCACGGCGCGGCCGTAGCCCAGTGCCACGGTGTCACGCGGGCGGCCTTCGAACGGTTTGTACAGCACCACGCCGGCGCCATACCACTTGGTAAACGGCGAGGCCGCTTCGCTCGATGCCGAGTACTGGCCGAAGGCATGCAGGCTGCGACCCGGCGAACCGGCGTCGTTCCATACGGCCTGGTCGATCAAAAGGTAGTGGCCACCACGTCCGGACACTTCCTTGTCGCTGCCGATGCGTTTGACGTCGGAGCTATCGTAGTAGTAGCCCAGTTTGTACTCGCCCGGCAATTCACCCTGGAGCTTGTACACCAGCTCCACCGGTACCACGGTGCCGGTGGTGTGCTTGGGCCCAAGGTGCCAGGCGCGGCTGGAGTTGCCGTTGCTTTCAGGGTCGACGTTGAACGCCGCCACGCGCAGTTGCCAGGACGGCGACAGGTCGTACTTCACGCGCACACCCAGGTGGGCGTTGGGGTAGTTGGTCCAGCCGCTGCCACCGGACATGTTCAGCGGGTGGCCGCAGAAGCCGGCGTTCATGAAGTTGCACAGAATGCCGCTGTCCAGGCCACCAAGGTCGTTGCCCATGGCCATGTAGCCGAGCTTGACGTTGAGCGCCGGGGTGAACAGGGTGCGCTCGTAGCTCAGCTCGGTCAGACGGGTGTAGAGGCCACCGTAGTTTTCCTGGATCGGCAAACGGTTGCCCACCAGGTCTTCCGAGGCGCTGTTGCCGCGGCGGTCGTTGATGGTCAGCTGTACTTTGCCGCCGTTGTCCAGGCCGTACAGTTTCGACAGATCGAACTGCACACCGAACTTGAGGTTCTGCGAGTAGCGCGCGGAGCGGTGCAGGCCACCGTGGGCGTTGTAGGCGGTTTCACCGCTGTAGTCGCCGGTGATCTTGACGCCGTCTTCCTCGAGCTGGTGACGCAAGCCGCCCCAGTCGCCGGTCAGGGTGTTGCGGGTCATCAGGTCGCCGTCGGCCAGGGCGGTGGTGCTGGCCAGGGCAAGCAGAAGGGCAGTAGGTGTGTAGCGCATTGCGAGGGCTTTCCTGAGAAATCTTGGTGTTATGTAGGGCCCATTCGCGGGACAAGCCCGCTCCCACAATGAGGCCACCGGGACCCTGTGGGAGCGGGCTTGTCCCGCGAAAAGAGCGACTCGATTTATGGCAGCGCGTAAGAAATCACATAGTCGCCACGGTCAGTCGACTGACGGGCGCCGCCCGCAGTGATCACCACGTATTGCTTGCCAGTCTTCGGCGAAACGTACGTCATCGGGCCGCCCTGGCTGCCGACGGGCAGGCGGGCTTTCCAGATTTCGCTACCGTTGCTGCTGTCGTAGGCACGCAGGTAGAAGTCCTGGGTGCCGGCGATGAACACCAGGCCACCTTGGGTCGACAGGGTGCCGCCCAGGGTTGGCAGGCCGATCTTGATCGGCAGGTGCATGCGGATGCCGAGCGGACCGGTATCTTCCACGGTGCCGACCGGAACCTGCCAGGCAACCTGGCGCGTTTTCATGTCGATGGCGGTCAGGGTGCCGAATGGCGGCGCCTGGCACGGGATGCCAGCGACCGACAGGAAGCGGTTCTTGTTCACAGCATACGGGGTGCCTTTGAGCGGAACGGCGCCCATGCCGGTGTTGAGCGCTTCGCCACCGGAAGCCGCCTGGCCCTTGTTCTGCGACGGGATCATCTGAATCCACAGGCCCAGACGCATGTCGTTGACGAAGATGAAGCCATGCACCGGGTCGGTGGAGAGGCTGCCCCAGTTCATGCCGCCCAGCGAACCTGGGAAGCTCAGCGACAGGTCGGTGCCTGGCGCGGTGTAGAGGCCGTCGTAGCGCATTTTCTTGAAGTCGATACGGCACAGCAACTGGTCATACGGCGTGGCACCCCACATGTCCGATTCGGTCAGGGTCTGCGCGCCGATCTGCGGCATTCCCACCGATTTTGGCTGGGTCGGGGAGTACGGCTCGTTAGGGATGTTGCTTGGTTTTACCGGAACTTCGTCAACCTGGGTCAGCGGCTTGCCGGTGGCGCGGTCGAGCACGTAGATCTGCCCGGCCTTGGTGCCGATCACGACTGCAGGTACCGACTTGCCGTCGTCCTTGGTGAAGTCGATCAGGCTCGGCTGCATCGGCAGGTCGAAGTCCCACAGGTCGTTATGCACGGTCTGGAACACCCACTTCTCGTTACCGGTGGTGGCGTCCAGGGCCAGCACCGAAGCGCCGTAGGTGTGGTCCAGCTTGTTGCGCTCGACACCGTAGATGTCGGTGGACGACGAGCCCATCGGCAGGAACACGGTGTTCATGGCCGGGTCGTAGGACATCGGTGCCCAGCTGTTCGGGGTGCTGCGCACGTAGGTGGCACCGTCTCCCGGGGCGTTGCGGTCTTCCGGGTTGCCGGGGTCGAAGGCCCAGCGCATGGCCCCGGTGATCACGTCGAAACCACGGATCACGCCGCCTGGCATGTCGGTCTGGACGTTGTCGGCGACACGGCCGCCGACCACCACGGTTGTACCGGCCATCAACGGCGCCGAGGACAGCTGGTAGAAGGAGTCCGGCACATCACCCAGGCCGGCCATGAGGTTGACCTGGCCATTGTTGCCGAAGCCCTGGCAGAACTCACCGGTGTCGGCGTCGACGGCGATCAGTCGGCCATCGATGGTGTTGGTCAGCAGACGGCGCTGGCAGTTGGCACCGGCCGGGACGCTACCGACGGTGATCGGCGAGCTGTTCGGCTGGGACGGCTGGGCGATCGGCGCGCTGGCGTCGAAGTAGGCCATGCCACGGCAACGCTGCCAGACCTTGGACTGGGCGTTGATTTCGTTCTTCCACAGCTCTTTGCCGGTGTCGGCATCGAGGGCGATCAGGTTGTTGTGCGGGGTGCAGATGAACACCTTGTTGCCGACCTGCAATGGGGTCAGTTGGTCTTCGGCGCCGTTGCCGTCGCTGATGGCCACGTCACCGGTGTGATAGGTCCAGGCGACCTTGAGCTTGTCGACGTTGTCGCGGTTGATCTGATCGAGCGCGGCGAAGCGACTGCCACCTTCGGTATTGCCGTAGTGGGCCCAGTCCTTCTGCTCCTTGCCGGCCTCGACCGGGGTCATGCCCGGGCCTTTGCCGGTAGGCGCGACGCTTGGGTGGGCGACGAACATGTTGCCGGCAGCGATCACCAGCACCACGGCCATCACCCCGGCGATGCCGTAGGCACCACGGCCAGTGCTGCCACCATTGCTACGTACCAGCAGCGGGTAGACCAGGGCTACCACCATGCCGATCGCGCCGAACATGAACAAGCGCGAGAACAGTGGCCAGAACACCAGGCCAGCGTCGATCAGCGCCCACAGCGCGGTACCGATCAGGAAAGCAGCGTACAACCAGGCACCGGCTTTCTTGCGCCGGGCGATGAGCACACCCGCGATGGCCATCGCCAGGCCGCCGATGAGGAAGTACCAGGAACCGCCCAGCCCGGCCAGCTTGATGCCGCCAGCAGCCAGGAGCAGGCCGAGCAGGGCGATGATCACGCCCAAGCCGACCAAAATGATGTTTGTGGCGCCAGAGGCGCGCGGTGTTTCGTTCATGCCAGGGATCTCAGCAGGTGGAATGGGCGCAGTTTAAGCCCTTAGCAAGCTAATTAACAAGTTAGTACATAATATTGTGAGGCTGATTGTCGCAGGGCTTAACTTGCCAAGGTGTGCCAAAAAGCTTAGATCATGGAGTGAAAATTGCAGTAAACGAGGGGTTTACCTGGGTTCGTTGTGATGTATTAGACGTTTGTCGCAGGCCGATCAGATTGTCGACCACCCTCAAGAACTGCTGTAGAAGACCGCAAGCCAGATGGTCGTCTCCCCCGGCGCGGTCCATTCCACCCGATGCTGGCAATGGGCCGGAATATCGAGGCAATCTCCCGGTGCCAGCAGCCGGGTGTGGTCTTCGTATTCGATACGCAAGGCCGCGTGGCCGCTCAACAGCATTACCCACTCGCCTTCCGCTTGGTCATACCAGAAGCCGGGTGGGCTCGCCTGGCCGCACGATACGATGCGCTCAATGCGCACGCCGGGGCGCTGCAGCAGTTCATCGACCCGCTCGGCTGCAGCGGGGTCACAGGTGGGCAGGGCATTGAGCAGGTTGACGGCGGTCATGGACAAGTCTCGTTCAGTGGGAGGTATTTCCACTATGGACCGGTTCACGCGGCGGTGCGCTTCTTCACCTCACCGCAGATTGTAGGACCGTTCCGTAATGGATACGCCTAGCCTTAACGCCCGAGCGGCAGCGCTACGCCAATCACTGCAAACAAGCCCCCGCAGCAGCGGTTGAAACTCTTGCCGCCCTTGGCCAGCCAAGGCTTTATCCGGAACGCCAATCGCGCGAGCAGGTACTCGACCATGAATTCCACGCTGGCAAAAGTGGCGGCCATGACCACGAACTGCAGGAACAGCCCCCGCTGCGGGTCGATGAACTGCGGCAGGAACGCCCCGTAGAAAAGCAGCACCTTGGGGTTGGCCAAGGCCGACAGCAGGCCCTGGCGGAACAGGCCGGAATTGCTCACACGTGCCGACCGCGTGGTCACTTCCAGGTGCAAGGCCGGGCTGCGCCAGAGCTGGATGCCCAGCCACACCAGATAGGCCCCGCCGAGCCACTTCAGTACGGTCAGCACCGATGCAGAGGTCTGCAGCAGGGCAGTGAGGCCGAACATGGCGAGAGCAATCAATGCGCTGAAACCGAACACCCCGCCAACGATGGTGAACAAGGTGCGCCGTGCGCCGTACAGCGCGCCATGGGTCAGGGCCAGCAGGCTGTTCGGGCCTGGGGTCAGCGACAAGCCGATGCTTGCCAGCAGGTAGATGAGCCAGGTATTCAGAGCCATGAGATGCGCCTTGAGTCAGCCAGTATTCGGAGATGGCCAGTCTAGGCGACCTAACCCGATCCAAAGAGTATGATCTGGACATCTCATGGTGATTTTCGGACATTCCTCCATGCTCCCCGATATCCGACTTCTAATCCTGCCGTTACCGGACTTTGCCTTGCTGCCTTTCGGCGCCTTTCTCGACAAGTTGCGTTTCAGCGCCGATGACGAAGACTACAGCCGTCAGCGTTATTGCACTTGGACACTGGCCGGCCTGACGGCCGAGCCGGTGGTCTCCAGCAGCGGCGCGGTGATGCAGGTGGAGGCGATTGCAGATCAACTCGCCCTGGGTGCCTACGATTACCTGGTGCTGTTCGGCAGCCGCAATGCCGAGGCCACCGACAGCCTGGCACCCCATTACAAAAGCCTGCTCAAGCGTGCGTCGAAGGCGGGTGTGAAGCTGGTCGCCATCGACAACGCGGCCTTTCTGCTGGCGGCCTGTGGCCTGCTGGACGGGCACAAGGTGGTGGTGCACTGGCGGCATGAAGCCGAGTTTCGTGCATCGTTTCCGCACGTGCAGTTGCTGCGTGAGCAGTTGTACTGCATCGACGGTACGCGCATTACCTGCGCGGGCGGCACGGCAGCCCTCGACCTGGCAGTCGAGCTGTTGTCGAGAGCCTGCGGGCGTGCCCGCGCGCTAAAGGGACTGGCCGACATGCTGGTGGATGAATCCCGTGACAGTCGCCACGCCTTGCGTTCGCTGGAAACCGGCGCCGGGCAGGGGCGCCAGGTGCAGCGTGCGTTGGCGCTGATGCGTCACCACTTGAGCGCGCACTTGTCCATTGAAGAACTGGCGGCGGAACTGGGCATCAGCCGACGGCAATTGGACCGCCAGTTCCAGGCCAGCCATGGCATGAGCGTCAACGCCTGGTGGCTGGAAATGCGCCTGCAGCAGGCGCGCTGGCGGCTGCTCAACTCCAGCCACAGCCTGGCGCAGATTGCCGAGGAAGTGGGGCTGGGCGATGCGAGCTATCTGGGAAAATGCGTGCGGCGTCGGTTTGCTTGCACGGCGCTGGAGCTGCGCCGTGACGTTCATTGCGGCGTGCCGAACAACCCCGTCCAGTAGATGCCCGCATCACTTTTCGGATCCACCGCATAAGCAGCGCCCATTTCGCGGAAATCCGGGTTCATCAACGTGGCGCAATGGCCAGGGCTGGCCAGCCAGCCGTCCACCACCTTCTGTGCGCTGTCACGCCCGGCAGCGATGTTCTCGCCAATCTGCTGATACAGGTAGCCGGCCAGCTCGGCACGGTCGCCCGGCGTACGCCCGTCGCGGTCGATGTGGTCGAAGAAATTCTGGTTGGCCATGGCCCTCGTGTGGTTGGCCGCCACCCCGGCAAGGGCGGTGCTCCAGCCAAGTGCAGGCGCCGCCGCAAAGGGTTGGCCGCCGCATTGGCGCGGTGCCTTGCGCGCAGCATTGATCGCCTGCATGACCTTCTGCCCCTCGGCCTGCCAGTCGCCGAGGCGCCCGCTGAGCAGAGGGCGCGCCAGTACCACGCGCCAGTCGCGGCCTTCCTGGCTGACGCCGATGTCGACGAACTGCGGGTCGAGCACCACCTGGCAGAAGCTCTCTTCGATGGCGTGCATCGCGGCGCGCGCATCGCGGGGGCCGGACAGGCTGATGGCCTGCACGTTGACCATCGGGTAGGCGGCACGGGTCATGGCCTGCTGCAGGTCGCGGGTACCCTCTGGTGACAACGCCAGGCGGGTGTCGCTGTTGAGCGGCGGCAGCTCCAGCGATGCTTCGCCGCCGCAGGGCTGAGCCTGGCTGCGGTAGGCATTGATCGAATCGATCAGTTGCGCCTCTTCGCCGGTGGCAGCCAGGCTCGAGGTCGAGACGACCAGGCCCAGCGACAAGGCGGCAACGGATGACAGGACGCGCATGTGGATCTCCCTGTGACTGGCAGCGTCTTGGTTTGCGCTGCTCATCCTACACAAGCCCAAGGCTTTTGGCCCGGTGTCGTGCAAAGCAATGAAAACACCAGCAATGGCTTGCAGGCGGCAAAAGAGGGGGTAGACCACTGGTCGCCCAGAAAGTGCCATGGTTTGGTAATCATTCGTAACTTCGACTAGAAACAATACGCAAACGTTAATAATTCTACCTACGCCAGGAAGGCCCAACCCAGCGCACTCTGGAGCCCTTCATGGCACGATTCCCTTCGTATCAGTCGACCTTTATCGCTGTTTGCTGTTCCGTTGCCGTGACCGCCCAGGCGGCCGATGGCGCCATCGAGCTGGATGCCACCGCCATCAATGCCGAGGCCGCGCGGCCAAAAGGCGAGCCGCCCGAACCCTTTGCCGGTGGCCAGGTGGCCCGTGGCGGGCAAATGGGGATACTGGGCAACCAGGACATGATGGATGTGCCTTTCACCATGACCAGCTACACCTCGCAGCTGATCGAAGACCAACAGGCGGAAGACATTGGCGATGTGCTGCTCAACGATCCGTCGGTGCGCCAGTCGTTCGGCTTTGGCAACCAGTCGCAGGTTTTCGTCATTCGCGGGCTGCCACTCAATGGTGACGACGTGGCCTTCAACGGCCTGTACGGAGTGTTGCCGCGGCAAATGATTTCCACGGATGCAGTGGAGCGGGTCGAGGTGCTCAAGGGGCCTAATGCCTTCCTCAACGGTGCCAGCCCAACCGGCACCGGGCTGGGTGGCAACGTCAACCTGCAACCCAAGCGTGCCGGAGACACGCCGACGCGCCGCTATACCCAGGACATCAGCAGCGATGGTCGCCTCGGCGAGCATCTGGACCTTGGGCAGCGCTTTGGTGAGGACAACCGCTTTGGCGCTCGGCTGAACCTTTCACAACGCGAAGGCGAGACTGGAGTCGATGACCAGGACCAGCGCAGCAAGCTGTTCATCGTTGGCCTCGACTACCGCGGCGACAACTTTCGCGTGTCCACCGATATCGGCTACCAGAAGCAGCGGGTCAACCACATGCGCAACTCGGTGCGCCTGGGCACCGGGCTGACTGACATCCCGCGCGCGCCGGACGCCGACCACAACTATGGCCAGGACTGGGCCTGGACCGAGACCGAGGACACCTTCGGCATGGTCCGTGGCGACTATGACTTCAACGACAACTGGAGCGCCTACCTGGCCGGTGGGGTCAAGCATACCCACGAGAACGGTTTCTATGGCACGCCAATCCTTACCGACGCCGCCAGCGGCGATGCCACCATCGGCGGCTCGAAGATCCCCCACAACGAGGACAACAGCACGGTCATGGGGGGGGTCAACGGCCGCTTCCAGACGGGCCCGATCAGCCACCAGTTGAACATCGGCGCAGCCAGTATCTGGACCCAGCAAGAAAACGCCTTCGTCTTCTACAACTCGCAGGATACGAACATCTACCACACCGACCCGCTGCCCAAACCCACTACCCCGACCTTCACGGGCGGCAAGCTGGACGACCCTGGGGTAACCGGCAAAACCCGCAATCGCAGTATCGCCGTGTCCGATACCGTGGGGCTGTTCGACGACAGTCTGCTGCTCACTGTCGGCGTGCGCCGCCAGCAGTTGCGTGTCGAGGGTTATGCCTATGATGGAGAGGGCCCGGACCTTGGCCGCAACGCCTTCTACGACGAGTCGGTCACCACCCCGGTGTATGGCATCGTCTACAAGGTCAACCCGTCGATCTCGCTGTACGCCAACCGCATCGAGGGCCTGGCCCAAGGCGCTACGGCCTCGGGGCAAGTGATCAATGCCGGCGAGGTGTTCCCGCCGGCCAAGACCAAGCAGGTGGAGGCGGGGATCAAGCTCGATTACCAGAGCTTCGGCGCCAACCTCGCGGTGTTCCGTATCGAGCGGCCCACCGACGGTTTCGTCCAGGGTGATGTGTTCGTCCAGGACGGTGAGCAGGTTAACAAAGGCATCGAGCTTAGCGTGTTCGGTGAGCCGGTCACCGGCCTGAGGCTGATGGCGGGTGGCACGCGCATGGACACCGAGCTCAAGAAGACCCTGAACGGTGCCGACGACGGCAATCATGCCGTGGGTGTGCCGACGTTCCAGCTCAATGCCAGCGTCGACTGGGACGTACCCGGGCTCGAAGGCCTGGCGTTGAATGCGCGTATGCTGCGCACCGGCGGGCAGTACGCGAACCCGGCCAACACCCTCAGCCTGCCGACCTGGAACCGCTTCGACGTGGGCGCGCGGTATCGCTTCAACGTTCAGGAGAAGGCCGTCACGTTACGCGTCAATGTGGAGAACCTGACCGACAAGAACTACTGGGCATCAGCCAACGGTGGTTACCTGACCCAGGGCGACCCGCGTTTGGTGAAGTTTTCCGGCACGATAGACTTCTGATGCGGGTTCAGCGAGCCAACGCCTGGTTCGGCTTGTAGAACAGGAAATGACGGGTCTCGGCCGTTCTGCGGTAGGCCTTGGCCCAGTCCGGATGGACATTGCGGTCATGGAAGTACAGCGCGCCGCCCGTGCTGTCCTTGAGCTGCTGGTTGAGCGCCTTGCGCGCGATCTCCTTGGCGATGTCATAGCGCTCGGGTTCCTCGACCTGGTCGGAACGCCCGTCACACCACCAGGAAAACTGGCAGGCCTTGCTTTCGACACCTTGCTTGACCACGCCGCAGATGGTGTCGGGAAAGCCGTCCTTGCCCAGCCGGTTGATCACCACGCTGGCCACCGCGCTCATGTCTTTTTCATCGGCGCCCTTGGCTTCCCAATAAATGGTACGGGCCAGGCAGGTGATGCTGTCGTCCATGGGCGCCTGGCCTGCCGGGTCGACGGCTTTGACTTCACTGGGCGTGAGGGTTTCGGCTTTTTTCGGCGGTGGCGCATCTTCGACCACCTTTTCTTCGAGCACTTCGGCCTTGTCTTCGGCAACTGCAGCCTTGGTGTCGGCGGCATTCGATGGGCCTGCGAGCAGGGCCGAGGTCAAACCGATCACCATCCACGTAAGGCGCATGGTCGAGGTTCCGAAGTGTGTGTTGCCTCACAGTCTAGCCAAGCGCATTCAATTCAGCGAAAGCATTAGCACCAAGGGCAGTGTCACCGCCGCCGCCACCGTCTGCAGGGCGATGATGGTCGCCATCAGCGGAGCGTTGCCGCCCATCTGCCGTGCCATCACGTAGGACGATGACGCCGTAGGCAACGCCTGGAACAGCACCGCCACAACCGCCGCCTGACCACCAAGGCCTAGCAGCCGGCACAAACCCCAGGTGGTCAGCGGCATGACCAGGAATTTGAACATCGACGCCGCCAGCAGCGGCCGCACCTGCTGCCCGACACTGGCGCCACCCAGCGCCGCGCCGACGCACAGCAGGCCCAGGGGCAGGGCGGCCTGGCCAAGCGCCTTGACCGTGGGCTCCAGCCCTGCGGGTAGTCCCAGTCCCGTGACCCGCAGCAGTATGCCGCCGGCACAGCCAACGATCAGCGGGTTGGCAAAAATCGCCCGCAACACGATCGCCGGGGAACTGTGGCGCGCGCTGAAGCGGGCGAACACCAGCACGCAGAGCAGGTTCACCAGCGGCACGATGGCGGCGTTGGCCACCGCCGCCAGGGCAATGCCGGCACTGCCGTAGATGCCAGCGGCAAGGGTGGCGCCGATGTAGTTATTGAAACGCACGCCGCCCTGGAATACCGAGGTGAAGTCCGCGCCGTCGTGGTTGACCGCGCCTTGGTAGAGCACCAGCAGCGCGGCGCCGAGGACGGTCGAGAGCATCAGCACGCCGACCATACCCAGTACCGGCACGCCATCGAGGTCGGCGGTGGCCAGGCCGTGGAGGAACAGCGACGGCAGCAGCACGTAGTAACTCAGGCGTTCGGCGCCAGGCCAGAAGCTCTCGGCGAGAAAGCCGCGCACGCGCAGAAAGGTGCCCAGGCCGATCAACAAGATGATGGGCAGCAAGGTGGTCAGCAGCAGATGAAGCATGGGCGACGTACCGTGGTCGGGTTCGGGCACAGGTTAACTTGGCTGACTGATTGGTAAAAACGTTGATTTCTGCAGTGACTGTTGAGAAAAAATGCACAGTCTCTGGAGGCTACGCGAACCCTGTGGGAGTGGTTTTAGCTGCCATCCACCCCATTGCCAGCTTCGCGGCTGAAGCCGCTTGTGTCTTGAAGAGGGATTAGAATCTGGAGTGAGAGCGGTGAATGACAAGCTGAGTGCCGCAGGTGCCATGAGCACG
>NZ_JBVJLI010000019.1:0-109101 GCF_055584805.1 Pseudomonas sp. NPDC090752 | reverse complement strand
TTGCCCGTGAGGCTTGACCATATAACACCCAAGCAATCTGCTACGCAGATTGTGGTGGTGAAGACGAAACGAACCGAAAGTTCGCGACGAACCACAAATATCGCATATCCGAATTCGCTGGGCTGTCCATCTGGACATTCTGGCTACAGAATTTCTTGACGACCATAGAGCATTGGAACCACCTGATCCCATCCCGAACTCAGTAGTGAAACGATGCATCGCCGATGGTAGTGTGGGGTTTCCCCATGTGAGAGTAGGTCATCGTCAAGATTCATTTCGCAAAACCCCTATCTGCGCGAGCAGGTAGGGGTTTTGTCTTTTCAGGTGCCGTTGCCGGAAAGTCGGCTCCCACATTTCGAGCTGGAACACTAGAATAGAGCCGACGTACCTATTCAGAATCTCGAGATGCCCAACCCAGTCGAAACCCAAGCGTTAGAGCAGTTGCCGCTGGAGGAGCTGGTCGCCTGTCACGAGTGCGACCTGCTGATGCGCAAGCCGCAACTGCAGCATGATGAAAAAGCCCAATGTCCGCGCTGTGGCTATGAGCTTTACGCTCACCGGCATAACGTGGTCAATCGCAGCCTGGCCCTGGTGCTCACCGCACTGCTGCTGTTCGTGCCCGCCAACTTCCTGCCGATCATGCAATTGCATCTGCTTGGCCAGACTTCGGACGATACGGTGTGGAGTGGCGTGGTGGGGCTGTACAACTCGGAAATGCGCGGCGTCGCCGTCGTGGTATTCCTCTGCAGCATGGCCATCCCGTTCCTCAAGCTGATGTGTCAGCTGATGGTGCTGCTGACCATCCGCCTGAACGTGGGGCGCAGCTATGGCCTGCTGTTCTACCGCATCTATCACCATGTGCGTGACTGGGGCATGCTCGAGGTCTATTTCATGGGCGTGCTGGTCGCGATCGTCAAGTTGGTCGACCTCGCCGAGCTGACCGTAGGCCTGGGCCTGTTCTGTTTTATCAGCCTGCTGCTGATCCAGGTATGGCTGGAGGTGGTGATGTCGCCACACCAGATCTGGAGCGCATTGTCGGGGGAGGATCTCCATGCGGGCGATTGATGCAGGCATTCTTGTCTGCAATGAATGTCATGAACTGAACCGTCAGGAACTCGAGGGTGGCTCCCAGACCTGCACACGGTGTGGGGCCATCGTGCACGCAAGGCGCCCCAATAGCATCATACGGACGTGGGCACTGCTGATTGCCGCCTCGATTCTGTACATCCCCGCCAACCTGCTGCCGATCATGACTGTGAGCACCCTGGGGCAGGGCAGTCCGGACACCATCATGTCCGGCGTTATTACCCTGCTCAAGCACGGCATGCTGCCGATTGCTGCGGTGGTGTTCATCGCCAGTATCCTGGTGCCCACGTTCAAGTTGGTGGGCATCGGCCTGCTGCTGTATTCGGTGCAGCGCCGCCAGCCGTTGTCGGCGCGTCAGCGAATCCTCATGTACCGCTTCATCGAATTCATAGGGCGCTGGTCCATGCTGGACATCTTCGTCATCGCCATCCTGGTGGCTGTGGTGAATTTCGGCCGCATCGCCAGTGTCGAAGCCAACCTGGGCGCCGTCGCCTTCGCTACTGTGGTGATTCTCACAATGCTCGCTGCTTTAACTTTCGATCCCCGACTGATCTGGGACAACACGGAGTCGGATGACGACCATGAGTGACATGCCAACGGCTAAAACCCGGCCAGCCTCCAATTGGTCGGCCATCTGGATCCTGCCACTGATCGCGTTGATGATCGGCGGCTGGTTGGCCTGGCAGGCCTATCGCGATGCGGGTGTGGAAATCGAGGTCCGTTTTGAAAGCGGTGAGGGTATCGTCGCCAACAAGACTGAAGTGATCTACAAAGGCATGCCGGTCGGCAAGGTGAAAAGCCTGGTGCTCGACGCCACTGGCGAGAAGCAGGGCGTTATTGCCACCATCGAGATGAACAAGGCGGCAGAGCCTCACCTGACAAAGGGCACGCGCTTCTGGTTGGTCAAACCGAGTGTCACGCTGGCCGGCATCACCGGGCTTGAGACACTGGTCTCTGGTAACTACATTGCGGTCAGCCCTGGTGAGGGTGAGCGCACCAAGCGCTTCACCGCCTTGAAGGTGGCGCCGCCGCTGTCTGACAGTGAGCCTGGCCTGCACCTTACCCTGAAGGCCGAACGCCTAGGGTCGCTCAATCGAGACAGTCCGGTGTTCTACAAGCAGATTCAGGTGGGTCGGGTGAAGAGCTATCGCCTGTCCGAAGATCAGAGCACGGTCGAAGTCAAAGTGTTCATCGAGCCGGCCTACGCCAGCCTGGTGCGCAAACACACCCGGTTCTGGAACGCCAGTGGCATCAGCATCGACGCAGGGCTGTCGGGGGTGAAGGTACGCAGCGAGTCGTTGTCCAGCATCGTTGCTGGTGGCATCGCTTTCGCCACGCCCGAGCATCGGATGGACAGCCCGCCCACCGATCCGAGCCTGCCGTTCCGCCTCTACGAAGACTTCGACGCAGCTCAGGCGGGCATCCGCGTCAAGGTCAAGCTGAGTGACTACGAGGGGCTGCAGGCCGGACGCACACCGGTCATGTACAAAGGTATTCAGGTCGGCTCGCTGAAAGCCCTGAAGATGGAAGACAATCTCGGCAGCGCCATGGCAGAGCTGACCCTGGACCCGCTGACTGAAGACTACTTGGTCGACGGCACGCAGTTCTGGGTGGTCAAACCTTCTATTTCCCTGGCAGGTATCACCGGCCTCGAAGCCTTGGTCAAGGGTAACTATATTGCCATCCGTCCAGGGGAGAAGGGTGCCACGCCCCAGCGCGAGTTCGAGGCGCGGGCCAAGGCGCCGCCGCTGGACCTCAAGGCGCCGGGCCTGCACATGGTGCTGTTCGCCGATACCCTCGGTTCGTTGGAGGTCGGCAGCCCAGTGATGTACCGCCAGGTCAAGGTGGGTAGCGTGCAGAGCTACCAGTTCGCCCGCAACAGCAATCGCATCCTGATCGGTGTGCACATCGAGAAAGAATACGAGAACCTGGTCAACGGCTCCTCGCGCTTCTGGAATGTCAGTGGCATTACCCTCACGGGCGGTCTTTCAGGCATCAAGATCAAGAGTGAATCGCTGCAGACCCTGATGGCCGGTGGTATCGCCTTTGATACGCCGACGCCGAACGTGGCGCTCAAGCGCCATATCCCACGCTTCCGCCTGCATGACAGCCAGGAGGCGGTGAACCGCGCCGGTACGCTGATCACTATCCGCGTGGACCGTGCCGATGGTCTCAAACCAGGTACGCCGATCCGTTTCCGCGGACTGGATGTGGGCAGTATCGAAAGCGTCGACCTGACCAAGGACCTGCAGGCGGTGCTGCTACGTGCGCGTATCACTGAATCGGCAGACCGCATCGCACGGGCCGGGACGCAGTTCTGGGTAGTGAAGCCGGCGCTTGGCCTGGTGCGCACCGAGAACCTCGATACGTTGATTGGCGGGCAATACCTGGAGGTACAGCCTGCGGTGAAGGACAAAGGCCCGCAGCGCGACTTCATCGCCCTCGCCGGTGCGCCTGAGGTTACGGGTGTGGAAGTCGGCCTGCCATTGACCCTCAGCGCTCCACGGCGTGGGTCGATCAAGCCTGGCGTGCCAGTCACCTACCGTGAAGTGGCGGTGGGCAAGGTAACCGGTTTCGAGCTGGGCCAAACCGCAGACCGCGTACTGATCCATATCTTGATCGAGCCACGCTACGCAGCCCTGGTGCGTGGCGGCAGCCGGTTCTGGAACAGCAGTGGTTTTGGTTTCGACTGGGGGCTGTTCAAGGGTGCTACTGTGCGTACCGAGTCGCTGGAGACGCTCATCGATGGCGGCATCGCGTTTGCAACGCCTGATGGGGAGCAGATGGGCAACCCGGCGCGGCCGCAGCAGACCTTTGCCTTGTTCGACAAGCCAGAAGATGCCTGGCTGCAGTGGGCGCCAAAGATTCAGATCGCCAAGTGATGGATCAGGGGCTGCCAGGTGCAGCCCCTTTTTTCAACTACTGTACGCGCCCGGTATAAATCGCAGGCAATAAAAAACCGACCCTAGGGTCGGTTTTTCGACTAAAGCGTCGCTTAGGCAGCTGCAGCTTCTTTCAGCGCCTTGATGTGGCCATTCAGACGGCCTTTGTGGCGAGCAGCTTTGTTCTTGTGGATGATACCTTTGTCGGCCATACGGTCGATTACTGGTACAGCCAGAACGTAAGCGGCTTGCGCTTTTTCGGCGTCTTTTGCGTCGATGGCTTTAACTACATTCTTGATGTAGGTGCGGACCATGGAACGCAGGCTGGCGTTGTGGCTGCGACGCTTCTCAGCCTGTTTTGCACGTTTCTTGGCGGAAGGTGTGTTGGCCACCGTCGAGCTCCTCGAAAGACTTTAGGTAAATAGCAAACAAAATAGGCCGCGAATCATGCCGATCACTTGATCGGATGTCAAGGCCACCTGCAAGGTTCCGCCGAGCGGCGCACCAACAGGAGGGAAATATTCCTTTCTGCTGTACGACCTGTAAACTCGGGAATTTTTGGCTCCCCTGCGAAGGCGCGGGAGTATCGCACATTCGGACGCTGTCTGGCAGCGTCCTCTGCCCTTGGCGTGAATCTTTTCGATGAACCTGCTCAAATCCTTGGCTGCAGTCAGCTCCATTACCATGGTTTCCCGGGTGCTGGGCTTCGTGCGCGACACCATCCTGGCCCGTGTTTTCGGCGCCGGCGTCGCCACCGACGCCTTCTTCATCGCCTTCAAGTTGCCTAACCTGCTGCGGCGAATTTTTGCCGAGGGCGCTTTTTCCCAGGCGTTCGTGCCGATTCTGGCCGAATACAAGACCCAGCAGGGCGAAGAGGCGACACGTACCTTCATCGCTTATGTCAGCGGCCTGCTGACGCTGGTCCTGGCCCTGGTCACGGTGATCGGCATCTTCGCCGCGCCCTGGGTGGTCTGGGCCACCGCGCCGGGTTTTGTCGACAATGCCGAGAAATACCAGCTGACCACCGACCTGCTGCGGGTGACCTTTCCTTATATATTGCTGATCTCGCTGTCGTCCCTGGTCGGGGCGATCCTCAATACCTGGAACCGCTTTTCGGTCCCGGCTTTCACGCCGACCCTGCTGAACGTGGCGATGATCATCTTCGCCGTGCTGCTCACGCCGTACTTCGACCCACCGATCATGGCATTGGCCTGGGGCGTGCTGGCCGGGGGTTTGGCGCAGTTGCTGTACCAGCTGCCGGCGTTGAAGAAGATCGGCATGCTCGTGCTGCCGCGCCTGAACCTGCGTGACAGCGGCGTCTGGCGGGTGCTCAAACAGATGCTGCCCGCCATCCTCGGCGTTTCGGTCAGCCAGATTTCGCTGATCATCAACACCATCTTTGCCTCCTTCCTGGTGGCCGGCTCGGTGTCGTGGATGTACTACGCCGACCGGCTCATGGAGCTGCCCTCTGGGGTGCTCGGTGTGGCGCTGGGCACCATCCTGCTGCCGACCCTGGCCAAGACCTACGCCAACAAGGACCGCGAGGAGTATTCGCGGATCCTCGACTGGGGCCTGCGTTTGTGCTTCCTGCTGGTGCTGCCCTGCACCCTGGCACTGGCGATTCTGGCCGAGCCACTGACCGTCGCGCTGTTCCAGTACGGCAAATTCAGCGCCTTCGACGCAGCGATGACCCAGCGCGCCCTGATCGCCTATTCGGTAGGCCTGCTGGCGATCATTCTGGTCAAGGTGCTGGCACCGGGCTTCTATGCGCAGCAGAATATCCGCACCCCCGTGCGTATCGCGATCTTCACCCTGGTCTGCACCCAATTGTTCAACCTGGCCTTGGTCGGCCCGCTGCAGCACGCCGGCCTCGCCCTGGCGATCAGCCTTGGCGCCTGCCTGAATGCCGGCCTGCTGTTCTGGAAGTTGCGCAGCAAGCAGCTGTTCCAGCCTCAGCCGGGCTGGACGATGTTCCTGTTCAAGCTGGTGTTGGCCGTGACCTTGATGGTCGCGGTGCTGCTGGTGGGCATGCACTACCTGCCGGCCTGGGAACAAGGCAACATGTTCGAACGTTTCATGCGCCTGGGCGCGTTGATCGCGGCCGGTATCGTGACGTATTTCGGTTGCCTGTACCTGTGCGGCTTCAGGCCTCGGCATTTCGCCCGCAAGGCGCTGCATTGAAGTAGAAGGCGGGTCAGGCGTCGGTTTTTCATCTTCCACACTGCACCCAGGCGCTGCTGCCTGTCACCAGCGCCCGGGTGTGGTTATAATCGGCCACTTTATGAGCAAGAAGCGCGTTATGCAGCTGGTTCGAGGTCTTCACAACCTGCGCCCCGAGCACCGGGGCTGTGTCGCCACCATTGGCAACTTCGACGGGGTTCATCGTGGCCACCAGGCGATCCTGGCGCGCCTGCGCGAGCGCGGCCAGGAATTGGGCCTGCCGACTTGCGTGGTGATCTTCGAGCCGCAGCCGCGCGAGTATTTCGCCCCCGACACCGCGCCAGCTCGCCTTGCGCGCTTGCGTGACAAGGTTGAGCTGCTGGCCGCCGAAGGTATCGACCGGGTCTTGTGCCTGGCCTTCAACCAGCGCCTGAGCAAACTCAGCGCCGACGAATTCGTCAAGGCGATCCTGGTTGACGGACTCGGCGTGCGCCACCTCGAAGTGGGCGACGACTTCCGTTTCGGATGTGACCGCGCTGGCGACTTTGCCTTTCTAATCGAGGCTGGCAAGCAGTATGGCTTCACCGTCGAAGCCGCCAACACGGTGATCCAGGACGGCCTGAGAGTCAGCAGCACCGAAGTGCGCAAGGCGCTGTCCCAGGGCAACTTCGAACTCGCCGAGCACTTGCTGGGCCGCCCGTACCGCATTACCGGGCGTGTGTTGCATGGCCAGAAGCTGGCCCGCCAGCTCGGCACGCCCACCGCCAACATCCAGCTCAAGCGCCGCCGTGTGCCGTTGTCCGGGGTCTACCTGGCCAGTATCGAGATCGACGGCAAGGCCTGGCCGGGCGTTGGCAACATCGGGGTGCGTCCCACGGTGGCCGGTGACGGCCGCCCGCACCTCGAGATTCATCTACTGGATTATGCCGGCGATCTGTATGGCCGGCGCCTGACGGTGGAATTCCACCACAAGCTGCGTGAAGAGCAGCGATTCGCCTCCCTGGAGGCGCTGAAGTCGGCGATCGATGCGGATATCGCCGCCGCACGTGCACATTGGCACGCTCAACCGCTAACCAAGAGCCTGAAATGACCGACTACAAAGCCACGCTTAACCTTCCGGACACCGCCTTCCCCATGAAGGCCGGCCTGCCTCAGCGCGAACCGCAAATTCTGCAGCGCTGGGACAGCATTGGCCTGTACCAGAAGCTGCGCGAAATTGGCAAGGATCGTCCGAAGTTCGTCCTGCACGACGGTCCGCCCTATGCCAACGGCAAGATCCACATCGGTCATGCGCTGAATAAGATTCTCAAGGACATGATCGTCCGTTCCAAGACCCTGTCGGGCTTCGATGCGCCTTACGTGCCGGGTTGGGACTGCCACGGCCTGCCGATCGAGCACAAAGTCGAAGTCACCCATGGCAAGCACCTGACCGCCGACCGCACCCGCGAACTGTGCCGCGAGTACGCCGCCGAGCAGATCGAAGGGCAGAAGACCGAGTTCATCCGCCTGGGTGTATTGGGTGACTGGGACAACCCGTACAAGACCATGAACTTCGCCAACGAGGCCGGTGAAATCCGCGCCCTGGCCGAAATGGTCAAGCAAGGCTTCGTGTTCAAGGGCCTCAAGCCGGTGAACTGGTGCTTCGACTGTGGCTCGGCCCTGGCCGAGGCTGAAGTCGAGTACGCCGACAAGAAATCGCAGACTATCGACGTGGCCTTCCCGGTTGCCGACGCCGACAAGCTGGCCGCCGCATTTGGTGTGGCCTCGCTGGCCAAGCCCGCCGCGATCGTGATCTGGACCACCACTGCGTGGACCATCCCCGCCAACCAGGCGCTGAATATCCACCCAGAGTTCAAGTACGCCCTGGTCGATACCGGCGAGCGTCTGCTGGTGCTGGCTGAAGAGCTGGTTGAATCCTGCCTCAAGCGCTGGAACCTGGAAGGTTCGGTGATCGCTACCGCGCCTGGTTCGGCCCTGGAGCTGATCAACTTCCGCCACCCGTTTTACGACCGCCTGTCGCCGATTTACCTGGCCGACTATGTCGAACTGGGCGCCGGTACCGGTGTGGTTCACTCCGCACCTGCCTACGGTGAAGACGACTTCGTCACCTGCAAGCGCTACGGCATGGTCAACGACGACATCCTCACCCCGGTGCAGAGCAACGGCGTGTATGTCGAGTCGCTGGAGTTCTTCGGCGGCCAGTTCATCTGGAAGGCCAACCCGGCCATCGTCGACAAGCTGAGCGAAGTCGGTGCGCTGATGCACACCGAAACCATCAGCCACAGCTACATGCACTGCTGGCGCCACAAGACTCCGCTGATCTACCGCGCCACCGCGCAGTGGTTCGTCGGCATGGACAAGCAGCCGACCACCGGCGAGCCGCTGCGTGAACGCGCGCTCAAGGCCATTGAAGACACCACGTTCGTCCCGGCCTGGGGCCAGGCGCGCCTGCACTCGATGATCGCCAACCGCCCGGACTGGTGCATTTCGCGTCAGCGTAACTGGGGCGTGCCGATTCCGTTCTTCCTGCACAAGCAGACCGGCGAGCTGCACCCGCGCACCGTCGAGTTGATGGACGCCGTGGCTGCGCGCGTTGAACAAGAAGGCATCGAGGCCTGGTTCAAGCTGGACGCCGCCGAACTGCTCGGTGACGAGGCCGCCCAGTACGACAAGATCACTGACACCCTGGACGTCTGGTTCGACTCCGGTACCACCCATTGGCACGTGCTGCGCGGTTCGCACGACATCGGCCACGCCACCGGTCCGCGCGCCGACCTGTACCTGGAAGGCTCCGACCAGCACCGCGGCTGGTTCCATTCGTCGTTGCTGACCGGTTGCGCCATCGACAATCACGCCCCGTACCGCGAGCTGCTGACCCACGGTTTCACCGTGGACGAGAACGGCCGCAAGATGTCCAAGTCGCTGGGTAACACCATCGAGCCGGAGAAGGTCAATAACACCCTGGGTGCCGACATCCTGCGCCTGTGGGTCTCGGCCACCGACTATTCCGGTGAAATGGCCGTTTCCGAGCAGATCCTGCAGCGCAGCGCCGACGCCTACCGCCGTATCCGCAACACCGCGCGCTTCCTGCTTTCCAACCTGTCTGGCTTCGACCCGGCCCGTGACCTGCTGAAGCCGGAAGAAATGATCGCCCTGGACCGTTGGGCGGTGGACCGTGCCCTGCTGCTGCAGCGCGAGCTGGAAGAGCATTACGGCGAATACCGTTTCTGGAACGTCTATTCGAAGATCCACAACTTCTGCGTGCAAGAGCTGGGTGGCTTCTACCTCGACATCATCAAGGACCGCCAGTACACCACCGGTGCCAACAGTGTCGCCCGCCGTTCTTGCCAGACCGCGCTGTACCACATCAGCGAGGCGCTGGTGCGCTGGATTGCGCCGATCCTGGCCTTCACTGCCGACGAAATCTGGCAGTACCTGCCGGGCGAGCGCAACGAGTCGGTGATGCTCAACGGTTGGTATCAAGGCCTCAGCGAACTGCCGCAAGGCACCGAGCTGGACCGTGCCTACTGGGACCGCGTGATGGCAGTCAAGGCCGCGGTCAACAAGGAACTGGAAAACCAGCGTACCGCCAAGGTCATCGGCGGCAACCTGCAGGCCGAAGTCACCCTGTTCGCCGATGAAGGCCTGAGCGCCGACCTGGCCAAGCTGGGCGACGAGCTGCGCTTCGTACTGATTACCTCCGCTGCCAGCGTGGTGCCTTTCGTACAGGCGCCGGCTGAAGCCGTGGCCACCGAAGTCGAAGGTCTCAAGCTGAAAGTGGGCAAGTCCGGCCACGCCAAGTGCGGCCGTTGCTGGCACTTCCGCGCCGACGTCGGCAGCCACCCGGAGCACCCGGAAATCTGCAGCCGTTGCGTCGACAACCTGAGCGGCTCCGGTGAGGTGCGCCACTATGCCTAACCCTTCGGCAGGGCGCTTCGGGCGCCTTCCCTGGCTGTGGCTGAGCTTGCTGGTCCTGGTCCTCGACCAGGCCACCAAGCTGTACTTCAACAATGCCCTGACCATGTACCAGCAGATCGTCGTCATTCCCGACTACTTCAGCTGGACCCTGGCTTATAACACCGGTGCAGCGTTCAGCTTCCTCGCCGATGGTGCCGGTTGGCAGCGCTGGCTGTTCGCCCTGATCGCCATGGCGGTCAGTGCGGTGCTGGTGGTCTGGCTCAAGCGCCTGGGGCGCAACGAGACCTGGCTGGCGGTGGCACTGGCCTTAGTGCTGGGTGGGGCCATTGGCAACCTGTACGATCGCGTCGTGCTTGGCCATGTGGTCGACTTCATCCTGGTGCACTGGAAGAACACCCATTACTTCCCAGCCTTCAATATCGCCGACAGCGCCATCACCGTTGGTGCGGTGATGCTGGCGCTGGACATGTTCAAGAGCAAGAAGTCCGAGGACCCGGTCCATGACTGACACCCGTATCGGCCAGAACACCGAAGTCACCCTGCACTTCGCGCTGCACCTGGAAAACGGCGACACCGTCGACAGCACGTTCGACAAGGCGCCGGCCACCTTCAAGGTCGGCGACGGCAACCTGCTACCGGGTTTCGAAAGCGCGTTGTTCGGCTTCAAGGCTGGCGACAAGCGTACAGTGGTGGTGGCCCCGGAGAATGCCTTCGGCCAACCCAATCCACAGAATGTGCAGGTCATGCCGAGGTCCAACTTCGAGGGCATGGAGCTGTCCGAGGGGCTGCTGATCATCTTCAACGATGCCGCCAACACCGAGCTGCCGGGTGTGGTCAAAGCATTTGATGACGACCAGGTGACCATCGACTTCAATCACCCACTGGCTGGCAAGACCCTGACCTTCGAGGTGGAGATCCTCGAGGTGAAGGCCCTGTAAGCCTGGAGCCGAGCATGCAAATCAAACTCGCCAACCCTCGCGGCTTCTGCGCCGGGGTCGACCGGGCGATCGAGATCGTCAACCGCGCGCTGGAAGTCTTCGGCCCGCCGATCTATGTGCGCCATGAAGTGGTGCACAACAAGTTCGTGGTGGAAGACCTGCGCAACCGTGGCGCCATCTTCGTCGAAGAGCTGGACCAGGTACCGGACGACGTCATCGTCATCTTCAGTGCCCATGGTGTTTCCCAGGCCGTGCGCCAGGAAGCCGCTGGCCGTGGCCTGAAGGTGTTCGACGCCACCTGCCCACTGGTGACCAAGGTGCATATCGAGGTCGCCAAATATAGCCGCGATGGCCGTGAGTGCATTCTCATCGGCCACGAAGGGCACCCGGAAGTCGAAGGCACCATGGGTCAGTACGACGCCAGTAACGGCGGCGCCATCTACCTGGTCGAAGACGAGGACGATGTCGCCCAGCTGGAAGTGCGCGACCCGGACCATCTCGCCTTCGTTACCCAGACCACGCTGTCGATGGATGACACCAGCCGTGTCATCGATGCCCTGCGCGCACGCTTCCCGAACATCGGCGGCCCGCGCAAGGACGACATCTGCTACGCCACTCAGAACCGTCAGGACGCCGTCAAGCAACTGGCCGGCGAGTGCGACGTGGTACTGGTGGTGGGCAGCCCCAACAGCTCCAACTCCAACCGCCTGCGTGAGCTGGCCGAGCGCATGGGTACCCCGGCCTATCTCATCGATGGCGCCGAAGACATGCAGCGCGGCTGGTTCGACCAGGCGGCACGGATCGGCATCAC
The DNA here is from genome assembly GCF_055584805.1 of Pseudomonas sp. NPDC090752. Lineage (NCBI taxonomy): Bacteria > Pseudomonadati > Pseudomonadota > Gammaproteobacteria > Pseudomonadales > Pseudomonadaceae > Pseudomonas > Pseudomonas sp. NPDC090752. The sequence goes on along the minus strand of NZ_JBVJLI010000019.1, from coordinate 97,306 downwards.
GGCCGGCGCTTCGGCCCCCGAAGTGCTGGTGCGTGGCGTGATCGACCAGCTCAAGGCCTGGGGCGCTACCGGCGCCGAAGAGCTGGACGGGCGCCCGGAGAACATCACGTTCTCCATGCCCAAAGAGCTGCGGGTTCGCTCGCTGATCTGATCAAGGGCCTGCGCACAGGGACTTTTCCGGTTCATTCGTGCGCAGGCTGATCCTGCCGCTGCTTGCCAGTACCACCCGGTACTGGCTTGGCCCGGCGGTTTTCTCGCAGAGCTCCAGCCTGCCACTCAGCCAGCCACGGTGGCCATTCATTGGAACGCCCAGCGCACTGAACCTGACTTGACCGCCAATATTGGCCGCGATGTGCACGGGCCGTGGGAGCCGCTGCTCACGCAATATCTGATGGTTATGCTCCAGCATCACCTGCCAACCTTTCCCCCAATCTTTTTCCAAAGGTTGCACCAGTACCGGCTGACTTTGCAGGACGGCATGGCTGCGTGCGCTGCGCATCGCCTGGGCCAGGTCGCGGGCCACGGCCGCGTTGTGTAGGTCATCGCTCAACTTGGCGTAGGCCGGCATGCCAAGTTGTGTCAGCAACGTTGCTATGGCCAACGCGAACATCATTTGTATCAGTGTTACGCCCTGTTGCTTCATCGTGCATTCCTCCCTGGAAGTGCTTGGCTTAGCTTCAGGCTCACCGGACAAGAGGTCCAGTCGGCCAGGTTTCAAGCCATCGCGGGAAAAGTCGCAGGAGGTGCAGGGATGCACGCAAGGCAACGGGGCATGACGCTGCTGGAAGTTTTGTTGGCCGTGGGGGTGGTCGGTGCGGGTTTGTTTGCCGCAGCGGCTTTGCAGATCCAGGCATTGCAAGCCACCGATGCGGCGCATCGCGAGGTACAAGAGGCGCTGGCCGCGCATACCTTGCATGAGCGAGCCAGGGCTGCAGGCACGGTGCGCCAGCCATGAGGCGTAGGCACAGAGGCTTCGGTCTGGTCGAAGCCATGTTGGCGCTTGCCATTGGGCTGATGCTGCTCACGGCGGCCAGCCGGCTATTCGTTTCCGCCCACCACAGCTGGCGGTTGCAGGGCGCGGCGCTACTCATGCAGGCAGATGCCCGGCTGGTGTTGCTGCGTATCGCCCAGGATATTCGCATGGCCGGCATGTTCGGTTGCTTGCGCCTGAAACCGGGTGACTTCAAAGACTCGGCCTCGCGGGATGCTTTTGCTCACCCTTTGCACGTAGGGTCGACCAGCCTGACCCTGATAGTGGCGGAGCTTCCCGGATACGCCGGGGCGCCGGAATGGACGTTGCAAACAGACTGCATTCGCGACGTGCGGGTTGGCGAGGACCTGGCCAAGAGCAACGAGCGACCTTTGTCGTATGCGGTTAGCCGACATATCTATCAACTCGCGGGGACCACGCTGAGTCTCAAGCGAGGCAAGGCCAGCTTCCAGCCGCTGATCGACCATGTGCGCGAACTACGTTTCGAACACGTGCAGACGTTGGAGGGCGGGCGGGTCGATATTGCTCTGACCTTGTACGAGCCGACGTTGGATATCGAGCAGCGCTACGACCTCAGCGTGGCAGTGCGCAACCCGCAGGCCCGACCATGAAGCGTCAGCGTGGCATGGTACTCCTGCTGGCGCTGGTTCTGAGCCTATTGCTTGGCCTGCTGGCGGCATCCGCCCTGCGAGATGCCTTGGTGGAGACACGCATGAGTGGCTACTTACGCGACAGCTTGCAAGCCTTTGAACAGGCAGAGGTCACGTTGCAGGCCGCTGAGGACGAGGTGCTACGTGCGCCGCCAGCCTTGTGCCAGGTCTGCCTACCACCTGCACGCCCCCATGACCTTGATGGGCGATGGCAAGCCAGCAAAGACGGATTCTTCCAACTGCAGAACCTGGGCGTAAGTACGCGTGCCCTGCACATGCCGGAGGATGAGCCGGTCACGCTGTACCGCGTCACGGCCGTAAGCCGTCAGCTCGCGGCAAGGCAGGTGCTGGAAACGGTCTATGCCGTCCCGGCTGCTCAAGCACAGGTCCCCCAGCGCATTCTCTGGCGGCAAAGACTGAAGGAAGACTGACATGCAGCAGGGCCTGAGCCTGATCGAGTTGTTGATTGTCGTGGCCGTCACCGGCATTCTGGCAGCCATTGCCTACCCCAGTTACAGCGACCAGCTCAGGCGAGCCGCACGCAGCGAAGTGGTTGGCCTGCTGCATGACGCCGCTTTGCGCCTGGAGCGCCATCGCGTGCGCACGGGTCAGTACGCCGAGGGCGATCCGGCATTGCCCACCGCCAACCGTCACTACAGCCTGCAGGCCCAACGCGGCAGCGACACCTTCACGTTGCGCGCACGGCGGCTGCCGCATGGCCTGATGGCCGAAGATCGCTGTGGTGATTTTCAGCTCGACCAGGCTGGCGTGCAGAGCAATCCTGGCGGCACCGAGGCCAGCGAGCGCTGTTGGGGAAGCTGAAGGTTGAATGATGCCCGTGCATCGCGGTTTTACTTCAGGTGTTGGATCGACAGATGAGCAAGCGAGTAGTGGTGGTCGGTGGCGGCGTGATCGGCCTGCTGACGGCGTTCAACCTGGCGGCGAAGGTTGGCCAGGTGGTGGTGTGCGATCAGGGCGAAGTGGGCCGCGAGTCATCTTGGGCCGGCGGCGGTATCGTTTCGCCTTTGTACCCTTGGCGCTACAGCCCGGCAGTCACCGCGCTGGCGCACTGGTCACAGGACTTTTATCCACAGCTGGGCGAGCGCCTGTTCGCCAGCACCGGTATCGACCCTGAGGTCCATACCACCGGCTTGTACTGGCTCGATCTGGACGACGAGGCCGAGGCCCTGGCCTGGGCGGAGCGCGAGCGGCGGCCGCTCAGTGCTGTGGATATCTCTGCGACCTACGACGCGGTCCCGGTGATGGGCCCCGGTTTCAAGCGTGCCATCTACATGGCTGGCGTGGCCAACGTGCGAAATCCACGGCTGGTGAAGTCGCTCAAGGCGGCGCTGCTCGCCTTGCCCAACGTGACCTTGCGCGAAAACTGCCAGATTACCGGCTTCGCTCATGAAGGCGGGCGCATCACTGGTGTGCAGACAGAAGATGGCGTGCTGTCGGCTGATGAGGTGGTGCTCAGTGCTGGCGCCTGGAGCGGCGACCTGTTGCGCACGCTCGGCCTGGCGCTGCCGGTGGAACCGGTGAAGGGCCAGATGATTCTGTTCAAGTGTGCCGAGAACTTTTTGCCGAGCATGGTGCTGGCCAAGGGGCGCTATGCGATTCCGCGCCGGGACGGGCATATTCTGGTCGGTAGCACGTTGGAGCATGCCGGGTACGACAAGACGCCGACCGAGGATGCGCTGGCAAGCCTCAAGGCCTCGGCGGTGGAACTGCTGCCGGCATTGAAGGATGCCACGGTGGTGGGGCACTGGGCCGGGCTGCGACCGGGGTCGCCTGAAGGCATTCCCTACATCGGGCGGGTGCCAGGGCATGAGGGGTTGTGGTTGAACTGTGGGCATTACCGCAATGGGCTGGTGCTGGCGCCGGCTTCGTGTCAGTTGTTTACGGACCTGTTGACGGGGGCGGAGCCGATTATTGATCCGGCGCCGTATGCTCCGGCCGGGCGTCTGGGCTGAAATCGCCGGGCCCGCTGCGCGGGCCATTCGCGGCAAGCCCGCTCCCACAGATTTCGCCGCGCTGCGGTCATTCTGGGAGTGGGCTTGCCTGCGAAAGGGCCGGGAAGGCCAACACAAAACTTGGATCTCAGCTAACTATCGGCGCCTGCAAATGCTGGCTCGGATAGTGCTGTTCATACACCTTGCACACCCGCAGCACGTGCTCATCGGCAAAGCGCCCGGCCACCACCTGTAACCCCACCGGCAACCCCTCCCGGGTAAACCCACACGGCACCGACGCTGCCGGCTGCTGAGTCAAATTGAACGGATAGCTGAACGGCGTCCACTCCATCCACTGCCCCATCCCCGACCCCGGCGGCACGTTGTGCCCCGCCTCGAACGCCGTCAGCGGCAGCATCGGTGACAGCAGCACGTCATACCGCTGGTGGAAGGCATTCATCCGCGCAATCAACTCACCCCGCGCCTCCAGCGCCTGGGTGTACGCGTTCAGGCTGATCTGCTCGCCTTGTTCGGCGATCCAGCGCAGGCCAGGGTCGAGCAGCTCCCGTTGCTCATTGCTGAAGGCGCTTGCCAGCCGCGCAGCCCCGGCGAACCACAGCGTATTGAAGGTATCCATCGGGTCAGCGAAGCCTGGGTCGACTTCCTCCACCTGCGCCCCCAACCGTGCCAGGCGCTGCACCGCTTGTGCCACCAACGCTTGTATCTGCGGATCGACCTGGACGTAGCCGAAGTCGGCGCTGTAGGCGATGCGCAGGCCTCGCAGATCCTGCTGCTTGCCCAGCCACGGTGCCTGCCGAGCCGCCCCGGCCAGCCCGTCGCGGGCGTCGGGACGGGCTACGCAGTCGAGCATCAGCACCGCATCGTCGACGGTGCGGGTCATGGGCCCGAGGTGTGAGAGCACGGTCATGGCGCTGGCCGGCCATTGCGGCACGTAGCCGAAGGTGGGTTTGATGCCGAACGTGCCGGTGAACGCGCAGGGGATACGGATCGAACCGCCGGCATCACTGCCTTGGTGCAGCACGCCCAGGTTCAGCGCGGCGGCAGCCGCTGCACCACCGGATGAGCCGCCGGCAGTCATGCGCGTATCCCAAGGGTTGCGGGTGATGCCGTACAACGGGTTGTCGGTCACACCTTTCCAGCCAAACTCCGGTGTGGTGGTCTTGCCGACCAGCACCGCGCCGGCGTCACGCATGAACGCGGTGAGGGGCGCATCGACCTCCCACGGCCCAGCAGCCGACGTGGTGCGCGAGCCTTTGCGCGTGGGCATGCCGCAGGTCAGGGTGAGGTCCTTGATTGACGCGGGCACACCGTCCAGGCGGCCACACGGCTCACCGCGCTGCCAGCGTTGCTCACTGGCGCGGGCAGCGCCGCGGGCGCCTTCGCCGTCCACGTGGCAGTAGGCGTTGACTGCCGGATTGTGCAGGCCGATGCGGGCCAGCACGTCGTCGATCACCTCGACGGGTGACAGCTGGCGGCGCTGATACAGGTCGAGCAATTCGACGGCGGTGAATTCACCGATTGAGGTTTTACCGGGCATCTCAATACGCTCCCTGGTTGGCGGCTTGGTACATGGCCCGCAACAGCACGTCGCAGCCATCGGCCAAATCCTGTGGCGCGGCGTTTTCGATTTCGTTGTGGCTGATGCCGCCTTCGCACGGCACGAAGATCATCCCGGCCGGGCCCAGCTCGGCGAGGAAAATTGCGTCGTGGCCGGCGCCGCTGACGATATCCATGTGGCTCAGGCCCAGCTCACGCGCGCCCTGGCGCACGGCGTCAACGCACTGCTCGGCAAAGTACAGCGGAGGGAAATCGGCGGTTGGCGTCAGTTCGAAACTCAGCCCGTGTTTGGCTGTGCTGGCAGCGATCGCCTGACGTACCTCGGCGACCATGGCGGCCAAGTGCTCGGGGTCAAGGTGGCGCAAGTCGAGGGTCATGTGCACCTGGCCGGGGATGACGTTGCGCGAGCCTGGGTGCAGGGTCAGGCAACCCACGGTACCGCAGGCATGCGGCTGGTGGGCGTGGGCCACGCGGTTGACCGCCGCGACGACTTCGGCGGCGCCGACCAGGGCGTCCTTGCGCAGGTGCATCGGCGTAGGGCCTGCGTGAGCTTCGACGCCGGTCAGCACCAGGTCGAACCACTTCTGCCCCAGGCAGCCCTGGACCACGCCGATAGTGGTGCGTTGGTCTTCGAGCACCGGGCCTTGTTCGATATGCGCTTCGAAGTAGGCGCCCACGGCATGCCCGGTGGGCACGCGCGGGCCGGCGTAGCCTATGCGCGTCAATTCCGCGCCGACCGACAGGCCCTGGTCATCGACCTTGTCCAGGGTCTCCTGCAGGCCGAACTTACCGGCGAACACGCCAGAGCCCATCATGCACGGCGGGAAGCGCGAACCTTCTTCATTGGTCCACACCACCACCTCCAGCGGCGCCTCGGTGGTCAGCTGCAGGTCATTGAGGGTGCGAATCACCTCCAGCCCGGCCATTACCCCGTAGCAACCATCGAACTTGCCGCCGGTGGGCTGGGTGTCGATATGGCTGCCGGTCATCACCGGCGCCAAGGCCGGGTTACGCCCCGGGCGTCGGGCGAAAATGTTGCCAATGGCGTCGACGCTGACCGTGCAGCCGGCCTCTGTGCACCAGCGCACGAACAAGTCGCGGGCCTGGCGGTCAAGGTCGGTCAGGGCCAGGCGACACACGCCGCCCTTGGCGGTGGCGCCGAGCTTGGCCAGGTCCATCAGCGATTGCCAGAGGCGCTCGCGGCTGATCAGCGCGCCTTGGCCGAGCAGGTGCTGCGAGGGATCGATGCGGGTGTTCATGGGCATTCTCCTGTCAGGCGCTCAGGGCCAGGTAGCGGTTCTTGATGCTCGGGTCTTCGCGGAATTGCGCAGCGCTGCCCTGGTAAGCCACACGGCCCTGTTCGAGTACGTAGTGGCGGTCGGCGAGGGCGTCGCAGACCATCAGGTTCTGCTCCACCAGCAGGATCGACAGGCCTTCGCCCTTGATCCGCCGCAAGATCTTCACCAGTTCATCGACGATCACCGGAGCCAGGCCCTCGGTGGGCTCATCGAGGATCAGCAACTTGGGGTCGTTGAGCAGGGCGCGGGCGATGGCCAGCATCTGTTGTTCGCCGCCGGAGAGGGCGAAGCCGCCGTTGCGGCGACGCTCTTCAAGGCGCGGGAACATGCCGTAGACGTCTTTGAGCTGCCAGCGGCTGCCCTTGCGCACGGCGATGTTCAGGTTTTCCTCGACGCTGAGCTGGCGAAAAATGCCGCGATGCTCCGGCACCAGGGCAATGCCTTGGCGAGCGATGTCAAAGATTTCGCGGCCGACCAGCTGCTGGCCGTTGAAACTGATCTGCCCCTGGCGCGGGCGGACGATGCCGAGGATGCTGCGCAGGGTGGTGGTCTTGCCGGCACCGTTGCGCCCCAGTAGCGTCACCAGCTCGCCGGCACCGACCTGCAGCGAAACCCCTTCGAGCACATGGCTCTTGTCGTAGTAGGAATGGATTGATTCGACGTTGAGCATCAGGCGGCCTCTCCAAGGTAGGCGGTGCGCACGCGGGCGTCGTTGCGCACCTGTTCCGGGGTGCCCTCGACCAGAATCTGGCCGTGGCTCATGACGGTGATGCGCTGGCTGATCGACATGACGATGCTCATGTTGTGCTCGATCAACAGCACGGTATGGTCGCGGCCCAGGTCGCTGATCAGGTCGGTCATCACCGGGATGTCGTCGATGCCCATGCCTGAAGTCGGCTCGTCGAGCATCAGCAGCGTCGGTTTGGCGCAGATCGACATGCCCACCTCCAGCACCCGTTGCTGGCCGTGCGACAGCTCGCCGGCCAGGGTGTCGGCGCGGGCGGTCAGCTTCAGGCGCTCCAGCACCTGGTCGGCGGTGTTCCAGTGGCTGCGCTTGTGCTCCACGCTGCGCCAGAAGTTCAGCGCGCCCAGGCCGTCGCGGCCTTGGGCGGCCAGGCGCAGGTTTTCGCGCACCGACAGGTTCTGGAACAGGCTGGTGAGCTGGAACGAGCGCGCCATGCCCAGCGCCACGCGGCCGTGGGACGGCTTGCGGATGATGTCCTTGCCGTTGAACAGGATCTTGCCGCTGGTGGCCTGGCGTTCGCCGGTCAGGCAGTGGAACAGGCTGGTCTTGCCGGCGCCGTTGGGGCCGATGACCGTATGGATGGTGCCGGCTTGGACCTTCAGGTCGACGCCTGCGACCGCCTTGAACGGCCCGTAGGCCAATTCCAGGTTGCGAGTTTCCAGGAGGTAATCGCTCATCACAGGGTCTCCTCTGTCTTGGCTGCGGATTTGTCGGCAGCGCCACGCGGCGACGTCAGGCGTTTGCCCAGTGCGGCCAATCCGCCCCACAAACCGCCGCGCATGAACACCACCACCAGGATCAGGATCGCCCCCAGCAGCATCAGCCAGCGCGGCCACAGCTCCGACAGCACATCGCCCAACACCACGATGGCGCCGGCACCGAGCAGCGAACCGAACAACGAGCCGGTGCCGCCGACGATGGTCATGATCAGGATGTTCTCGCTCATCATCAGGTCGATGTTCGACAGCGGGGCGAAGTGCAACAGCATCGCGTACAGCGCCCCGGCAATGCCGGTGATGGCGCCGGACAGCATGAACACCAGGATCTTGAAGTGGCGGGTGTCGTAGCCGATGGCGGCGGCGCGGGTCTCGTTCTCGCGAATCGCCAGCAGCGTGCTGCCGAATGGCGAGCGGATTACCCGCAGCGCGCCGGCGAAGATCAGCAGGAACAGCACCGCGACGAACACATAGAAGTGGCGGGGGTCAGCCAGGTCGACCAGCACATGGCCGGCGATCTCGATGTTCGGCCGTGGGACATCGAGCAGGCCGTTGTCGCCTCCGGTCCAGCCGCTCAGGGTGTAGGCCAGGAAATAGGCCATCTGGCTGAAGGCCAGGGTCAGCATCACGAAGTAGATGCCCTTGCGGCGAATCGCCAGAGCCCCGACCAGCAAGGCCAGAAAGGCACCGAACAGCGCCGCGCCAAGCAAGGCACTGAACATGCCCCATTTGAGGTGGATCATCAGCAGCGCAGCGCCGTAAGCGCCCACGCCGAAGAAGATGCCCTGGCCGAACGACAGCAGGCCGGTGTAGCCGAGCAACAGGTTGCAGGCCAGCGCCGCCAGGGCAAAGATCAGGATTTCGGTGGCCAGGGTGGCCGACGGCAGTATCAGCGGTAGCGCCACCAAACTGATGATGACCAGTAACAGCAGGGCAGGGGCGCGGCCATGGGCCACGGGCAATGGATTCTTCTCGCTCATCGTCATGCTCTCCCGAACAGGCCATAGGGGCGGACCAGAATGACTGCGGCCATGGCGCCGTAGATCATCAAGCTGGCGCCTTGTGGCCAGAGGCTGGTCATCATGCTTTGCACCACGCCCACCAGCAGCCCGCCGACCAGAGCGCCACCGAACGAGCCCATGCCACCGATCACCACCACCACGAAGGCGATGCCGAGGATTTCCGGGCCGACGAACGGCTGGGCGCCGCGCAGCGGTGCGAACAGCACGCCCGCGACACCGGCCAGGCCCACGCCCAGGGCGAAGGTCAGCGAGAACAAGCGGAAGATATTGGTGCCCAGCAGCGATACGGTTTCGGTGCTCTCGCTGCCGGCGCGTACCAAGGCGCCGAAGCGGGTGCGTTCCAGCAGCAGCCACAGGCCCAGGCCGATCAATGCGGCGAAGCCAATCAGGAACAAGCGGTAGTACGGGTAAATGAAGTCACCGAGGATCAGTACCCCGCGCAGCTCTGGCGGCACCGCGATGCTCTTGCCTACCGGGCCCCAGATCAGCACCGAAGCTTCCTGGATGATCAGTGCTATCCCCAAGGTGACCAGGATCTGGAAGGTGTGCGGCAAGTGGTAGATGCGTTTGATCAAAAGGCGCTCGACCACCCAGGCCAGCGCCGCCACCACCAGCGGGGCGATCAGCAAGGCCAGCCAGAAGTTGCCGGTGACAGCGACGGCGGTGTAGCAGAGGTATGAGCCGAGCAGAAAGAACGCGCCGTGGGCGAAGTTGACGAAGTTGAGCAGGCCGAAAATGATCGTCAGGCCCACGGCGATGAGGAAGTAGATCATCCCCAACCCCAAGCCGTTGAGCAGTTGGAACAGGTACAAATCGAGCATGAGTGTGCCCTCGACAGCGCGCGGTGCGCCTGCCTGTACGAGTGTTTGACTAACGCCGCAGCTTCAGGCCAAGGCGCAACCGGTGTGGTCGATTTCGACGAATGAGCGCCCAGCGCTGATAACTTCGGCGAGGTCGTCTGCGTCGCGCATCTGCCCCTGGGGCTTGCCGCGCAGCAGGTAATAGTCCTTGAGCACCTGGTGGTCGCCGGGGCGGATCAGTTCATCACCGGTCGGGCCCTGGAAGCGCATGCCCTGCAAGGCGGCGGATACGCTGGCGCCATCGAGCGTGCCGGCCTTGGTGATCGCTTCGAGCATGACCTTGGTGCCGATGTAGTCGGCGGCCAGCGGGTAGTTTGGGTTGATGCCGTAGGCTTTTTGAGTGGCGGCGACCAGCTGCCTGTTGAGCGGTGTGTCGACCTGGTGCCAGTACTGTGCGCCAAGATAAACGCCTTCCAGCACATCGCTGCCCAGCTCCTGGAACTGGTCGAGGCCGGCCGACCACACCATCAGCACTTTCATGCGGTCCTTGATGCCGAAGTTGACCGCCTGGCGCAGGGCGTTGGACGCTTGGCTGCCGAAGTTGAGCAATACCAGCACATCGGGCTTGGCAGCAATGGCGTTGGTCAGGTAACCGGAGAACTCCTGCTCCTGCAGCGAGTGGTAGCTGTTGCCGATGTGCTCCACGCCGAATTCGGCGAATACCTTGCGGGCGTTGTCCAGCAGCGCATCGCCGAACACGTATTGCGGGGTGATGGTGTACCAGCGCTTGGCCTGAGGCAGCTGGCGAATCATCGGGATCAGCGTCTCGCGGATGGCGCCATAGGTGGGCACCGACCAGCGGAAGGTCGAGGCGTTGCAGTCCTTGCCGGTGATCTCGTCGGCGCCGACCGGCGTCATGAACACACCACCGGCCTTGTGGATTTCCTTCGACACTGCCAGTGCCGAGGACGACAAGGTACAGCCCTGGAAGAAGCGTGCACCATCCTGGCCGATGGCTTCCTGTACCTTGCGCACCGCCTTGCCGGCGTTGCCTTCGGTGTCGATGACTTTGTACTTGAGCGGGTGGCCGAGCAGTTGCGGGTACTCGGCGATGGCCAGGCGCGAACCCATGTCGGCGTACTTGCCGTAGCTGGCAAAGGCACCAGACATGGATTTGAGCCCGTAGAAGGTCAACGGTTCGTCGGCAAATGCCCGGTTCGCCCCCAGGGGGAGGCTACCTAAGGCACCCAGGGCAAGGCCTGCCTTGAGCAGGGTACGTCTTTGCATGAGTAACTCCTTGGTTGTGGTTATTAGGCAGGAGTGCAATGACAAAGCGGTGCGGCCGGGCCTGTATGCAGGCCTCTTTCCAGGCGGATCAGTGGTGGTGGGGAAACTCCAGCAGAAAGTTGCGGGCAACCTCGCCTTCCAGCGCGGTCATGTGGTGTTCGGCATCGCACATGTGTTCGTGCATCAACCGGCGCACGGCGGGCTCGTCGCTGGCGCGTAGGGCGAGCAGCAGTTGCTTGTGGTAGTCGATGTTGGCGGCGGCGAACTGCTGGCGCTTGGGCAGGTAGGCTTTTTTCAGCACGACCAGGTCGCGCAGCAGGTCGTTGAGGAACACCGCCATGAAGCGCAGCAGCGGGTTGGCGCAACGGTTCGCCAGCAGGGTGTGGAACTCCAGCTCCGCCAGACGCTGCTCGCGCTGGCCTTCTTCGCTGTCTTCGGGGGTGCTGCAAAAATCGATGTTGGCCTGCAGCGCGGCATAGTCCGCTTCACTCAACTGGCCCATGACCGACACCGCCAGCTCAACTTCGATGACTTTGCGCAGCTGGTATACCTGCTCGCCGTCCAGATGCTGGAAGTGCAGGTAGTTGCGCAGCGCGCGGCTGGCCGGCTCGGTGCCGACTTCATTGAGGTAGGCGCCACCGCTGGGGCCGGTGCGGGTACTGACCAGCCCTTCGACCTCCAGGGCCTTGAGCGCTTCACGGGCTGTGCCTTTGGAGCACTCGAAGTGCTCCATCAGCTCACGCTCGGTCGGCAGGCGGTCGCCGGGGTGCAAGGCTTCGGTGACGATCGAGCGCTTGACCGATTCGACGATCACGTCGGACAGCTTCTGGCGCTTGCGTTTGGGTTTGAGCATATCGCTATTTTTCGTATTTATGCGGATAAATAGGATTTAGCGAATTTTGTTGGTAGCGGTCAATGCTGGGGGCGGGGAGGGGGTCGTAAACAGTGCGAAAGGGTCGGGGAGGGATATGTGCCGTGTGGGAGCGGCTTTAGCCGCGAAGCAAGCGACGCGGTGAATGGCACCGGCTTCGCCGGTGCTCGCGGCTGAAGCCGGTCCCACTGGGTAATGTGCTCAGCCTTGCCGGCCGGGCCCTTGCTCCAGATGCGACGGGCTGCAATACCACTCATTGCCGCGGTGCAGCGCCCGATCATTGGGCAGGTGCACGCCGCAATGGGCGCAGCGCACCATCTGCAACGGGGCGTCGAGTTTCGGCTCGGACGGCGATTGCTGGCTGATCTTGAATTTGCGCCACAGCCAGAACGCGGCGGCGATCAGGGCGATCCAGAAAAGTAGGCGAACCATGGTGTTCAGCTTGTCGAGATAAGAAGCCGATAGTCTAGGGCGCGGCTAATAAAAAAGGGAGGCCTCAGGCCTCCCTTTCTCGTATCGCGGTGAGTCAGTCGAACAGACCAAAGGTCATGTAGCTGAACCACGAGCGGTCTTTCTCGGCTTCTTTCGGCCCTTCCGGCAGGATCGGGTCGCCGTTTTCGTCTTTCGGCAGCAGGTCCTGCGGCATCTCGGCGCGGGCGTCCTGGAACTGGCGGACCACGTCCTGGTTGGCGCGGGTTTCACCCGGCGGCAGTGGCGTGTCGGTTTCGATCAGGCCCAGGGTCGCCTTGGACAGCCAGCCACGGCCATCGGACTCGGCCTGCTTGGGCTGGAACTCGCCGTCGGCGAGGCTCGGATGGTCAGGGTAGTTGAGCTTGAGGGTTTCCAGGCTGGAGGCCGCCAGTTCGTCCAGGTGCATCTTCTGGTACGCCTCGACCATCACGGCCAGGCCGTCGCCGACCGATGGGGTTTCCTGGAAGTTTTCCACCACGTAGCGGCCACGGTTGGCGGCAGCTACGTAAGCCTGGCGGCTCAGGTAGTAGTCGGCCACGTGGATTTCATAGGCAGCCAGCAAGTTGCGCAGGTAGATCATGCGCTGCTTGGCGTCCGGTGCGTAACGGCTGTTGGGGAAGCGGCTGGTCAGCTGGGCGAACTCGTTGTACGAGTCACGCGCGGCGCCCGGGTCACGCTTGGTCATGTCCAGCGGCAGAAAACGCGCCAGCAGGCCGCGGTCCTGGTCGAACGAGGTCAGGCCCTTGAGGTAGTAGGCGTAGTCGACGTTCGGGTGCTGTGGGTGGAGGCGGATGAAGCGCTCGGCAGCCGACTTGGCGGCCTCTGGCTCGGAGTTCTTGTAGTTGGCGTAGATCAGCTCGAGCTGCGCCTGGTCGGCGTAACGGCCGAACGGGTAGCGCGACTCCAGGGCCTTGAGCTTGTTCACGGCGCTGTTATAGCTGGAGTTGTCCAGGTCGGCCTGAGCTTGCTGGTACAGCTCGGTCTCGCTGAGGTTCTCGTCAATGACCTCTTTATTAGAGGAACAGGCCGCGGTAAGCCCGAGGATGGCGATCAGCAGCAGGTGTTTCACTTGCATGGCGGCTTGCGTCCCTTTGACGGCCGCTGTCTTGGGCGGTGCCGTCCTGTTATGATGAGCGCCCCGGCCAACCCCGGGACAAAAGAAGCCGTATTTAACCACAAGCGTGCAGCCGAAACCAAAGGCTGTACGCCCGCCGAATCGAGCATGTCCGAGATCATTCAACTTAGCGCAGAGGTACCGTCCGAACTGGGCGGTCAACGCCTCGACCAGGTCGCCGCCCAATTGTTCGCTGAATACTCGCGTTCGCGGCTTACCACGTGGATCAAAGAAGGCCGCCTGACGGTCGATGGCGCCGTCGTGCGCCCGCGTGACACCGTGCATGGTGGCTCGATGCTGGCCCTGGAGGCCGAGCAAGAGGCCCAGGGCGACTGGGTCGCCGAAGACATCGAGCTGGATATCGTCTATGAAGACGACCATATCATGGTGATCAACAAGCCTGCCGGGCTTGTCGTGCACCCGGCCGCCGGTCACGCCAGCGGTACGTTGCTCAATGCCTTGCTGCACCACGTGCCAGATATCATCAATGTGCCGCGTGCCGGTATCGTCCATCGCCTGGACAAAGACACCACCGGTCTGATGGTCGTCGCCAAGACCCTGCAGGCGCAGACCAACCTGGTCGAGCAGCTGCAGAGCCGCTCCGTCAGCCGGATCTACGAATGCATCGTGGTTGGGGTGGTGATCGCCGGTGGCAAGATCGACGCCCCGATCGGCCGTCATGGCGGCCTGCGTCAGCGCATGGCGGTGACGGACGGTGGCAAGCCGGCGGTCAGCCACTACCGGGTGCTCAAGCGCTTCCGTTCGCACACCCATGTGCGGGTCAAGCTGGAAACCGGCCGTACCCACCAGATTCGTGTGCACATGGCGCATGTCGGTTATCCGCTGGTCGGCGACCAGACGTACGGCGTGCGTTTCCGCATTCCGCCGGCGGCCAGCGTGGCCATGGTCGAAGCGGTCAAGACCTTCCCTCGCCAGGCGCTGCATGCGCGTTTCCTGGCGCTGCGCCACCCCATCACCGGTGAAGTGATGAAGTGGGAGTCGCCTTTGCCAGATGACTTCACCTGGCTGCTGTCGCTGCTCAACCAGGACCGCGAGAGCTTTATCGGATGAGTGGCCTGACGCAGTCGCTGCTGTTCCCCGATTGGCCTGCCCCGGCCTCGGTACGCGCCTGTGTCACCACCCGCCAGGGCGGCATCAGCCTGCCGCCCTACGAATCCTTCAATCTGGGTGATCACGTCGGCGACGCGCCGCAGGCGGTCGCCGAGAATCGCCGTCGCCTGAGCGATGAGTTCGCCATCCAGCCCGCCTGGCTCAAGCAAGTGCATGGCCTGGTGGTGGCGGATGCCGACCCGTCGGTAGTCGCCGAAGCCGACGCCAGCTGGACCGACCAGCCCGGCATCGCCTGCACCGTGATGACGGCCGACTGCCTGCCCGCGCTGTTCTGCGACCGCGCAGGAACCCGCGTGGCGGCGGCCCATGCCGGCTGGCGCGGATTGGCCGGTGGCGTGCTGGAGGCCACCCTCGATCGGTTGGCATTGCCACCTGAAGACGTGCTGGTATGGCTGGGTCCGGCGATCGGCCCGCAGGCGTTCGAGGTGGGACTGGAAGTGCGTGGTGCCTTCACCGCCATTCACCCGGAGGCTGCCGAAGCCTTTGTCGAGGGTGAGCGCCCGGGCAAGCTGATGGCCGACATTTACAAGCTCGCACGCATTCGCCTGGCGGCGCGTGGGGTGA
The DNA here is from genome assembly GCF_055584805.1 of Pseudomonas sp. NPDC090752. Classification (NCBI taxonomy): domain Bacteria; kingdom Pseudomonadati; phylum Pseudomonadota; class Gammaproteobacteria; order Pseudomonadales; family Pseudomonadaceae; genus Pseudomonas; species Pseudomonas sp. NPDC090752. The sequence continues at coordinate 82,116 of NZ_JBVJLI010000019.1, read as the reverse complement.
CGGCGGTTTACGGTGGCGGTTTGTGCACGGTCAGCGATGCGCGTTTCTTTTCCTATCGCCGCACCCCCCAGGGTGGGCGCTTTGCTTCATTGGTCTGGTTAGATCCTCGCTGACTGCTCCGGCCTCTTCGCGGGGCAAGCCCGCTCCCACAGGTCGTCCACCACCGACTTCGAGAGAGTGATATTCCTGTGGGAGCGGGCTTGCTCGCGAAGAATGCACCGCTAATCCATCCGACTGACCCCGGTCAACCCCGCTACGCTTGAATCTTCCAGAATCACCCTTATCTATAAGGGCATCTCAGGCAGGTTTCTTCATGAACAGGCGCTGTCCATCGCTCCGACCTGCCCTTTAAAGGAAGGTACTCCCATGCGAATAGACCGTTTGACCAGCAAACTTCAATTAGCCATATCCGATGCCCAGTCCCTGGCCGTCGGCATGGACCACCCCGCCATCGAGCCCCTGCACCTGCTGCAGGCGCTGATCGAGCAGCAAGGTGGTTCGATCAAGCCGCTGCTGATGCAGGTCGGCTTCGACATCAACAGCCTGCGCCAGACGCTGGTAAAAGAGCTCGACCAGCTGCCGAAAATCCAGAACCCCACCGGCGACGTGAACATGTCGCAGGACCTGGCGCGCCTGCTCAACCAGGCGGACCGCCTGGCCCAGCAGAAGGGTGACCAGTTCATTTCCAGCGAGCTGGTGCTGCTCGCCGCCATGGACGAGAACAGCAAGCTCGGCAAGCTGCTGCTGAGCCAGGGCGTGAGCAAGAAGGCCCTGGAAAACGCCATCAACAACCTGCGCGGCGGCGCGGCAGTGAACGATGCCAATGTCGAAGAATCGCGCCAGGCCCTGGACAAGTACACCGTCGACCTGACCAAGCGTGCCGAAGATGGCAAGCTCGACCCGGTGATCGGCCGTGACGACGAAATCCGCCGCACCATCCAGGTGCTGCAGCGGCGCACCAAGAACAACCCGGTGCTGATCGGCGAACCCGGCGTGGGCAAGACCGCCATTGCCGAAGGCCTGGCCCAGCGCATCATCAACGGTGAGGTGCCCGACGGCCTTAAAGGCAAGCGTCTGCTGGCGCTTGACATGGGTGCGTTGATCGCCGGTGCCAAGTACCGCGGCGAGTTCGAAGAGCGCCTCAAGTCGCTGCTCAACGAGCTGTCCAAACAGGAAGGCCAGATCATCCTGTTCATCGACGAGCTGCACACCATGGTCGGCGCCGGCAAAGGCGAGGGCGCCATGGACGCCGGCAACATGCTCAAGCCGGCCCTGGCCCGGGGCGAGCTGCATTGCGTCGGTGCCACCACGCTCAACGAATACCGCCAGTTCATCGAGAAGGACGCCGCATTGGAGCGCCGCTTCCAGAAAGTACTGGTGGAAGAGCCGAGCGAGGAAGACACCATTGCCATTCTGCGCGGCCTGAAAGAACGCTATGAAGTGCACCACAAGGTGGCCATCACCGACGGCGCGATCATCGCTGCGGCCAAGCTCAGCCATCGCTACATCACCGACCGCCAGCTGCCGGACAAGGCCATCGACCTGGTCGACGAAGCGGCCAGCCGCATCCGCATGGAAATCGACTCCAAGCCGGAAGTGCTCGACCGCCTCGACCGTCGCCTGATCCAGCTGAAGGTGGAATCGCAGGCGCTGAAGAAAGAAGAAGACGAAGCGGCAAAAAAACGCCTGGAAAAACTCCAGGAGGAAATCGAGCGCCTGGAGCGCGAGTACTCCGACCTGGAAGAGATCTGGGCGTCCGAAAAAGCAGAAGTGCAGGGCTCGGCGCAGATCCAGCAAAAGATCGAGCAGTCCCGCCAGGAGCTGGAAGCTGCCCGTCGCAAAGGTGACCTGAGCCGCATGGCCGAGCTGCAGTACGGGGTGATCCCGGACCTGGAGCGCAGCCTGCAGATGGTCGACCAGCATGGCAAGACCGAGAACCAGCTGTTGCGCAACAAGGTCACCGAGGAAGAAATTGCCGAAGTGGTGTCCAAGTGGACCGGCATTCCGGTGTCCAAGATGCTCGAAGGCGAGCGCGAAAAGCTGCTGAAGATGGAAGAACTGCTGCACCAGCGCGTGATTGGCCAGCACGAAGCCGTCACCGCCGTGGCCAACGCCGTGCGCCGTTCGCGCGCCGGCCTGTCCGACCCGAACCGGCCGAGTGGTTCGTTCCTGTTCCTTGGCCCGACCGGTGTGGGCAAGACCGAACTGTGCAAGGCGCTGGCCGAGTTCCTGTTCGACACCGAAGAGGCCATGGTGCGCATCGACATGTCCGAGTTCATGGAGAAACACTCCGTGGCTCGCCTGATCGGCGCCCCACCAGGGTATGTGGGTTATGAAGAGGGCGGTTACCTGACCGAAGCGGTACGCCGCAAGCCGTACTCGGTGGTGCTGTTGGACGAGGTGGAGAAAGCCCACCCGGATGTGTTCAACGTGCTGCTGCAAGTGCTTGAGGATGGTCGCCTGACCGACAGCCATGGCCGCACCGTGGACTTCCGCAATACGGTGATCGTGATGACCTCCAACCTGGGCTCGGCGCAGATCCAGGAGCTGGTGGGTGATCGTGATGCACAGCGTGCGGCGGTGATGGATGCGGTAGGGGCGCACTTCCGTCCGGAGTTCATCAACCGGATCGATGAAGTGGTGGTGTTCGAACCGCTGGGCCGCGAGCAGATCGCCGGTATCACCGAGATCCAGCTGGGCCGCCTGCGCAGCCGCTTGGCCGAGCGCGAACTGGCGCTGAGCCTGAGCCCTGAGGCATTGGACAAGCTGATCGCGGTGGGTTACGACCCGGTGTATGGCGCACGGCCGCTGAAGCGGGCGATCCAGCGTTGGATCGAGAACCCGCTGGCGCAACTGATCCTGTCCGGAAAATTCCTGCCCGGCACGGCGATCACCGCCACGGTGGAAGGCGAAGACATCATCTTTGCGTAATCAGCTGCATGATGAGCCCCGCTTCGGCGGGGCTTTTTTTCGCCTGTTTATCCTGTGCCGGCCTCTTCGCGGGCGAGCCCGTTCCCACAGGTACCGCGCCGTTTTGAAGCTTCTGTATTTCCTGTGGGAGCGGGCTTGCCCGCGACGAGGCCAGCTCAGACCCAGTAAAACCGGGGGTTAAAGACCTTTTTGCATAACATGCTGAAAATTGTGAAATTTCTGCTTGCATACCCAATCGAGTGCCCCTAATATACGCCGCGTTGTCAGCCACTAAGCGAATCACCAGCAACATCGGCGATCGCAAAACAACTTACAAATCAGTAAGTTGAATGAAAAAAAGAGGTTGACAAGCAAAACGAAGAATGTAGAATAGCCGGCCTCAGCAGCGACAAAGCGAAAGCAGCGAAGCTGAAGAGATCGAAGCTAACACAGGCTTCGAAGCAGTAAAGATGTACCGAAGTTCAGTTCCGCGATAGCTCAGTCGGTAGAGCAAATGACTGTTAATCATTGGGTCCCTGGTTCGAGTCCAGGTCGCGGAGCCACTCGGGGTGTAGCGCAGTCCGGTAGCGCGCCTGCTTTGGGAGCAGGATGTCAGGAGTTCGAATCCCCTCACCCCGACCATTTTCCGGGTCGTTAGCTCAGTTGGTAGAGCAGTTGGCTTTTAACCAATTGGTCGTAGGTTCGAATCCTACACGACCCACCATGTAAAGAGGGCATCTCCATAGAGATGCCCTTTTTCTTATGTAACACCCGGGGTGTAGCGCAGTCCGGTAGCGCGCCTGCTTTGGGAGCAGGATGTCAGGAGTTCGAATCCCCTCACCCCGACCATTTCCGGGTCGTTAGCTCAGTTGGTAGAGCAGTTGGCTTTTAACCAATTGGTCGTAGGTTCGAATCCTACACGACCCACCATGTAAAAAGGGCATCTCGCATGAGATGCCCTTTTTCTTTGTCTGGCGAAAAGTCGTGGGCCAGCACGGCCAATCGCAGGCGAAAAAAAGGGCCGCAATTGCGGCCCTTTCATTACCATCAGTGCAGCTTCAGCCGCGGCTCCGTACCTCGGCCAATCTTGCTGCCCAGCATCATCATCGCCGTGCGGAAGAACCCATACAGCGCCATCTGGTGCATGCGGTACAACGACACATAGAACATCCGCGCCAGCCAGCCTTCCAGCTTCACGCTGCCCATCAGGTTGCCCATCAGGTTACCCACCGCCGAGAAGCGCGACAGCGACACCAGCGAACCGTAGTCCTTGTAGGTGTAAGTTGGCAGCGGCTTGTTCTCCAGCCGCGCCTTCAGGCTCTTGGCCAGCATTTCGGCTTGCTGGTGCGCCGCCTGGGCACGTGGCGGCACATTGCGGTCGCTGCCAGGCTGCGGGCAGGCGGCGCAGTCGCCAAAGGCGAAGATGTCCTCATCGCGGGTGGTCTGCAGGGTGGGGCGCACCACCAGCTGGTTGATACGGTTGGTTTCCAGGCCATCGATGTCCTTGAGGAAACCCGGTGCACGAATGCCCGCCGCCCAGACCTTCAGGCTGGCCTGGATCACTTCGCCGCTGGCGGTCTTCAGGCCTTCGGCCGTCACTTCACTGACTGCCGCGTTGGTCATCACCGTCACGCCGAGTTTTTCCAGGGTCTTGTGCACCGGCACGCTGATGCGTTCAGGCAGCGCCGGCAGCACGCGCGGGCCGGCCTCGATCACGGTGATGTGCATATCTTTCGGTTGAATGCGGTCCAGTCCATAGGCCGCCAGCTCATGGGCAGCGTGGTGCAGCTCTGCTGCCAGCTCAACACCGGTGGCACCGGCGCCGACAATGGCGACGCTGATTTTCTCGCTGGCCTGGTCGCCGGCGTGGGCGCGCAGGTAGTGGTTGAGCAATTGCTGGTGGAAGCGCTCAGCCTGCTTGCGGGTATCCAGGAACAGGCAGTGCTGCGCCGCGCCCAGGGTGCCGAAGTCGTTGGTGTTGCTGCCCACGGCGATCACCAAGGTGTCGTAGCTCAAGGTGCGCGCAGGCACCAGCTCGCGGCCCTCTTCGTCGAGGGTGGCGGCCAGCTGAATCTGCTTGCCTTCACGGTCCAGGCCGCTCATGCGCCCCAACTGGAAGTTGAAGTGGTTCCACTTGGCCTGGGCCACGTAGTTCAGTTCGTCTTCCGAGGAGTTGAGCGAGCCGGCCGCCACTTCGTGCAACAGTGGCTTCCAGATGTGTGTGAGGTTGGCGTCGACCAGGGTGATTTCGGCCTGCTTGCGCTTGCCCAGGGTTTTACCCAGGCGGGTCGCCAGTTCCAGGCCGCCGGCGCCGCCGCCGACAATCACGATGCGATGAGTCATGGGGATATCTCATAAGGTTTACGGAATTCTTGGCCCTTGGGGCCGGCCGCAAACTGCATGAGGGGAGGGCGAGCGCGAGGCAGCTCATAGCACCAGTCCACTCAACAGGCGGCTGATGAGGCCCAACCCGATGGTCACCGCCAGCACCAGCACCAGGAGCAGCCACGGCCGGAAAGGCTTGCGCTCGACTTGGTGCTGGGGGGCTTGCAGGTACTCATCGACACGACGCTGATCTTCAGGATTCAGTCGGCTGGTCATGGTAGGGCCTCGTCAGGTAGACGTATGTGACTGCCGGAACGCTACAGCGTTCGGGCAAGTACTTGAGGTAAATGATAAAGCTTTCTGTCCCTGGCGCCGAGTGTACGCCATCGCAATGACACTCGGCACTGGATCAAAGACTGATGCCGACGTCGAAAACGATACTGCGCCCCAGGTTGCCGCGCAGGAAATCCGGCGCGTCGGGGTGGGCGAACAGCACTCGGGCAAAGGTCGGGCCGACCAGCGACAACGAGCGCCAGCCCTGGCGCAGGTACTCGGTGGGCGGCGGGAAGTGGGTGTTGAGGTCGAGTACTTCGCGCTTGAGGCTGGCGAAGGCGATGATGTCCAGCTCGCTCAAGTCCAGCCCACGTTCACGGTAATTGTGCGCCTTCTTGCGCAAGGTCGGCGCCAACCGCGCCAGCAGCTCAGTGGCGGCGATGCGCCGAGGGCGCGCCTCACGCCGCACCAGCTGGGCCAGGGAAAAGGCACTGCGCCGGCGCTGCAACTCTTCGCGCCACTCGTCATTGAGCCGACGCCCTTCGTCGAGCACGAAAAACACTTCGAATGAAGCATCGCGGAACAGCACATCCGGAGGCTCCTGCCCGGCCGGAGTGAAATCCTCGCCGCGATAGGGAATGTTCAGCCCCTGCAGCAGGCGCTGGCATACCCAACGCTCCCGCTCCCATTTGCGTGCATTGGAGAGGAAGGCATTGGCTTGTTCGGCCTGGATGGTAAGCAGGCGCAGGTAGTCTGAGTCATCCATGCAGACAAGCTTAGACGCTAACCATGACGTTAAGATGCTGTTTTGAATGGGTCTAGACTCAAGCTTATCCACAGGCTCGACCGGGGGCATTCGACAGGTGATCAGCGCGCAGGTTTTGTCCGACACCAGCCTTACCCTCGGCTGGCTCGGTTATGTGCCTTTACTACTCTGGGCGGCCAGCCGCACCCGCTGGCTGGAGCTGTTCGCCGACAGCCGCCGGCAGCACCTGCTGTTCGGTACGGTGTTCTGCCTGTTTGCGCTGTGGCTGGTGAGGCGCGACTTCGACACCGGCGTGTCCTATCACTTCATTGGCATGACGGCGGTGACCTTGCTGCTGGACTGGCCGCTGGCGGTGCTCGGTGGGTTTCTTGCCCAGCTCGGCTTGCTGGCGCTGGGGCGTCAGGACCTGGCGGCGCTTGGGGTCAACGGTTTGCTGCTGATAGGCCTGCCGGTGCTGATCACCGAGGTATGCGCCATTCTGGTTGAACGGGCGCAGCCGCGTAACCTGTTCGTGTATATCTTCTGTTCGGGGTTCTTCCCGGCGGCATTGACCGTATTGATTTGCGTGCCAGTGGCGCTGGGGGTGCTGTGGTGGGATGGGCTTTTCGCGATGCCGGAGTGGCTCAGCGACTTTGTCGGTTACCTGTGGCTGATGATGTTCCCGGAGGCATTCATCAACGGCATGGTGATCAGTGCCTTGGTGGTGTTCAGCCCGGAGTGGCTGGAGACGTTCAACCGCAGCCGGTATCTGCAGGCGCCTTGGAAGGATGATGAGCGATAGTCTTGTATTGGCTGTGCCGGCCTCTTCGCGGGCCAGCCCGCTCCCACAGGTTGACCACTGACCTCAAGAATGTGATGTACCTGTGGGAGCGGGCTTGCCCCGCGAAGAGGCCGGCACAGGCAGCTAGTATTCCCGTCAGTGCCTCGGTTCTAAATCCCCCGAAAACAACTCATCTTCAGAATCCGGCGCCACCGGGATCTTGTGCTCCTCCGCCGCCCAGGCCCCCAGGTCGATCAGTTTGCAGCGATCGGAACAGAACGGCCGGAACGGGCTGTTCTCGTGCCATTCCACAGGTGCGCCACAGGTCGGGCAGTCGACGGTCAATGGCTGGCTCACGGCTGGCCTCCTCGTAAAGTCAGGTAAAAGTGGTGCAGGCGGTCAATCTGCTCATGGAGCGAGGCGAGGTCGCCGTCATTGACCACCACATCGTTGGCATGGCCCAAGCGCTCCTCACGGGCCAGCTGGGCCTTGAGAATCGCCTGCACCTGCTCGGCGCTGGTGTTATCCCGCGCCAGGGTTCGCGCTACTTGGAGCTCTGCTGGCGCATCGATCACCAGCACGCGCTGGACCTTCTGGTGTTGGCCAGACTCGATCAGCAAGGGCGACACATACACCGCATAGGGTGACTCCGCCTTGGCCAGGTAGCTGAAAATTTCCTGCCCGATCAGCGGGTGCAGCAGCTGTTCCAGCCATTTGCGCTGGGCCGGGTCGGCAAAGATCAATTGACGCAACGCCGCACGGTCGAGCTGGCCGTCGTCCTGTAGCACGCCAGGGCCGAAGCGTTCGACGATGCTGGCCAGGGCCGGGCGGCCAGGTTCTACCACCCAGCGCGCTGCCTGATCGGCATCGACCAGATGCACGCCAAGCTCGACGAAGCGCTCGGCGGCGGCACTTTTGCCGCTGCCGATGCCGCCGGTGAGGCCGAGTATCCAAGGGGTGAAGGCCGCAGTGGTCATCAGAATCCAAGCAGTTGCAGGTAGGAGGCGTATATTTCATCACCCCAGAGCACAGCAATCCACCCCGCAATCGCCAGATAAGGACCAAAAGGTATCGCCGTGCCGACCGAGTGCTTGCGCAAGCGCAGCAGGCACAGGCCGACAGCCGCGCCGACCAACGACGACAACATCAAGGTCAGGGGTATTACCTGCCAGCCGCCCCAGGCGCCTATCAAGGCCAGCAACTTGAAATCGCCATAGCCCATGCCTTCCTTGCCGGTGATCAGTTTGAACACCAAATACACTGACCACAAGCTGAGGTAACCCGCCACCGCGCCCCAGAGGGCATCGGGCAACGGCACCACGGTGTCGAACGCATTGACGATCAGCCCCAGCCACAGCGTCGGCAGCACCAGCACATCCGGCAAGATTTGCTGGTCATGGTCGATCAGGCTCAGCGCCAGCAGGCTCCAGGTGAAGACCAGCAGGGCGATCGCCGTTGCGCCAGCGCCGTATTGCCAGGCCACCACCATCGAGAGCAACGCGCAGCTCACCTCGACCAGTGGATAACGTGAGCTGATCGGGTGCTTACAAGCCGAACAGCGCCCGCGCAGGGCCAGGTAGCTCAGCACCGGAATGTTTTCCCAGGCGCGGATCGAGTGCCCGCAATGCCGGCAGCGTGACGCGGGCAGGCACAGGTCGAAGCGCTCGTGCTCACAGGTTGGCAGCCCCAGCACCTCCTGCGCTTCACGCTGCCATTGGCGCTCCAGCATGATCGGTAGGCGGTGCACCACCACATTGATGAAGCTGCCGAGCAACAGGCCAAGCACCGCCGCCAGGGTGATGAAATACGCTGGCTGCTGCGCCAGTAAAGTCCATGCAGTCATGTTCAGATCAAGCTACCCAACTGGAAGATCGGCAGGTACATCGCCACCACCAGGCCGCCGACCAGCAAGCCCAGGATCAGCACGATGGCCGGCTCCAGCAGGCTGGTCAACTGGTCCAGCGCCTGGCTGACCTGTTCCTCATAATGGCTGGCGGCTTTATCCAGCATCTGATCCAGCGTACCGCTGGATTCGCCGATGGCCGTAAGCTGCACCAGCAGTGGCGGGAACAACCTCTCCAGCGCCATCGCCTGATTCAGCCCCTGCCCATTGGCCATGCTTTGACGCAGCCGCAGGATCGCCTGCCCGTGCAAGTCACTGCCACTCGCCTTGGCCACGGTACCCAGTGCATCCAGCAAGGGCACACCGGCGGCGTAAGCCGTTGCCAGGCTGCGTGCAAAGCGAGCCAGCGCCGCCTGCCCCAACAACCCCCCAAGCACCGGTATTCGTAGCACTTGGCAAGCTATCCACAGGCGCGCTGACGGATGCTTCCGATAAACCTGGCGCACCCCCACAGAGAGCGCAATTGCAGTTATCAACAGCTGGGGTGCAAGGCGGCTCAGCCCTGTGGACAAGTCGATGACCCACTGCGTAAACGCCGGCAATGCTGCATCGAAGCCCGCAAACAAACTTTGAAACCGCGGAATCACCTCCAGCAACAAAATCGCCGACACCCCCAACCCTGTGAGCAACAGCAGCAGTGGATAAAGCATCGCCTTACGCACCCGTTTGCGCAGCGCCTGGCCCTGCTCCAGCATGCCCGCCAGCTGTTCGAGCTGCCGATCCAGCGTGCCGGACTGCTCCCCCACCCGCACCAGGTTGCAGTACAAAGCATCGAACCACAGCGGATGCCGCTGCAACGCATCCGCCAACCCTAGCCCCGCTGCCACATCCTGTTTCAATCGCTCCAGCAGCGCCGCCTGCCCAGCCCCACAGCCGCTTCGCCCCATCACTTCGAACGCCTGCAACAACGGCACCCCGGCCCTGAGCAAGGTGGCCAACTGCCGGCTGAAACCCGCCGGGTCACGCTTCTCTGGCCGCTTCGGCCAGCGCCAGGCCAGCCCGCCTCCTGCCAGCCGCACGCGGGTGACGAGAATACCCTGACGCTGCAGCCCGGCACGCACGTAAGCCTGGCTACGCCCCGCCACCTGCCCGCTGACCACCGCGCCGTTGGCATCGGTGCCATACCATGCGTAAAGCTGTGTTGAATGATTCATGCAAAGGTCCTTTTTGCCCGTGTGACAAGCCTGGAAACAGCTTGCCGCGTCCATGGAGGGGCGCACTTCCCTGATGCTCACTAGAGTAGTTCAGCGAAGATGACGCCCAGGCGGGCAGGGGTGACAAAAGGTGTCTGTTCAGGCCTACTGCGCCGCTGCCCGCCGGGGTCGAGAGTGACCTCAATGCATACGCGTATCAAAAAGGAAACTGTTCATGAAAGGGCAACGTGGTATCACCCTGATCGAACTGATGATCGTCGTCGCGATCATCGGCATTCTGGCGACCATCGCCTTACCGGCTTATACCAACTACCAGTCACGCAGCAAGGCGTCGGCCGGGCTGTTGGAGATCAGCGCACTGAAGACGGCGATGGACCTTCGGTTGAACGAAGGCAAGGACGTGGCCGACGTAGCCTCACTCGGCGGCCAGCCTGCGACTGCGCACTGTGCGATCACGGCGCAGGGCACCGCGGCTACGGGTAGTGGCAGCCTCGTCTGCACCCTGGTCGACGCGCCGGCCAATGTGGTCGGCAAAGCCCTGACGCTGACCCGCTCGGCCAGCGGGTGGAGCTGTACCACCACCATCGAAGACGACCTCGCGCCGAGCGGGTGCAAAGGGGGCTGAGGGTAGGGCAATAAGCCAGGGGAAACAGGGGTTTGCGTAACGGGTGCGGCAGTGGTACGTTGCGCTACACGCCGGTGTAGCTCAGTCGGTAGAGCAGCGCACTCGTAACGCGAAGGTCGCAGGTTCGATTCCTGTCTCCGGCACCATATCCAGCTCCACAGCATTCCGCTGAATGCTTTGGAAGCCCTCTAAACCGGCCTTCTGGCCGGTTTTTCGTTTCCGAATCCCCGGAAAACTCACATATCTCCACCAACTACCCTATTTCAAGCACGCTCCATTAGCCTACCGTCCAAATTACCCGCTGATTCACTCGCTTGGTCAGCGCTTCTGCACTTTCTTTACGCTCCGAGTACCGCTCAACCATATACGCCTCCCGCCCCCGCACCAGCAGCGTAAACTTCATGAGCTCCTGCATCACATCGACCAGGCGGTCGTAATAAGAAGATGGCTTCATCCGCCCGTTCTCATCGAACTCCAGAAATGCCTTTGGCACGGACGACTGATTGGGGATGGTGACCATGCGCATCCAGCGGCCCAGCACGCGCAGCTGATTGACCGTGTTGAACGACTGCGAGCCACCACTCACCTGCATCACCGCAAGTGTCTTGCCCTGAGAGGGCCTCACTGCGCCCAACGCCAGGGGGATCCAGTCAATCTGTGCCTTGAACACAGCGGACATGGAGCCGTGACGCTCGGGTGAACACCACACCTGGCCCTCCGACCACAGCACCAAGTCACGCAGCTGCTGCACCTTCGGATGCTCTACAGGCGCATCATCCGGAAGTGGCAGGCCGGAAGGGTCGAAGATGACCGTCTCTGCTCCCATGAGCTCCAGAATCCGGGCAGCCTCTTGGGTGAGCAGGCGGCTGAACGAGCGCTCCCGAGTCGATCCGTAGAGCAACAAGATGCGCGGCTTGTGGGCTGGAGGGGCGTGCTGGGTGAGCTGGTCGAGAGTCGGGGCGTCGAACAACTCCAGGTCCAGGCTTGGGAAGTCCTGCGGCGTCTGCGCGGTGAAATCGGTCATCAGAGTTCGCCAATCCGATCCAGTGCGTGCTTGAACTCCGTTGGGCTGAGCGCGCTGTGGTTGAGAGCGAAGAAAGCGGCGAGGCGCTTGCGGATATGGCTTACGGTCGCATCGAAAGCGGCCTGCACTTGCTCATCGCTTCCTTGAACATCGGAAGGATCGGAGAGGCCCCAGTGGCTTTTCACGGACGGCCCGAAATACACCGGGCACGGTTCACCGCCAGCTTTATCGCACACGGTAATCACGATGTCCGGTGGGCTGTCCTGGAAGCGCTCGGAGCCTTTGCTATACAGCGCAGAAGTATCTACGCCAAGGCTATTCAGCGTGCTGACTGCGCGTGGGTTCAAGCGCCCACTGGGGAAGCTGCCGGAGCTCACAGCAGTCATTCCCTCAGGGGCAACGTGGTTGAACAGGCCCTCGGACAGCACGCTCCGGCAGCTATTGGCGGTACACATGAACAGCACTTTCATCATTGACTCCTAGGCGTGGAGGCTCAGCCGCAAGGCCAAGGCAGCCAGGGTCACGAGCAGGATAGGGAGGGTGAGGAGGGTGCCCACCTTCAAGTAGTAACCCCAGGTGATGCGGATGTTCTTCTGTGCCAGGACGTGCAGCCACAGCAACGTGGCGAGGCTACCGATCGGCGTGAACTTCGGGCCTAGGTCGCAGCCGATCACGTTGGCGTAGACCATTGCGTCATGGATCAGGCCGGTAGCATTGCTGCCTTGGATCGAAAGGGCGCCGATGAGCACGCTGGGCATGTTGTTCATTACTGAGGACAACAATGCTGCCGAGACTCCTGTGCCAATGGTTGCTGCCCAAAGTCCCTGTTCGCCGAAATAGCTGAACAATGTGGAAAGGGCATCGGTAAGCCCAGCGTTTCGCAAACCGTAGATCACCAGGTACATCCCCAGCGAGAACACTACGACCTGCCAGGGAGCATGCTTGATGACCTTGCGTGTAGAAATAATGTGGCCCCTACCTGCGATGAACAGGAGGATGACGGCACACAGGGCCGCGACAACGCTGATGGGAATTCCCAACGGCTCCAGCGCGAAAAGTCCGGCCAACAACAGGACGAGTACCCACCAGCCGGCTACGAATGTCGCCCGATCACGAATGGCATGCTCGGGGGCCGCCAGTTGCTCGGGGTCGTACTGGGCAGGAATGTTCTTGCGGTAGAACAGCCAGAGCATCAGCAGTGTGGCGGCCACACTCACCAGGTTGACTGGCCACATGATGGAGGCGTACTCACCGAAGCCCACACCGAAGAAGTCAGCAGAGACGATGTTCACCAGGTTGGACACGACCATGGGCAGGCTTGCAGTGTCAGCGATGAATCCAGCTGCCATAACGAAGGCGAGGGTGGAAGCAGGGCCGAAGCGCAGGGCAGTGAGCATCGCGATAACGATGGGCGTCAGGATCAGTGCAGCGCCATCGTTGGCGAACAGTGCCGATACCGCAGCCCCCAACAGCACCATCAGTGCGAAAAGGCGCCCACCTTTGCCACGGCCCCAGCGCGCCATATGCAGGGCTGCCCATTCAAAGAACCCGGCCTCGTCGAGCAGAAGGCTGATGATGATGACCGCGATGAAGGTGGCCGTGGCATTCCACACGATGTGCCAGACCGTTGGAACATCAGCCAAGCTGACCACGCCAGTAAGTAGCGCCAGGATTGCGCCCGCAGCGGCACTCCAGCCGACGCCAAGGCCCTTGGGTTGCCAGATGACCAGTGTGAGTGTGAAAACGAATATCAAGCCAGCTGTTAGCATCTGCGAACCTCAGCAGCACGAAGCCTGACGGACGGGACGGCCTTCCATTGAAGCAAGACGTCCTTGATCGTCATGAACCCAGGCCTGATGTGCCTCAAGCGTTACCTGCAGGACACTTTTGATCCACTCGGGAAGCTCGGGGTGAAGTCGGTAGTAGATCCACTGGCCCTGGCGACGATCCTCCAACAGCCCGCAGGCCCTTAGCTGGGCCAGATGCCGGGACACCTTCGGCTGGTTGTCATCGAGCGCCCAGATGAGTTCGCACACGCAAAGCTCACCTTCGGCGAACAGCATCAACATGATCCGTGCGCGGGTTTCATCACCGAGGCACTTGAAGACGGCGGGAGGAGAGAGGGGCATGGTAGGCCTACTAAATATGGTAATTCGTATATTCGGATTTACGCATATATTACCTGTGCTAGGGAAGCCCTGTGGTACCTCTGTTGAAATCCTTTGGTAGCCGCCTCGGCCCTGCACGCTTTTGCTGGCAACACTATCGCCCCGGGCTAGCGCATTTCGTGCCGTGCCTGCGAGGCAAACGACGGCGCAGTGCGCGCCATGCTTGAGAATGACTGATTGGAGCCATGGATCGGCTTTAGACGGCTCTAAAAAATCCGCCCCTACTTGTCAGCGCATAGTTCTCTCGCTGTTTTGCGGTATTGCGAATAATTAATTCGAAAATAGTCCCATTACCTGCAAAGTTAGAAAGCACTTTTCGCACAATCAGCGCCATCATTTCCCTCAGCTGCCGGCCTACCCTGGCCCAAGGCGCCCCAGGTGTAACCCACCTTTCGAACCATCCTCCCAAAAGGAACCGCACCGTGTACCAGGTGACTTACGACCTGGCCGACGCCCAGTCGAGCCTAGAATTCATACTTGAACAAGTGATCTACGGAACCGTGGTTATCATCGTTCGCCACGGCATCGAGATTGCCCGCGTCACCCGTGTGGAAGGTGTGCGCCAACCAGCCACTCGGCGCATGGAGACGCCGTATGAACACTAACGCCTCCTCTTACCCACGCCACAGCACGCTAGATGACGCATACGGCCTAGTTACGGGCATCGCCCTGGCCGCGACCGGAATTGCAATTCTGGCAAGAGCGGGCTGATCACCGGGGGTATTGCTGGAATGGCCCTGCTGGCGTCGTTCGTCACCGCCTGCCCGCCATCGGTCCTGGTGCCGGCAAGCAATGTGCCGTTCCTGCTGTTCGCATTGTTCAGCATGGGTCGGAACTTACCCTGAAAAGCATCTTGGTCAGCTTCGCACCGGGCCTGGGCGGGGATTGCAGGAGTGGAATGAGCTCATGTCCTGCACTGGCGGGTCCGAATGGGATTTGTCACAATCGGGGCTGGTTAGTGGCGTTGTGATATCGCATTCATGATGCACTTATAGTTGACGCGTGGAGGCAGTGTGTCGGATTGCGAGTTGATTGAGCTTTCAGCCAGGTCCATCGGGCTGAAGCTTTCCTTCCAGAATGGTTCGGCAGGCTATTACCGAGATTTCGGGGACTGCGTGGCCTGGCTTCCATGGGACCCGATTGTGGATGGTGCTGATGCAATGCGGTTGGTGGTGCAGCACGGCATGCAGATTAATGCGGGTGCAGTGACCTGCCGTGTTGGCACCCACAAACGAGAGCATGTTCGGAGTTACCCGGCAGGGGTGAACGGCGAAACTGAAGTTGATCTCGCCACCCAGGCGCTTTGCAGGGCAATCGCCGAGGTGGCGGCCGATATTTGCAAGGCCAGCGAGGCTATGAAAGTCTGACAGGCACATCCAAGCCTGATCGGCCTCCGGTGTTTTCCCACACCATGAGTCGTACTTCCTCAGAGGCGAACGGCTTGCGAAAGCTGGGGCAGGGGGATACATTGCCTCAGTCACCGAAGCATCGGTGATGCGACCTTGGCCGGTCGGAATCGAAAGGCGCATCAGCGCCCAGTCTTCATCGCAGGCGCTTTTTTTGTGTCCGCGATGTCGTGTTATGGCGGTGGTGCGCGGGACACCTTCGGGTGTGCCGGGCTCCTTTCGTCCCGGTCGGCCAACCCGCGTACTGCTGCCACCTTAACTTGCTTGGCCGCGAGCGGTGGCAGTTCCACAACGAAAGGAACTCATGCATGACCACCAGAAATCCCTTGCGGATCCTCGCATCCGTTCTCCACCGCCGCCCCACGCCGGCCCCCAGCCTTCACCGTTTCTACCCCATCTGCTTCAAACCCTATCTCGCCTGCACACCAAGGCAGGTCCCCCATGACTGACTTCGAACGTTTATCCACAATCCAAAGCTACGCCTGGACGCTCGAACTGCTCGGCGAAGCCCTCGTACAGCACGACGAGATGCTCGAATGCGAGCACAACCCGCAGCTGACCTTCCGCAACGCCGCCGGCATCCATCAGGCGATTCGGATCATCAGTCGTTTGGCCAGTGAGGAGTCTGGGAAGATGGCCGAGCTCAGCCATCAAAGTGATCTAGCCGACTAGGAAGCAGGCGCTATCGTCGGCCATGGGGTGGGCGATAGCGCATGTGTCGACACCAACACATCACAAGTTGGATAAGACTTCCGGCGTCGGCTACAACGTCCTTGCCAGCTTGGTCCCCATCACGCCGGCTTTGCCTTCTGCCTTGCTTACACAACTCGACGTGTGCAAGAGATTGAAGATATGGCCACCACTGTGTAGCAGGGAAATTCGACTAATGTGTGACCAGCTCCTGTGTAAGCTCAGGATGCTTGAGAATCAAACGCATCAGGCACAGCACACCGCCAGGAGGCACGAAGCGACCTTGTTCCCAATCGCGCAAAGTCGCCACGGGTGTAGCAATGCGCTCGGCGAACGAAACTTGAGTCAGGCCGCAGCGCTCGCGAGCCTGGCGAACCAGGATTTGCTCAGGGGTGGTAATGCGCCCAACCCCCAGCTTGGCTTCTTCTAGCGCTTGGCGCAGATCAGGCAACGGCTCGCCCGCATCGACCTCAATAGCCTTCGCAACTTTTTCGATATCAAGATCACGCATGTCATACCACCTTGCTGATTTCAGCGGGGCTGATGTTGGTTCGCTCTGCCTTGGCATAAACCGTAACCAACAACACAATTTCGTTTTCGCTCAGGTTGAAGTAAATCACCCGAGCGCCGCCGGATTTGCCTGATCCTGCGCAGCTCCATCGTACTTTTCGTGCGCCATCCGCTCCGGGAATCACATCTCCAGCCAGCGGATTCACCGCAATCCAGTCGATGAATGCCACTCGTTCTTCATCAGTCCATAACTTGGCAGCGTTTTTTTGAAACGTTGGCGTCTCGATTACTGTGCGCATAGTGAATGTACGGGAATCCCTTACAGCGTGCAACGTTGAAAACGGATGCTCGAAGGGGCGAGCCGCTCCTTGAAGTCGTCGAGCGCAAACTGAGTGCGCGCATCCGGTTCATTTTCCGGGCTCAGTAGTCAAAATGCTTCAGCCGCTGATTTTCCGAATGTTTCACAGCCAAGC
Organism: Pseudomonas sp. NPDC090752; assembly: GCF_055584805.1. Lineage (NCBI taxonomy): Bacteria > Pseudomonadati > Pseudomonadota > Gammaproteobacteria > Pseudomonadales > Pseudomonadaceae > Pseudomonas > Pseudomonas sp. NPDC090752. The sequence continues at coordinate 65,129 of NZ_JBVJLI010000019.1, read as the reverse complement.
AGGAGTAGAGGACGTTAGAAAAAGGTGGCTAACTCATTGTTTTAGACGATCTCCTGTGGGAGCGGCTTCAGCCGCGAACACCGGCGAAGCCGGTGCCATCCACTGTGTCGCCTGCTTCGCGGCTAAAGCCGCTCCCACAGGGTATGCAGCGCGCGAATCATGCCCGCACCAGTGCTGGCACTACCCGCACATAAACCAACTCAAACACCAGCTCCATCAACGTCTGGGTAATCACCGCCGCCGCTGCCAGCCCGCGCAGGTCTTCCGGCAACGCCAGCGCCAGCGGCAACACCACCAGCGAATTGCGTGTCGCGGCGCTGAAGGTCACCGAGCGAGCCTCGGCCACCGGTAAGCGGAACAACCGCGCCGAGACAAACCCGAGCACCGGGGCCAGCAGCATGAAGCCGAGGTACACCGGGATCACCGGCAGCAAGTGCTCAAAATCGCGCAGCACCACGGCAATCTGCGAAGCGATCACCGCCACCAGCACCAGTGCCATCGCCGGCACCGGCATCCACGCCCAGGCGTCATTCCAGGTCGATACCACCCTTGAGCGCCGAGCGCCGGCCGAGGTGAGCACGGCGAGGACCATCGGCAGCACGATCAGCAGCACGAAGGCTTCGACGAAGGGGGTGATGTCGATCGCCACCGCGTTGCCATCGCCAAGCATCAACATCAGGTACACCGGCAACAGCAGCAACTGCACCAGCAGCAGCACAGGCGTGGCCGCGAGGGTCAGGCGTGAGTCGCCTTTGCCAATGTGGGTAAACACCACTACGTAGTCGATGCACGGGGTCAGCAGCACCAGCAGGGCGCCGATGAGGATGGCCGGATGCGCGACCAGGCTGCGGGTGGCGGCCCATACCAGCAGCGGCACGAGCACGAAGTTGGCCAGCAGCAGCGCGGCCATGAAGCGCCGGTTGCCCAGGCCCTGGCGCAGGTCGAGGAAGGGGATCTGCAGGAACATCGCGTACATCAGCACGGCAATGGCGGGGGTAATCAGGGCTTCCAGCAAGCGCGCGGTGTCAGTGACCAGCAGGCCGAAGGCGACGGCGGCGAGCACGGCGGCGAAGTAGATCGGGATTTGCTGGGTTTCGAGTTGTTCTCGGGTCAAGGTGGGGCCTGTGCTGGTAGATTGGTTTGGGTGGGGGCAGGGCTAGCGGTGGATGGCACCGGCTGCGCCGGTGTTCGCGGGGCAAGCCTGTTCCCACAGGGATCACATTGTGCCAGCCGGTGCCATCCACTGCGTTGCCTGCTGCCATAAACGAAAAAGCCCGGCACAAAGGCCGGGCTCTTTCACATCAGGCAATCGCCAATCAGTTGCCGTAAACCGGCAGCTTCTTGCAGATGGCCTTGACCTTTTCACGCACGGCGTCGATGACGGCGTCGTTGTTAAGGTCGGCGAGGATGTCGCAGATCCAGCCAGCCAGCTCTTTGCACTCGGCTTCTTTGAAACCACGGGTGGTGACGGCTGGGGTGCCGAAACGCAGGCCCGAGGTCACGAACGGGGAACGTGGGTCGTTCGGCACCGAGTTCTTGTTGACGGTGATGAAGGCTTTGCCCAGGGCAGCGTCAGCATCTTTGCCGGAGATTTCCTGCTTGATCAGCGACAGCAGGAACAGGTGGTTCTGGGTGCCGCCGGAAACGACGTCGAAACCACGCTCGATGAACACGCTGGCCATGGCCTGGGCGTTTTTCACCACTTGTTGCTGGTAAGCCTTGAACTCAGGCTGCAAAGCTTCTTTGAAGCAGATGGCCTTGGCGGCGATGACGTGCTCCAGTGGGCCGCCTTGGGCGCCTGGGAACACGGCCGAGTTGAGCTTTTTCTCGATGTCGGCGTTGGCACGGGCCAGGATCAGGCCGCCACGTGGGCCGCGCAGGGTTTTGTGGGTGGTGGTGGTGACCACGTCGGCGAACGGCACCGGGTTCGGGTACACGCCAGCGGCAACCAGGCCGGCCACGTGGGCCATGTCGACGAACAGGTAGGCACCGACCTTGTCGGCGATGGCGCGGAAGCGTGGGAAGTCCAGGACCTGCGAGTAGGCCGAGAAGCCGGCAACGATCATCTTTGGCTTGTGTTCAACAGCCAGGCGCTCGACTTCGTCGTAGTCGATCAGGCCGTTGGCGTCGATGCCGTACTGGATGGCGTTGTACAGCTTGCCCGAGGAGCTGACCGAAGCACCGTGGGTCAGGTGACCGCCGTGGGCCAGGCTCATGCCCAGGATGGTGTCACCGGCCGACAGCAGGGCCAGGTAAACGGCAGCGTTGGCCTGGGAACCGGCGTGCGGCTGGACGTTGGCGTAGTCGGCGCCGAACAGCTCCTTGGCGCGGTCGATGGCCAGTTGCTCGACCACGTCGACGTACTCGCAACCACCGTAGTAGCGCTTGCCTGGGTAGCCTTCGGCGTACTTGTTGGTCAGGACCGAACCCTGAGCTTCCATGACCGCTGGGCTGGTGTAGTTTTCCGAAGCGATCAGCTCGATATGCTCTTCCTGGCGCAGAGCTTCTTGTTGCATGGCTTCGAAGAGCTCGGCGTCGTACTTGGCAATGGTCAAATCACGGCTGAACATAACGGTCCTCAAGGATCGGGCTGAATTGGGGGTGCATTCTAACCGATTGATTCGCGCCTGGCATATGAAGTGGCATCAAGTCGCGGACCAATGGGCTTCATGTTGCATCCCGCGCCCCGCCTGGGCTGGCTGGGCGCGGGAGTTGACTCGAAGGTCCGCTTTTTCAGGGTTCCTGGAACATGAACAACGTCTCGTTGGCGAACTGCGCCTCGAACTGGTTGGCCGGCATCGGCCGCCCGAACAGGTAGCCCTGCACCTCGTCGCAACCGTGCTCGCGCAGGAACTCCAGCTGCTCGTGGGTCTCGACGCCCTCAGCGATCACGGCCAGGTTCAGGCTGTGGGCCATGGCGATGATCGCGCGAGCGATCTGCGCGTCCTGCTCGCCTTCGGGCAGGCCGTCGACGAAGGTGCGGTCGATCTTCAGCACGTCGATGGGGAACTGCTTGAGGTAGTTGAGCGACGAGTAGCCGGTGCCAAAGTCGTCGACCGCGATGCTCAGGCCCAGCACCTTGAGGCCGTCGAGTATCTGCATCGCTTCGTTCACATCGCGCATCAGGATACTTTCGGTCAGCTCCAGCTCCAGGCAGGCCGGCGGCAGGCCGCTTTCTTCAAGGATGCTGGCGATGCGATTGCCCAGTTGGCCGTCGGAGAACTGTCGCGCCGAAATGTTCACCGACACTTTTGGCACGCGCACCTTGGCCTTGTGCCAGGCCTTGAGCTGGCGGCTGGCCTCGCGCAGCACCCAGTCGCCGACATCCACCACCAGACCCAGCTCTTCGATCACCGGGATGAAGTCGCCCGGCGGCACCAGGCCACGGGTCGGGTGGCGCCAGCGCAGCAGCGCCTCGGCACCGGTCAGGCGCTTGCCGTCGCCACTGAACTGGGGCTGGTAATAGAGGATGAATTCGTTTTGCTCCAGCGCGTGGCGCAGGTCGCTTTCCAGCTCCAGGCGCTCCAGGGCGCTGGCGTTCATCTCGGCCTGGTAGAACTGGAAGTTGTTCTTGCCGCGCTCCTTGGCGTGGTACATGGCGGTGTCGGCGTTCTTCATCAGCTGGCTCAGCTCGCTGCCGTCCTGCGGGCTGAGGGCGATGCCGATACTGGCGGTGACGAAGAACTCGCGGCCCTCCAGCACGAACGGCCGCACCAGGCTGCCGAGGATGTTCTCGGCCACGTGGATAGCGCGGTTGAGGGCCATTTCGCGGGTGGCGCGCGATTGCAGCAGCAGGGTGAATTCGTCGCCACCCATGCGTGCCACGGTGTCATCGTCGTCGACGCAGGCCAGCAGGCGCAGGGCCATGTCCTTGAGCATGCGGTCGCCCGCGGCGTGGCCGAGGGAGTCGTTGATCGGCTTGAAACGGTCGAGGTCGAGGAACATCAGCACCACCCACGACTTCTGCCGTTCGGCCTGCTGCAGCGCGGTGTGCAGGCGGTCCTGGAACAGCGTGCGGTTGGGCAGGTGGGTCAGCGCGTCGTAGTAGGCCAGGCGGTGGATGCGTTGTTCGCTGGCCTTGCGCTCGCTGATGTCGGTGAAGAAGCACACGTAGCTGGCCAGGTCGCCCTCGTCATCGAGCACCGCGGTGATGCCGACCCAGGCCGGGTAGCGTTCGCCGTCGCGGCGCTTGAGCCACACTTCGCCTTCCCAGGTGCCGCGCTGGTGCAGTTGCTTGAGCACGTAGCGCAGGTGGCCTTCCTGCTGATCGTCGACCGTGAGCATGCTCGGCAACTGGTCGAGCACGTCGCTGACCGCGTAGCCGCTGACCCGGCTGAAGGCTTCGTTGGCTTGCACGATGTAGCCGGCCGGGTCGGTGATGAGGATCGCCGAGGTGGAGTGCTCGAACACCGTGGCGGCCATGCGCAGGTCTTTTTCCGCGCGGCGCTGCTGGCTGATGTCGCGGCCAACGCCCAGCACGCCTTCGAAGCGCTCGTGTTCGTCCCACACCAGCACCAGGCGCAGCTCGATGGGGATCTTGCGGCCATCGGCGCGCAGGCAGTCGAACAGGAACAGCTGGGTAGGCAACTGGCTGCGCAGTTGCGCCAGTTGCTCGCGGTCGCCCATGGCCTTGCTGACCCGCTCCATCAGGCTATAAATGCCGGTGAGCTGCGACGGGTTGGCGATGATCGACTGCCAGCCGTTGTCGAAGATCCAGTCGGCCTGGTAGCCCAGCACCGCCTGCACCGAGGGGCTGACGTAGTTGAGCTGCAGGCGGCTGTCGGTGGAGAAGATCACATCGCTGATGCTTTCGGCGAGCATGCGGTAGCGCTGCTCGCTGTCGCGCAGCGACTGGCTGGCCTCGATCTGCACCGTGACGTCCTTGCCCACGCCGATGATGCGCGTGACCAGGCCATCGCCGTCGCGGGTCAGCACTTGTTCGCGGATGTCGTAACAGCGCCAACCGCCGTCACGATGGCGGAAGCGCAGTTGGCAATGCAGCGGCTGGTCGTGGCCGTTGCCGCGCTGCTGCTGGCGCAAGGCCTGGTAGTGCGCGGCGTCTTCGGGGTGCAACAGCAGCTCCCAGAAGCGATCGCCCATCTGCGCAAGCTCGCTGCGATCGTAACCGAGGGTCTGGCCGAGGTGGCGGTTGCTGAAGATCATCCGCTGGCTGAGCACGTCCTGCACGTAGAGCTGGTCCGGTACGGTGCGGACCACGTCCGACCAGAAGCTCTCGCGCTCCAGCAAAGACAGCTCAACCTGTTTGCGGCTGGTGATGTCACTGATGCTAAGGATCACCGCCTGGTAGTCGCGGCGCTGCTCGGGCAGGCGCGCCATCAGCCACAGGTGCAGCTCGCCACCCAGCGGTGCGGGCAGGCGTACTTCGAGTTCGAGCAGTGGGCGCTGTTCGATCAGCGCGTCGATCAGTTGCATGCCGACGCTGTCGCGGCCATCGCCGCTGCCGTCGATCAGGCGCTGCCAGGCGCCTTCGTGGCAGTCGACGTTGAGCAGCTGGCGCGCCACCTGGTTGATCTCGGTGATCTTCAGTTCCAGCAGCAGCGAGCGGCGCAGGTTGGGGTCGAGCGCCAGGCTCTGCTTGAGTGCGGCGAGGTTGCGCAGGTGGTAGCGGTCGAGCTGGCCAGGCAGGCTGGAGAGGTCGAGCACGCACAGGGCCACGCCGGTGCCTTCGAAGATTTCCTGATAACGCCGGCGGTCTTCCTGCAGGGCGCGTTGACGACGACGCATGTTGATCAACGCCAGCACCGGCAACAGGGCGCAGAACAATGCCAGCAGGACCTTGCCGAGCAGCGCTGGCAGCAGCTTTTGTTGGGCCAGGCCGGCATCGAACAGGCCGCGCAGTTGCCAGGCGCTGTTGTCGATGAACGCCAGCATCACGCTTTGCAGAGCCTCGTCACTGGTTTGCGCGGGCGCGTGGCGTTCCAGTACGTCGCCGCTGCGGCTGTTTTCCAGCAGCCACAGGGGGTGGCCGGGACCGTCCAGATGCACGGTCAGCGTGCGGTAGTAATCGTTGGACAGGCGTAGCAGCCAGTAGCCCCGGTCCTGCTCGGCGGTCTGGCGCAGCAGCAGGTAGACGGTGCGGTTGTCCGCCGAATTGCCGAAGAAGTAGCTGCGCCCCTGGTTCAGCTGGAACAGCTCGTCAATCAGCTGGCGGTCGGGGCTGCCGACCAGGCTGTCGCTCAACAGCTGCCCACTGTGGTCCAGCCAAGCCAGTTCTTGCAAGCCGGGCAGGCGTTCGCGCAAGGTGCCAAGCAGGCCTGGCAGGGCGGCGGGCGTCGGCGCTTTGACGTAGGGCTGCACGATATTCAGTGCCTGCTGAGCCTTGAGTGCCATGTTCAGGCCCAGGTGGTCGGCCAGTTCGGCGCTGGCATCCAACTGCTGCTGGCGCTGGTCGGCCTGGGTATGGCGGAACTGCGCGAACAATTGCCATAGCAGCAAACCCAGCAGCATCAGGGCCAGCAAGGCCAGCGCACCCTTGACCGAGCCGCGCACCGAAGCAGCGGGGGCTGGTGTGGCGGGGCGCAGCGCAGACATATGATTGAGATTGGTCAAGCGATGATCCTGCTATGGGGCTGGATGGCAGGGATTGATCATGCACGGTGTATGCCGGTGTCTCGGGGGACCGGACCGCGGTGGCGCACTATAAGGCCGGATACCCGAAACGGGCTAGCATGCCTGTGATTATGGCAAAGTGCCAGCCTTGCTTGGCGGTGCCGACGGTCGCGGTGAAAGCGGGGCGTTCGGCAAGACCCTGCTGGCTGTGCGAGAATGCCGGCCGCTTCAATGACAACGCATCGGAGATGTTCGGTTTTGGTTACTCACTTTTCCTCCAATGGCCTCGATTCCGCCTGCGGGCGCAGCAGTCAGACCCTTGTCAGCACTGCCGTGACCGAGGACGTATCCTGCAAGTCCTGCCAGCGTTCGCTGGTCAAACCCGAGGCCGCTGCCTCCAAGAACAAGACGCCGTCGCTGGCTGAATTGCGCAAGGTCGCCAAGGCGGCGGTGGCACCGGCTGAGGTTGTGGCGGCGGTGCAGCCGGCCAGCAAGGCCGTGAGCAAGCCTGCGGCCAAGCCGGCCAAGGTTGCCGAGCAGCCAGCCCGCAGTGGCGGCCTCAGCGTGAAAGCCGCCTGGGCCGCGCGCCTGGCCGAGCAGGGCGACCGTTGCCGGTTGCCGCGGGGCAAGGCTGGTAAACAGCGTCACGTCTGAGTATTTTTTCGTGACTGTTCTGGCCTCTTCGTGGGCAAGCCCGCTCCCACAGGTTTTGCATAAGGCTTGAGCCCTGTGTAGTACCTGTGGGAGCGGGCTTGCCCGCGTAGAGGCCAGTAAAGGCAATACTAAGCCCTGGGTCACAACGCCTCATCCCCCATCCGCCACTCCTATGCAACGCCGCGCGTTGGCGTAGAATGGTCGACTTTGTTCAACACCCCGTAAACACATCCGCCTGGCCACCTGGCCGGGGCGTACAACGATGTCTTTACCTATCTAGAGGGCTTGGTTTTGGCTCAATACGTCTACACCATGCATCGGCTGAGCAAGGTCGTGCCGCCGAAGCGGGAAATTCTCAAAAACATTTCCCTGTCGTTCTTCCCAGGCGCCAAGATTGGCGTGCTTGGCCTGAACGGCGCGGGTAAATCGACCCTGCTGCGGATCATGGCGGGCGTCGACAAGGAATTCGACGGCGAAGCCCGTCCGATGCCCGACATCAACGTCGGTTATCTGCCTCAGGAACCGCAACTGGACCCGACCAAGACCGTGCGTGAAGTGGTCGAGGAAGCAGTCAGCGTGATCAAGGACGCCCAGGCCCGCCTGGACGAGGTCTATGCCGCTTACGCCGAGCCAGACGCCGACTTCGACAAGCTGGCCGCCGAACAGGCCAAGCTCGAATCGATCCTGCAAGCCGCCGACGGCCACAACCTCGAGCGTCAACTGGACGTCGCCGCCGACGCCCTGCGCCTGCCGGCCTGGGACGCAAAAATCGAACACCTGTCCGGTGGTGAAAAGCGCCGTGTGGCCCTGTGCCGCCTGCTGCTGTCGGCCCCCGACATGCTGCTGCTCGACGAACCTACCAACCACCTGGACGCCGACTCGGTGGCCTGGCTGGAGCGCTTCCTGCACGACTTCCCGGGCACCGTGGTAGCGATTACCCACGACCGTTACTTCCTCGACAACGTCGCCGGTTGGATCCTCGAACTGGACCGCGGCGCCGGCATCCCGTACGAAGGCAACTACTCGGGCTGGCTGGAAGCCAAGTCGGACCGTCTGGCGCAGGAATCCAAGCAGCAGAGCGCCCACGAGAAGGCCATGAAAGAGGAACTGGAGTGGGTGCGCAAAGGCGCCAAGGCCCGCCAGTCCAAATCCAAGGCGCGTCTGCAGCGTTTCGAAGAAATGCAGTCGCAGGAATTCCAGAAGCGCAGCGAGACCAACGAGATCTACATCCCGGCCGGCCCGCGCCTGGGCGACAAGGTCATCGAGTTCAAGAACGTCTCCAAAGGCTACGGCGACCGCGTGCTGATCGACAACCTGTCGTTCGCCATGCCTAAAGGCGCCATCGTCGGCGTGATCGGCGGTAACGGTGCCGGTAAGTCGACCCTGTTCCGCATGCTGATGGGCAAGGAGCAACCGGACTCGGGCAGCATCGAGATCGGTGAAACCGTGCAACTGGCCTGCGTCGACCAGAGCCGCGAAGACCTGGACGGCGGCAAGACCGTGTTCCAGCAGGTTTCCGACGGGTCCGACATGATCAAGATCGGCAACTACGAAATCCCGTCGCGTACCTACGTTGGCCGTTTCAACTTCAAGGGTGGCGATCAGCAGAAGTTCGTCAAGGACCTGTCCGGTGGTGAGCGTGGCCGCCTGCACCTGGCCCTGACCCTGAAGGAGGGCGGTAACGTCCTGCTGCTCGACGAACCGTCCAACGACCTCGACGTCGAAACCCTGCGTTCGCTGGAAGAGGCCCTGCTGGACTTCCCCGGCGCCGCGATCGTGATTTCCCACGACCGTTGGTTCCTGGACCGTGTGGCCACCCACATCCTGGCGTATGAAGATGACTCGAACGTGATGTTCTTCGAGGGCAACTACACCGAGTACGAAGCCGACCGCAAAAAGCGCCTGGGCGATGCTGCTGCCCAGCCGCACCGTGTACGGCACAAGAAGCTGGCCCAGTAAGCCAGTTTCTGCTGCACAAGAATGGGGCCCTTAGCGGCCCCATTTTTGTGCCTGGCTAGAGGGCAGTGTTGGCTTCGTTCGCGGGCAAGCCCGCGCCCACAGGTTCGGCGCAAGCCTCCGGTTTTACATGATTTCTGTGGGAGCGGGCTTGCCCGCGAATGGAGCGCCGCCGAGAATGTTTTGTATACATTTATATAAAACGCACCAAATAATTTCATAAAAACGACATTTCGCCCTATTCCAGTGCGATTGCTTCTTGGTACATTCCAGCTAAATCAAAAAAACCAATAAGTCCAATCCCTCTTGGTGAGACGTCTACCATGATCGAATCTGTCGACAATTTCCTCGCGCGCATGAAGCAACGCGACCCGGGCCAGCCCGAATTCCACCAGGCGGTGGAAGAAGTGTTGCGCACGCTCTGGCCGTTTCTCGAAGCCAACCCTCACTACCTGCAATCGGGCATCCTCGAGCGCATGGTCGAGCCTGAGCGCGCCGTGCTGTTTCGCGTGTCGTGGGTCGATGATCAGGGCAAGGTCCAGGTCAACCGCGGCTACCGTATCCAGATGAACAGCGCCATCGGCCCTTACAAGGGCGGCCTGCGTTTCCACCCGTCGGTGACCCTGAGCGTGCTCAAGTTCCTGGCCTTCGAGCAGACCTTCAAGAACTCCCTCACCTCGCTGCCCATGGGCGGCGGCAAAGGCGGTTCGGACTTCGACCCGAAGGGCAAGAGCGATGCCGAAGTCATGCGCTTCTGCCAGGCGTTCATGAGCGAGCTGTACCGCCACATCGGCGCCGACTGCGACGTGCCGGCCGGTGACATTGGCGTCGGTGCCCGCGAGATCGGCTTCATGTTCGGCCAGTACAAGCGCCTGGCCAACCAGTTCACCTCGGTACTGACCGGCAAGGGCATGACCTACGGCGGCAGCCTGATCCGCCCTGAAGCCACCGGCTACGGCTGCGTGTACTTCGCCGAAGAAATGCTCAAGCGCCAGGACCTGCGCATCGACGGCCGCCGCGTGGCCATCTCCGGCTCCGGCAACGTCGCCCAGTACGCCGCGCGCAAGGTCATGGACCTGGGTGGCAAGGTCATCTCGCTGTCCGATTCCGAGGGTACCCTGTACGCCGAAGCCGGCCTGACCGACGCCCAGTGGGACGCGGTGATGGAGCTGAAGAACGTCAAACGTGGCCGCATCAGCGAACTGGCTGCCCAGTTCGGCCTGGAATTCCGCAAGGGCCAGACCCCATGGACCCTGCCGTGCGACATCGCCCTGCCGTGTGCCACGCAGAACGAGCTGGACACTGAAGACGCCCGTACCCTGTTGCGCAACGGCTGTATCTGCGTGGCCGAAGGCGCCAACATGCCAACCACACTGGAAGCTGTGGATATCTTCATCGAGGCCGGCATCCTCTACGCGCCGGGCAAGGCTTCCAATGCCGGCGGCGTAGCTGTGTCGGGCCTGGAAATGTCGCAGAACGCCATGCGCCTGCTGTGGACTGCCGGTGAAGTGGACAGCAAGCTGCACCACATCATGCAGTCGATTCACCATGCCTGCGTGCACTACGGTGAAGAGGCCGATGGCAAGATCAACTACGTGAAGGGCGCCAACATCGCCGGCTTCGTCAAAGTCGCCGACGCCATGCTGGCCCAGGGCGTGGTCTAAGCATCACCCTGGATGGCGACGACTTCGATCGACTGATCCCCCGCAGGTCGTCGCCACAACACCTCGTCGCCGGGGCTGGCGCCCAACAGCGCCCGCCCCAGTGGCGAAGCCCAATTGATCAACCCACGGCTGGCATCGGCTTCATCCTCGCCAACCAGTTGCACGTGTTGCTCCTGACCTTGCTCATCGGCAAATGACACTCGGCTGCCAATTTGTACCTTGCTGTTCGAGGTCGCGGCAGGCACCACCTGCGCGCTCTGTACCCTGGCGCTGAAATACCGTAAATCACGTTCGGCGTCAGCCAGGCGCTGCTTGTCGCCTCGCTCGCCCTCGGCCTGAAGTTCGCTACGCAGGGCACTGAGTTCATTCACACGTTGCTGCAGCTGGCGCAGGCCATTGGCAGTGACGTAGTTGGGCTGGTCGCTGATGCGCCGCTCAACCGGTTGGTCGGCTTGGGCGGCGGCCTGGTCCTCGTTGACGAATGCTCGGCTCATGTGGGGGCCTCCTTGTGCTGGAGACCATGGTGGCAGGTCGCGGGTTTCAATGGATGTCCGTTTGCGACTCAGTCGGGGTGGAAGGCACGCGCGGTGCCGCGGTCCTTCTCCTGCTGCCACTCGCGGTCGCGCTCGTCCCAGAAATGCTCGTGGTACTGGCGTTGTTCTTCACTGTTCTGCATCGCGTGGCACTGGCGGAAACCGTCGTCCCAGCCGCTTTCGTACTGGCGATCGTGCAGGTAGCGCGGCACGTTTTTGCGAAAGTCGCCGACCATCAGCCCGGCGGCTTGGCGGCCGCTGCTGCAGCCGTCCTCGAAGCCGTCGGCAAAGGCGGGGGGGTAACCACGATTGACCATCTGCTCGTGGGTGGTTTCGCAACCGGACAGCAACAAAGCAAAGCACACGCCAAACCAATACCGCGACATGGCCACAAGACCCTCTGAGTAATGCAGAGAAGTCTAGGTGGCCAGTTGTCGAGGCGCTGTCAAAACGGTGTCAAAGAGTCGCTTGGTTCCCAGTTTGTGCCGGCCCTTTCGCGGGGCAAGCCCGCTCCCACAAGGATCAGCGCCGTCCATGTGGGAGCGGGCTTGCCCCGCGAAAGGGCCCGTCCAGGCGTCATTCAGTAGTGGTACCACTTCAGCTCCAGCATCACCTCGTTCTGCGCCGTGGCCAGGTGACTGAATTCCCGCGAAGCGCTCAGCCTCAACCCCAGGTTCTGGCTGATCTCCCACTGCTGGTTCAGGCTCACGCTGCGCCGCACTTCACCATTGGTAAAGTAATCACCTTTGGCCTCCAGCGTCATGTTGCCCAGCCCGTTGCGCCACAGCAGCCCGCTATTGAAGCCCGCCGCCGGGGCGATGAACTGGGCGAAATCGTTGTGGTGCTCCACCCGCACCGTGCCCAGGGCGAAGCCCAGCAACCCGTCGGCCAGTTGCCAGGTGCCGCCCGCACCGCCGTTGACGTGGCTGACCAGCACCTCGTCGTCATGCTTGCCCGGCACCCGTTCCAGGCCACCGGCAACCTGCCACGACCACGGCTTGAGCAGGTCGTTGCGGGGTGTCAGCGAGCGAATCGTGGCCAGGTCCAGGCGTTGCACCTGCCAGTCGTTGCCTTCGTACTGGCGCACTTTCAGCTGCAGGATCTCGATCTGCGCGCCGAGCGGGAAGCCGTAGGCGTTGTCGTTGAGGTCGTGATAAGCCATGCGCAGGCCGTACTCGGCGTAGGCGCGGTCTTCGCGGGTGCCGACGCCGAGCTGCCAGGTACGCGAGTCGTGCCCGTCTTCGGGCAGCCCGGGGCGCTCGATCTGCAGCGGCGGCGGCGGGTTGAGGTTGATTGCCCGCAGCAGCTCGAAACTGCGCCTGGCCTGGTCGGGGTCGCGCTCCTGACCGTTGGCGCGGTAGCGCTCCAGGCGGTACGCAGCATCCTGCACCAGAGCCTGGCGGTCGCGGGGCAGGGCCGTGAAGCCAGGGCCTTGCAGCTGTGCGGTGTCGGCACTCACGGCCAGCACCTGGCGCTTCTCCTCGGTGTCCAGCGGTTCGGCGCGGGCCAGCAGTTCCCGTTCGCGCGAAGGGCGATAGGTTTCGCTGGCGACCATCCCCGACTGCTTGACGGCCTTGACCGTGTCGGTGGGGATCGCGGTCAGTGGGAAATGCGAGGTCAGGTCCAGGCTCGGACGGGCCACCTGCAGCAGCTCCAATAGGCGGTAGGAGCAGTTTTCATCAAAGAAGAAGTAATCGAACTGGACCTGCTTGAGCTCCCACACGTGCTCGACCATGCGCCCGGTTTCTTCGGGGGTGAGGTCCAGCTGGTACTCCCACAGGTCGCGGTTTTCTAGGCTGCGGTATTCGGACAGTTTTTCCTGGTAGGGCATCATCGCGAACAGGCCGGGGTAGCCGCCCATCAGGCCTTTCCAGGCATACAGGATGCTGTTGTCGCTGCCTTCGATATAGGCGCCGAAGTTGATCGCATAGCTCAGCAGCGTGGTGTCGTCGCTGCGGGTGTTGGACTGGTCGATGCGCAGCAAGGTGTGGCCGAACATCGATGATGGGCTGTTCAAGTAGGCGGCCGGGAAGATCAGCGCCGCGCTGTGCGGGTCGATCGATTTGTACCAGGTCTTGAATTCCTGGCAGTCCGGCTGCGGCAGGCCTTGCAGGCCGAGTTGCTCGCTCAACCAGCGGGTGCGTGCGGGGAAGATGCACTGGACATGCTTGTCGCCCAGGCTGGCCGGGGCATAAAGCGCTTGCACCGTGGCGCGCAGCTCCTGGTCCGGGTGGTGCGCACCGTCTTCGGCGAGGAAGAACTTGCGGTCGTCGACGTAGCTGCGCCAGCCGCCAAGCTTGGCGGTTTCGTAATGGCCCAGGGCAATCCAGTAAGGGGTGTTGGCCAGTTGCTGGAGACGGCCTTCATCCAGCGCAGGCGCGGCATGAACAGGGGCGCAGGCACACAGCGCCAGGTAAGCAAGGCGTTTGAGCATGTCGGGCAACTACTTCTAAACGATGCCGATAAAAAGGTGAGAACCCGCCTCGTAAGTGAGGCGGGTATACCTGCGCTTAGGCTTCAGTTGCGTACTTGGCCAGGCGTGGGTCGTTTTTCAGTACGGCCAGGGTGTTGCTGTGGACAGTTTCAGCCGTTGCGTCGGCGCTGCTGAAGATCTGGCTGAAATGCTGGTGAGTGACCGAGTTGAAGTAGACGCGGTCTTCCGGCGCTACGCCCAGAACCACGGCATAGGTGGTGAGGGCTTCACCCTGACCCATGGCCATGTCTTCGGACAGCTCGTTCATCATGCCATTCATGGCAAACCAGGACTTGCCGCCATAGGTCAGCGAGGCCTTGGTGGAGCAGCCGTTGGTGCCGGAGGTCATGCCGAAGGTGGCGTTGCCGGAGGTGCCGTTGGTGGTGGAGGCCAGGAAGTGGGCCGGGGTGCCGCGTTGGCCTTCGAACAGCATGTTGCCCCAGCCGCAGTTCGGGCCACCTGGCGCTTCGGCCATGGCGTTGAGGGAGACCACGGTGAACAGAGTACCCAGAAGAATCCGTTTCATAGCTTTTTCTCTATTTGTCTTAACCAAGGGTCAGGGTTTCTGGCAACTCGGTTGCCAAGTCGGGAAAGCGTTTCACCCACCCGCGCAGCTTGGAGTTTAGGCACGATCTAAAGGTTGCGTTGTTGATTGCGAAAAATTTGCTTGTGCATCAAGCCGCACTCGCTGCGACATAAAGTCCTGCCGAGCCTTGCAAGGCGCGCGCGGGCAGCGCCAGAATGCTGCGTATCTGCCCCGCCGAAGTAAGGACACCCAATGCCCGATCCTGTCGCTACGCGCCTGCGTCTCGCGCCTGAAGCTTTGACCAGGCGTTTCTCCCCCGAGCAGTTTGCTTTTGCCACCACCGACGATCTGGAGCCGTTTCGCGGAGTCCTGGGCCAGGAACGTGCTGTCGAGGCCCTGCAGTTCGGCGTGGCGATGCCACGCCCGGGTTACAACGTGTATGTGATGGGCGAGCCCGGCACCGGGCGCTTCTCGTTCGTCAAGCGCTACCTCAAGGCCGAGGGCAAGCGCCAGCAGACCCCGGCCGACTGGGTCTACGTCAACCACTTCGATGACACCCGCGAGCCGCGTGCGCTGGAGCTGCCGTCGGGCAGTGCGGCGGCGTTCATCAGCGACATGGGTGGCTTGATCGACAACCTGCTGGCAACCTTTCCGGCGGTGTTCGAGCACCCGTCCTACCAGCAGAAGAAGGGCGCCATCGACCGCGCCTTCAACCAGCGCTACGACCGTGCACTCGATGTGATCGAGCGGGCTTCGCTGGAAAAGGACGTGGCCCTGTACCGCGACGCCAGCAACGTGGCCTTCACCCCGATGGCCGACGGCAAGGCGCTGGACGAAGCCGAATTCGCCCAGCTGCCGGATGAGGTCCGCGAGCAGTTCCATGAGGACATCGCCTTCCTCGAAGAGCGCCTCAACGAAGAGCTGGCCAGCCTGCCGCAGTGGAAGCGCGAGTCGAACAACCAGCTGCGCCAGCTCAACGAAGAAACCATCACCCTGGCCTTGCAGCCTTTGCTGGCGCCGTTGTCGGAAAAGTACGCCGAGAACGCGGCAGTGTGCGCCTACCTGCAATCGGTGCAGTTGAACCTGCTGCGCACCGTGGTCGAGCAACTGGTCGATGACAGCAAGACCGATGCCGTGGCGCGCAAGCTGCTTGAAGAGCAGTACGCCCCCAGCCTGGTGGTCGGTCACCACGTCGCCGGCGGCGCACCGGTGGTGTTCGAGCCGCACCCGACCTACGACAACCTGTTCGGCCGCATCGAATACAGCACCGACCAGGGCGCCCTGTACACCTCCTATCGCCAGCTGCGCCCGGGCGCGCTGCACCGCGCCAATGGCGGCTTCCTGATCCTCGAAGCTGAGAAGATGCTCGGCGAGCCATTCGTCTGGGATGCGCTCAAGCGCGCCCTGCAGTCGCGCAAGCTGAAGATGGAGTCGCCGATCGGTGAGCTGGGGCGCGTCGCCAGCGTCAGCCTGCAGCCGCAGATGATCCCGCTCAACGTCAAACTGGTGATCATCGGCTCGCGTCAGCTGTACTACGCGCTGCAAGACCACGATTCGGACTTCCAGGAGATGTTCCGGGTGCTGGTCGACTTCGACGAAGACATGCCGATGGTCGACGAGAACCTCGAGCAGTTCGCCCAGCTGTTGCGCACCCGCACCAACGAAGAGGGCATGGCGCCGCTGACCAGCGATGCGGTGGCACGCCTGGCCACCTACAGTGCACGCCTGGCGGAAAACCAGTCACGCCTTTCGGCGCGTATCGGCGACCTGTTCCAGCTGGTCAGCGAGGCCGATTTCATCCGCCAACTGGCCAGTGAAGAGAAGACCGACGCCGGGCATATCGAACGAGCGCTCAAGGCCAAGGCCACGCGTACCGGGCGTGTCTCGCAACGGGTGTTGGACGACATGCTTGCCGGCATCATCCTGATCGACACCGAAGGTGCGGCCATCGGCAAGTGCAACGGCCTGACCGTGCTGGAAGTCGGTGATTCGGCGTTCGGTATGCCGGCGCGTATTTCCGCCACGGTGTACCCGGGCGGCAGCGGTATCGTCGACATCGAGCGCGAGGTCAACCTGGGCCAGCCGATCCACTCCAAAGGGGTGATGATCCTCACCGGTTACCTGGGCAGCCGCTACGCCCAGGAATTCCCGCTGGCGATTTCGGCGAGCATCGCGCTGGAGCAATCCTACGGCTACGTGGACGGCGACAGCGCGTCGCTGGGTGAAGCCTGTACGCTGATCTCGGCACTGTCACGCACGCCGCTCAAGCAGTGCTTCGCCATCACCGGCTCGATCAACCAGTTCGGCGAAGTGCAGGCGGTGGGTGGGGTTAACGAGAAGATCGAAGGCTTCTTCCGCCTCTGCGAAGCGCGTGGCCTGACCGGTGAGCAGGGTGTGATCATCCCGCGTGCCAACGTCGCCACACTGATGCTCGACGAGCGCGTCCTGCAGGCGGTAGAGAACGGCGTGTTCCACGTCTATGCGGTGAGCCAGGCCGACGAGGCGCTGAGCCTGCTGGTGGGCGAAGAGGCCGGTGTGCTGAACGACGAGGGTTTGTTCACCGAAGGCAGCGTCAATGCCCGAGTGGTCGAGCGCCTGCGTGAGATCGCCGAAATGATCAGCGAGGAAGACATCGAAAAGGCGGAAAAGGAACGCCTGGAAGAGGTGATTGCCCAGGCTAAACCGGCCTGAGTCAATAAAACGGCGCTGGCGGCCATGTGCTACCGTTCAGCGCCGGTTTTCCATCTTTTTACAGCGTTATTCTATGCTGGAACTTAAGGACGGCAGCAGGGTTCAGGATGGAAACAGCCCGAACGTTTCGGGTTGAACAGGGCTTTTCAGAGGGGGACGCGGCCATGCGCAACCTCAGCCTTACCCGCCAGTGCCTGGGCCTGGTGACCCGTATCGAATGCAGCATTCGTCCGCTGGCCGGTGACAACGGCATGTGGACCTTGCTGTTCGCCGCCGGCATGGCCGGTGAGCAACCTTCGGCCATCAAGGCCCAGGGGCCTTTCCATGGGCCGCTGGTGGCCGAGTCGGTGCTCAATGCCATCGTCGACAGCCTGACCCTGCATGGGTATCAGGTCGCCGAGGATCCGCAGATCTGGTGCCTGCACCTGCAGGCGCAATTGCGCAGGATCAACGGCGAGCGGTGCCGCAATCTGGGGGACTATCAGTTCCATCCCGAAACCTGAATAAGTTATCTCGATTTTATGTAGGGTGGCTGCGGCAATGGACCGCAGGCTTTTGCTGTCACAGGTGGCTGGCTATACTCGCGCTCGCTTTTTCAGTCACCTGACGAGTTCAAAACCCTCCATGGAACGTATTCTCGAAAACGCGATGTATGCCTCTCGCTGGCTGCTCGCCCCCATCTACTTCGGCTTGTCCCTCGGCCTGCTGGCCCTGGCGCTGAAGTTCTTCCAGGAAGTTGTCCACGTCCTGCCCAACGTTTTTGCCTTGAGCGAAGCCGACCTGATCCTGGTGATCCTGTCGCTGATCGACATGTCGCTGGTCGGCGGCCTGCTGGTCATGGTGATGATCTCCGGCTACGAAAACTTCGTCTCGCAACTGGACATCGACGACAGCAAAGAGAAACTCAACTGGCTGGGCAAGATGGACTCCTCGTCGCTGAAGATGAAGGTCGCTGCCTCCATCGTGGCGATTTCCTCCATCCACCTGCTGCGGGTGTTCATGGATGCGCAGAACATCTCCACCGATTACCTGATGTGGTACGTGATCATTCACATGACCTTCGTGGTTTCGGCGTTTTGCATGGGTTACCTGGACAAGCTGACCAAGCATTAACCTTCTCGGGCCCTTCGCGGGCCAAGCCCGCTCCCACATCGAGCCCTGTGGTGTAACTGTGGGAGCGGGCTTGTCCCGCGAAGGGGCCATCTCGGTTCAACTGACGAGCGGCGTCAGTAATGCCTTGTGTAATCCACTTTCCTGTACAAAAAATGAGCACTCATGCGTGGTTCCAGCAGCGAGGTGCTCCCATGAACCTGCATCAGCTCAATACCGAGGCCAGGGCCGGCCATGTCAACGAACTCAACCTGATCGCCATTGAAGGCGGCGATTACCTGCTTGAGGCCCGGGTCAACGGGCGCGCCCAACCACTCGATGACAGCCAGGGCAAACGCCTGCGGGTGCGATCGGTCGAAGAGGCGCGTGAGCTGTTGAAGCCCTTGCCGATGATGTCGATGAACCTGTTGCACTGGTCCGTTCAGGACGAGATGTGCGGCATGGGGCAACACCCGGAAGAAGACCTGAAAGTCCCGATTTCGCCGCGTTCGGCCTGGTAGCTGCTCGCAGCTTCCCAGTGTGCTAGGCTGCTCGCCCTTTTCATCAAGGGCGCGGCTGCACTGCGCCCTGCAGTGGAGCACGACCATGTCCGAACTCAACCTGTCCACCGACGAAACCCGCGTCAGCTACGGCATCGGCCGTCAGCTGGGCGGCCAGCTGCGTGACAACCCACCACCGGGCGTTAGCCTGGACGCCATCCTGGCTGGCCTGACCGACGCCTTCAACGGCGCCGACAGCCGCGTCAGCGAAGCCGACCTGTCGGCCAGCTTCAAGGTTATCCGCGACATCATGCAAGCCGAAGCTGCAGCCAAGGCTGAAGCCGCTGCTGGCGCCGGCAAGGCATTCCTCGCCGAAAACGCCAAGCGCGATGGCATCACCACCCTGGCTTCGGGCCTGCAGTTCGAAGTGCTGACCGCAGGTGAAGGCGCCAAGCCGACCCGCGAAAGCAACGTGCGTACGCACTACCACGGCACCCTGATCGACGGCACTGTGTTCGACAGCTCCTACGATCGTGGCCAGCCTGCTGAATTCCCGGTCGGCGGTGTGATCGCTGGCTGGACCGAAGCCCTGCAGCTGATGAACGCTGGCAGCAAATGGCGCCTGTACGTGCCGAGCGAGCTGGCCTACGGCGCGCAAGGCGTCGGCAGCATCCCGCCGCACAGCACCCTGGTGTTCGACGTCGAGCTGCTCGACGTTCTGTAATACCGATGAGGCCGGCGCTGCCGGCCTCAGTTCCAGTCTGTACCCCCAGGGCGCAACGCCCGTGCATAGCAGAACAGAAACAGATTGCGCACCAGCTCCTTGAGCACGATCGGCTCGCTCGAATTCAACCCATGCAGGTCCAGGTCTCCCTGGTCGCGCAGTTCGTCCAGTGCTTCTTCTTCGAGCACCGCGCACACTTCACCGGTTTCCCGATGAAGAATGCGCAGGTAGGGGTGAGGGCGGTCCAGCCAGGCGTCGATCAGATAAGTCATGGCTATTCTCCTTGGATAGCGGTTCCAATGAGAATAATTCTTATTATCAGAATAGCAAGTGCCAATTGGCGAATTTTGTAATCAGACCTTACGCACGAACTCCGACTTCAGCTTCATTGCGCCGATGCCATCAATCTTGCAGTCGATATCGTGGTCGCCGTCGCACAGGCGAATGTTCTTGACCTTGGTGCCGACCTTGACCACCAGGGACGAGCCCTTGACCTTGAGGTCCTTGATCACGGTGACGGTGTCGCCGTCCTGCAGCACGTTGCCGACCGAATCCTTCTTCACCACTTCATCGCCGCCAGCATCGGCTTCGCCGTTGGCCGACCACTCGTGGGCGCATTCGGGGCAGATCAGTTGAGTGCCATCCTCATAGGTGTATTCGGAGTTGCATTTTGGGCAGGCTGGCAGAGTGCTCACTTCAGTTCCTTAAACAGACGGACGGTTAAAGGCCCATATTGTATAAGGTTTTTTCAGAGAAGTGTTTTTGTGTGCCTAAAAGCTTCGCGGGGCGAGCCCGCTCCCCCCTAGTCGGCATTCAGCTCAACCTTGTGGGAGCGGGCTTGCCCCGCGAAAAAGACGACTCGGTCTATCAGTGCGTACGCGCTACCGCAAACTCACTCAACTCAACCAGCGCATCCCGGTACTCACTGGCCGGCAGCACTTCCAGGCAGGCGATGGCCTTGGCCACGTAATCGCGAGCCATTTGCGCCGTGTAGTCCAGCGCACCCGAAGCTTCGACCGCCACACGAATCTGCTCCAGGTCTTCCAGGCCACCCTTCTGGATTGCCTGACGCACCAGGGCCGCCTGCTCAGGCGTGCCTTCGCGCATGGTGTAGATCAGCGGCAGGGTCGGCTTGCCTTCGGCCAAATCGTCGCCAACGTTCTTGCCCAGGGTCTCGGAATCGCCCTTGTAGTCGAGCAGGTCGTCGACCAGCTGGAAGGCCACGCCCAAGTGGTCACCAAAGGTGCGCAGGGCCTCGCGCTGCTCCTGGTTGGCTTCGGCCAGCGCGGCGGCGCTGTGGGTCGAGGCCTCGAACAGCATCGCGGTCTTGCCGCGGATGACCTCCATGTACACTTCTTCGGTGGTGCTGGCATCGCGCACGCGCGACAGCTGCAGCACTTCGCCCTCGGCGATCACCCGGGTGGCCTTGGAGAGGATCTGCATGACCGGCATCGAGCCCAGTTCGACCATCATTTCGAACGAGCGCGAATACAGAAAATCGCCCACCAGCACGCTCGGTGCGTTACCCCAGAGGGCGTTGGCGGTGGAGCGGCCACGGCGCATGCCGGACATGTCGACCACGTCGTCGTGCAGCAGGGTGGCGGTGTGCAGGAATTCGATGGTCGCAGCCAGCAGGCGCAGGTCGTCGCCTTCACGGCCCAGGGCCTTGCCGCACAGCAGCACTAGCAGGGGGCGCAGGCGCTTGCCACCGGCGGACGTGATATAGTCGCCGATCTTCGATACCAGCGGCACGCGCGAGGTCAGCTGCTTCTTGATGATCTCGTCGACGGCGCTGAAATCGTCAGCTACCGCGCGGTAGAAGGTTTGGGGTTGCATCGGCTGCTCCAGTGAGGTTGCGCGGCATGCTAGGTCGCGGGTCCCGTGGTGTCAAGGCGCGGTGCCCGGCCGGCGGGGGCGGTACTTGCAAGCGAATCCCGTGTTGCGTACAATCGCGCACCCTAACTTCCTGGGCAGCACCTGCCTTACGCAATTGCAGCGGGCCGTTCCAGCCCCATGCAGCCATGCCAGCCAATACTCAATATATAAAGCGCTGGGTGAGCAGGATTATCGGAGAAATACCCATGTCTTACGCAGTAATCGTTACCGGCGGCAAGCAGTACAAAGTCGCTGAAGGTGAATTCCTCAAGATCGAAAAACTGGAAGTCGCCACTGGCGAATCCGTGACCTTCGATCGCGTTCTGCTGGTTGCCAACGGTGAAGAAGTCACCATCGGCGCTCCAGTCGTCGCTGGTGCTAAAGTTGTTGCCGAAGTCGTTTCGCAAGGCCGTCACGACAAAGTACGCATCATCAAGTTCCGTCGCCGTAAGCACCACATGAAGCGTATGGGCCACCGCCAGTGGTTCACCGAGATCAAAATCACCGGCATCCAGGCTTAATCCCCTAGATCCCCTGAATTTATTTGGAGAATTGAACCATGGCTCACAAGAAGGCTGGTGGTAGTACCCGTAACGGTCGCGACTCAGAATCGAAACGCCTTGGCGTGAAGATGTATGGCAGCCAGGTCGTCAAGGCCGGCAACATCATCGTCCGTCAGCGCGGCACCCAGTTCCACGCCGGCTACGGCGTTGGCATGGGCAAGGATCACACCCTGTTCGCCAAGATCGAAGGCGTGATCAAGTTCGAGAAGAAAGGCGAGTTCAACCGCCGTTACGTGAGCATCGTCGCCGCTTAATCGCGACGTCGCTCCAGAAGCCCCGTCATGCGACGGGGCTTTTTCGTTTGTGGTGAGCCTCTTGCAAAGCTGTTTGTATGGGCTGCCGGCGTGGGTTTCTTCGGTCGTACGGGGCCGCCGCGCTCATTTTTGCAAGAGCCTCAGGTTTTTCAGGTATTCAACTCGTCGGAAGGCGAGAGGCGGTTTAAATGAAGTTTGTTGACGAAGTATCGATTCGGGTCAAGGCCGGTGACGGCGGTAACGGTTGCATGAGCTTCCGTCGCGAGAAGTTCATCGAGAACGGCGGCCCCAACGGCGGCGACGGTGGCGATGGCGGTTCGGTGTACATGGTCGCCGACGAAAACCTCAACACCCTGGTCGACTACCGCTACACCCGTCACCACGAAGCCCAGCGTGGCTCCAACGGCGGCAGCACCGACTGCACCGGCAAGAAGGGTGAAGACCTGTTCCTGCGCGTGCCGGTCGGCACCACGGTGATCGACGCGTCCACCCAGGAAGTGATCGGCGACCTGGTCACCCCTGGCCAGAAACTGATGGTCGCTCAGGGCGGCTGGCACGGCCTGGGCAACACCCGTTTCAAGTCCAGCACCAACCGTGCGCCGCGCCAGACCACCCCAGGCAAGCCGGGTGACCAGCGCGACCTGAAGATGGAGCTGAAGGTCCTCGCCGACGTTGGCCTGCTGGGCCTGCCGAATGCCGGCAAGAGCACCTTCATCCGTTCGGTATCGGCCGCCAAGCCGAAAGTCGCCGACTATCCGTTCACCACCCTGGTGCCGAACCTGGGCGTGGTCAGCGTCGACCGCTGGAAGAGCTTCGTCGTCGCCGACATCCCCGGCCTGATCGAAGGCGCCTCCGACGGTGCCGGCCTGGGTATCCGCTTCCTCAAGCACTTGGCGCGTACCCGCGTGCTGCTGCACCTGGTCGACCTGGCGCCGCTGGACGAGAGCAGCCCGGCTGATGCCGCTGAAGTGATCGTCAACGAGCTGACCCGCTTCAGCCCGGCGCTGACCGACCGTGAGCGCTGGCTGGTGCTGAACAAGTCGGACATGCTGATGGACGACGAGCGCGACGAGCGGGTCAAGGAAGTGGTCGAACGCCTGCAGTGGGAAGGCCCGGTCTACGTGATCTCGGCCATCTCCAAGCAGGGCACCGAGCAGCTCAGCCATGACCTGATGCGCTACATCGAAGACCGCGCCGACCGCCTGGCCAACGACCCGGCCTACGCCCAGGAGCTCGCTGAGCTCGACCAGCGTATCGAAGACGAAGCCCGTGCCCAGCTGCAGGCCCTGGACGACGCCCGCACCCTGCGCCGCACTGGCGTCAAGAGCGTGCACGACATCGGCGACGATGACGCCTGGGACGATGATTTCGAGGACGACGAAGACGGCCCGGAAATCATTTACGTGCGCGACTGACCGGTTGCAGTACACTAAACGCCGCTCTCTGGAGCGGCGTTTTTGTATCTAATGTATCTACGGATTCGACATAGGTTGGAAGAGAAGATGCGAAGCAAGGTGACTGGCGCCAAGCGCTGGGTCGTGAAGATTGGCAGTGCGCTGCTCACGGCGGATGGCAAGGGCCTGGACCGCGGCGCCATGGCCGTGTGGGTCGAGCAGATGGTCGCACTGCGTGAAGCGGGCGTGGAGTTGGTGCTGGTGTCCTCCGGGGCTGTGGCCGCCGGCATGAGCCAGCTGGGCTGGGCCACCCGACCGAGCGCGATGAACGAGCTGCAGGCCGCCGCCGCGCTCGGCCAGATGCGCCTGGTGCAGGCCTGGGAGTCGAGCTTCGGCGAGCACGGCAAGCACACTGCGCAAATCCTCCTGACCCACGACGACCTGTCCGACCGCAAGCGTTACCTCAATGCTCGCAGTACCCTGCGCACCCTGGTCGATCTGGGCGTGGTGCCGGTGATCAACGAAAACGACACTGTGGTCACCGACGAGATCCGCTTCGGCGACAACGACACGCTTGCTGCGCTGGTGGCCAACCTGGTCGAAGCCGACCTGCTGGTGATCCTCACCGACCGCGACGGCATGTTCGATGCCGACCCGCGCAACAACCCCGAAGCACAGTTGATTTATGAAGCCCGTGCCGATGACCCGTCGCTCGACGCGGTGGCCGGCGGTACCGGTGGTGCCCTGGGTCGTGGTGGCATGCAGACCAAGCTGCGTGCTGCGCGCCTGGCGGCCCGTTCCGGCGCCCACACCATCATCATCGGTGGCCGCATCGAGCGCGTGCTGGACCGCCTGAAGGCGGGCGAGCGCCTGGGTACCTTGCTGTCGCCCGAGCGCGGCATGCTCGCAGCGCGCAAGCAATGGCTGGCCGGCCATCTGCAGACCCGTGGCACCCTGGTGCTCGACGCCGGTGCCGTGCAGGCCCTGCGCCAGGCCAACAAGAGCCTGTTGCCGGTTGGCGTGAAGACCGTGCAAGGCAGCTTCCGCCGCGGTGAGATGGTCGTATGCGTCGGCCCGGACGGTATCGAAGTGGCCCGTGGCCTGGCCAACTACAGTGCGCTGGAAGCGCAGAAGATCATCGGCCAAGCGTCCGATGCCATCGAGTCCCTGCTCGGTTACAGTGCCGAGCCGGAGCTGGTGCACCGCGACAATCTGGTGCTGGTATGAGCCTGCTCAAGCGGGTGATTGCCGCAGCAGCCTTGGCCCTGCCGATGCTGGCCGGGGCCGAGGAAATCGGCCAGGTTTCCACTGTGTTCAAGTTCGTCGGGCCTAATGACCGCATCGTGGTCGAGGCCTTTGACGACCCCAAGGTCGAAGGGGTGACCTGCTACCTGTCGCGCGCCAAGACGGGCGGAGTGAAGGGTGGGCTGGGTTTGGCCGAGGACCGTGCGGAGGCATCGATTGCCTGCCGTCAGGTTGGGCCGATCAACTTCAAGGGTGAGTTGAAAGACGGCGAGGAAGTGTTCAAGGAGCGCACCTCGCTGGTGTTCAAGACCATGCAGGTGGTGCGCTTCCTGGACAAGAAGCGCAATACGCTGGTGTACCTGGTGTACAGCGACCGCATGATCGAGGGCAGCCCGCAGAATGCGGTGACGGCGATTCCGATTCTGCCTTGGAATCAGTGACACCGCAGGGGAGGCCTATGGCCTCCATTCGCGGGTCGAGCCCGCTCCCACAGGGTTATGCAGCGCCGCTGTAAATGTGGGAGCGGGCTTGCCGAGACGTCGGACCGCCCGCGAAAGGGCCGCGAAGCGGCCCTAAATGCATCAGGCCAACTCCTCAGCCTGATCCTCCCGCACGATCGCCTTTTCCACATCCCGCCGGCTGATGTACTTCCAGTCCGCCTCGTCGATGTAGATGCCATTCGGCCCACTACCACCTTCCAGGTCGATCGCCACATGCGCCGACACCTGCGGCTTGACGCTCGCCAGAATCGGCACGAAGCCCAGCTGCAGGCTGGTCTCCAGCAGCGCCGCCTGGTTGCGTTCGTCGATGTCCGCCGCCTCGTCGAGGTAGTACGGCAGACGAATACGCCCGGCCAGGTCGCGGTCCATCAGGTGCAGCAACAAGTACATGTTGGTTAGCGCCTTGATGGTCATGGTGGTGCCGTTGGAGGCCGCGCCGTCGATGTCGGCGTGGATCACCGGCTGGCTGTTGATCTTGGTGATCTCGAAGGCCAGTTCGAACAGGTCTTTCAAACCCAACTGGTTGTGGTTGGCCGCCACCAGCCGTGCCAGGTATTCCTTGGCCTCTTCGTTCTTGTGATCCTGCTCCGAGCTCTGCGTCAGGTCGAACACCGACAGGGTTTCGCCTTCTTCGTACTGGCCGGCGCTGTGGATGATCTGGTCGATGTGCTTGAGCGCTTCCTTGTTCGGCGCCAGTACCACGCGGAAGCTCTCCAGGTTGGACACCTGGCGCTTGTTGATCTCGCGGTTGAACAGGGCCAGTTGGTGCTCGAGGCTGTCGTAGTCGCTGCGGATGTTGCGCAGGGTACGGGCGATGTCGGTGACCGCGGCGCGGCGCGCCTTGGCCAGGGTCAAGGCCTCGTCGGTGCGGTGCGCATAGGCGTTCACCAGCAATTGCAGGCGGCGCTCCATGTCGTCTTCGCTGTCGAACTTGGCCACGCCCTTGAGGCGCACCTGGGCGTACAGCGCCTCGATCTGGTTGTCGACGCGCTGCAGGCCCTGCCAGCTGTCCTGGTAGTCGTTGAGCAACGGCAGCAGGTTGTCCATGGAGTCGTCCACCGCTTCGATGAACGGCGTGCCGAACGGCAGGTCGGCCGGCAGCAGCTGGCGACGGCGCAGGGCGTCTTCCAGGGTGCGCTGCTTGGATTCCAGGTCACCGATCTGGCGGCCGACCAGCTGCAGCTTGGCCGACAGCTGCTGGACGCGCTCGGTGAAGGCATCGCTGGAGCGCTTGAGTTCGTCCTGGGCGGCTTCCAGCTGCGCCAGATGCTCCAGTTTCTCAGGCTCTTCGGCGGCAAGGGTTTCGCTGCGGCGGTAGTCTTCCAGGGCCTTCTGCGCATCCAGTACCTGCTGATACAGGGCTTCGGTTTGCGCCTTCGAGGCGGTGCGGTCGGCGGCCACCGATTGCTGGGTCTTGAGCTGCTTGAGCTCGCGTTCCAGGCGGTCCTTCTGGTCGCGCAGGGCGGCGCGGTCGGCCAGGGCCTGCAGCGCCGGTGGGTCGATGTGCGAGAGATCGATGGAAATGCCCGGTGCCTCGAAGCGTTCACCTTTGAAGCCGTCGAGCACGGCCTCCAGCGATTTCACCCACAGGTCGCTGTCGTCCAGCTCGATGCCACGGTCGCCCAGCGGCAGGCTGAACAGTGCGCCGTTGAATAGGCGCATCAGGCGGTCGACGTCGGCCTGCGAGAACTCTTCGCGCAGGCGGGCATAGCTGTTGTTGTCGGCGTGGTCGAGCTGCTGCTTGACCTGCTTCACGCGCTTTTCCAGGTCGCGCACGCGCTCGTCGAGGTCTTCGGCGGAGAACTGTCGCGACTGGGCCAGGGCGCCGGCCAGTTCGTCGTGAGCGTCCTTGGCCGCCAGCAACTGCTGTTCGAGGACTTTGACGTCATCGACCAGGGCGAAGCGGTGCTTGAGCACCGACAGCTCGCCGAGCCAGCGCTGGATGCCGGTGATTTCCCGCTCCAGGCGCATCAGCTCCTGGGTGCCGCCGCGCTGGTCATTCTGCAGGCGGTCCTGCTCGCCACGGAAGTGCTCGGCCTGGATCACCAGCTCTTCCTTGCGCGCCATGGCGTACTCCTGCCAGGTGCCCAGCAGGTTGTCGAGCAGCGGTGAAAGGCGATGCAGCTTGCCGCGCAGGATGTCGCGCTGGGCCACGCCGCCGGCCAGGGCCTCGACCAACGGGCCGGCGGCAACCAGGGCGTTGTAGTCCTGCTCCATGCGGCGCACGTCGCGGAAGGCTTCTTCGCAGGCGGCGATGTAGTCGACACTGCCCGAACGCAGGCTGTGCTCGAAGGCATCAAGGAACAGCTGCTTGAGCTTGGCGGCGGTGATTTCGCGCATGTGCAGCAGGTTGATGAACAGTGCGCGGAAGGTCTTCAGGCTCTGCTCGCTGGTCGAGCGCAGCGGGATCATGGTCAGGTCCAGCGGCACCGAGGTGTGGCCACCGACCAGCAGCCTGCGCAGTTCGTCCGGCTTGAGTTCATAGGCCTTCAGGCCCAGGCGCTCGAGGTTGGTGAACAGCTCCTTCTGGCGCAGGCAGGTGTCGTTCTTCTGGTAGTGGGCCAGGTCCAGCTCGCCCTTGTAGGCGAAGAACTGGTGGCCGAAACCGCCGCCCGGGCCGCGACCGACCACGCCGATCACGTGGGGGCCGTGGGGCAGGTTGAGTTCGCAGAGGATGTACGAAGTGTCGCTGGCGAAGTAGAAGCGGCGCGACTGTTCCAGGCTGTACTTGCCGAAGCTCATGTCGGACATGCGCGCCAGGATCGGGAACTGCAGGGCGTTGATCGAGGCGGACTTGCCCAGGTTATTGGCGCCGTAGACCGACAGCGGGTGCTCCAGGGGGAACAGGCCGAGGCTGTAGCCGGCGGTGTTGAGCAGTGCGAAGCGGCGGATGCCGTAGCGTTCCTGGCTCATGCGTCAATCTCCTGTTGCTCTTCGCGGATGGCCCGGGCCAGGGCGTCTTCTTCGCTTTCGTCGGCCTCGAAAGGGGCCAGGTCGAGCGGGTCGTCGGTGCGCGCCAGTTCTTCTGCGCTTTCTTCCTCGACCAGCACCGGGGTTGGCAACGGCAGGTCGCTGTGCAGCGTGGCGGCCAGGTCGCGGTCCTGCTGCACCGACAGGCACACGTCGAGGAAGCGGTGCATCGGCGGCAGGAAGCGGTAGATACCGCCTTCTTCATGGGAGAAGCCGAGCTGGGTCATGCGGCGCATGATCTTTTCTTCCAGCTCGTCGACGGTCTGCACTTCGGCCTGCAGGAACAGGTCGCGGTACTTGTCCAGCAGCGATGGCAGCTCGTCGCGGCCAATGCTGCCGCCGTCGAGCACGGCCATCGGGTCGCGGCCCTGGTCGGCCAGGTGTTCGACCAGGATGAAGGTGAACAGCGACAGACGCTGGGCGGTCTTGTTGACCTGTGCGGCGGCCTGATCGGGGACGAAGTAGTAGAAGCCGCGGGTATCGCACACCAGCTCGAAGCCCAGGGCCTTGAACAGGGTGCGGTACTGGTCCTGGAAGTTCGACAGCTGGGCGTACAGCTCCGGGTCGCGGCGGCTGACGTGAAACCCTTTGAACAGCTCGCGGAAGATCGGCGCGAGCTGGGACAGTTCGGAAAGATCAAGATGCATGGGCTGGGCTCGCGTTGTTATCAGGTGGCGCTTCGCGGCTGGAGGTCAGGGCGAACGAGCGCAGGCTGACCAAGTGTTCCTGGGTGGTGTATTCGCGGCGGTCGAGGCGTTCGCGCCTGAAGCGTTTTTCGCGTGACAGGCGCGAGAACCAGTACAGCAGTTCGTCGGTGGCGCCTTCGGGCTCCTGCTCCAGCAGCCAGACCATGAGGTCGGGCAGCGGCAGGGCGTTTTCGCAGCGTTCGAGCATTTCCTTGACCGTGCGCGGCGCACGCGGCAATGCACCGCTCTGGGTCTTGTGCGCCTTGGGGAACTTGGCCGGTTTCGGCTCGAAGCGGGCGAGGGCGTAGACATACGCCTCGACCTGGCTGGCACTACCGAGAAAGGTGCTCTGCGGGCGGGTGAACAGCGGCATGGCGGCGTGCGGCACGGCGTCGATGCCTTTACGGCGGATTACCGACAGGGCCAGTGCGGCGCCGCGGGTCACGGCATTGTGCCGGCGCGCTTCTTCACGCAGCGGCAGCAACAGCTCGCGGGCGTGGCGCAGGGTCAGCTGGGCGCTGGTCTGCATTTCGAGGATGCGCGCGTGGGTACGCAGGAGCATGTCGTCGTCGACCAGGTGGCCAAGGCGCGCCTGTTCACCGAGCAATTTCAGCAACACGGTCTCGACCTTGCGCACGCCTTGTTCGAAGGCGCCGTCGGCGTTGACCAGCTGGATCATCGGCTCGACGTATTCGTCCCAGGTCGCCAGCACTTCGGCATAACGCTGGCGCAACGGAATCTGGCGGTTGCTGGTCTTGGCCCGTTCGGCCACGGCGACCAGCGCCTGTTCGTCGTTGTCGAGCTTCTTCAGCACGTCGCGCACGCGCATGTCGAGCAGGCGCAGCTGGCGCGCCAGGTCGTCGCTGTCGCGGTTGTCGAAGGCGTCCTGGATGTGCCCGGCAAGGCGCTCCAGGTGGCGCAGGTAGGCCTCGATCTCCAGGCACAGGCCCAGGCGGTGCTCGCGGCGCAGGTAGGCGAGGAAATCGTGGATCTGGGCGTTGAGCTCGAAACGGTTCGGGCTCTTGGCCACCGGCACCAGGATATCCAGGCGGATCCACACGTCGAGCAGCTGGGTGATGTCCTGCGGCGTGCTTTCCACTTGCTGGCGGCCCAGTTGCTGACGCAGTTCCACCAGGCTCAGGGTGCCTTGGTCGAAACGCTCGCACAGCGGCTCGATCAGGGCCCAGTGTTCGGCTAGGGCGCGCAGGACGCGCTTGGGTTCGATCATTGGCGTCTACTCGTTGCCAAGTAAAAAGGGGGCGATTGTACTGCATCCGGGGGGCAGGATTTCACCCCTTGTCTGTAATGAGGGTTAACCTTGAGTTTTGTAGGGAATCTGCTGGCCGCTTCGCGGGGCAAGCCCGCTCCCACAGGTCCGAAGGCTGACTAGATATCTGTGGGAGCGGGCTTGCCCGCGAAAGGGCCGGAACCGGCAACAAAATTCTGCCGACCTGTTGCGGCGCTTGCTGCGCAACGGCGTTAGAATGCTCGATTGTGCTAACCCCCCGGATACCCGTGCCTTGCTGACCGAGCCCCGCCGCCGCGCCTACCTTTCCGCCATGCAAGTGGTGCATTGGCTGCCGCGCGCTGAACTGCCGTTCGCCGCCCCGTCGCGCCCCGAGCTGCTGTTGCCGCAGGTGCCGGTCGAGGAAGCCGCATTCGAGGTCAGGTCAACCGCTCCGTCTGGCAGCGATGTGCCGGCCGCACCGCAGGCGCGGTCCGGCGAGCGGCCGAAAATCGAGATTCCGCGCCCGGGCAGCACGGCCAAGCCTGCCGCCAAGCCGGTCGAGGCCGAGGAACAGCCCCCCGCGCCGCGCCCGGCGCTGGTGCCGCCCCCGCGTTTCTCGCTGCAACTGCTGCGTGCCGGCAGCTGCCTGCTGCTGGTCGAGCTGGCCACCGGCCAACCGTTTCAGAGCCGCGACCCGTCTTACCTGCTGCTCAAGGACATGCTGCGCGCCGCCGGCTTGCCCGACGCGCCGCAGATCGTCGGCGAGCCGGTACGCTGGCCGCTGCTGGTGCGCGGCAACATGGACCAGGGCCCGGAGGCCGCACGTGATTTTCTCCAGGGCTTCATCCAGGCCCGGTTGGAGGAAGCCCCCTGTACCCTGCTGTGGTTGATTGGTGTGCCGGCCCTGCGCCATGCCGCCAATGCTGATGACACGGCTTATTACCAAGTCCTCAAGCTCGACGGCCTGGGCGATGCCTGGGCCCTGCCGGGCCTTGAACTGTTGATGGACGAGCCGCAGCGCAAGGCGGACGTCTGGCAAGCGATGCGCCAGCTGATGGCGCGCTGGAAGAGCGTTGAATGAGTGAATCGATCAGTTTCCGCCCGATGACTGAGGCGGATCTGGATGCCGTGCTGAAGATCGAATATGCCGCGTTCAGCCATCCCTGGACCCGCGGAATTTTCCAGGATGCGCTCAAATCCTACGAAGTGTGGTTGATGTTCGATGGCCAGCAGCAGGTGGGTCACGGCGTGATCAACGTGATCATTGATGAAGCGCACCTGCTGAATATCACCGTCAAGCCGGAGAGCCAGGGGCGGGGGATGGGCTTGCGACTGCTCGAACACCTGATGGCGCGGGCGTATCAGCTCAATGGGCGGGAGTGCTTTCTGGAAGTGCGGGCCAGTAACCAGTCGGCTTATCGGTTGTATGAGCGGTATGGCTTCAACGAGATTGGTCGTCGGCGGGATTATTACCCAGTGGCGGGAGGGCGCGAGGATGCGCTGGTGATGGCTTGCACCTTGCTTGAAGATTGACATCGCGTTGCTTGAACTGGCCTCTTCGCGGGGCAAGCCCGCTCCCACAGGAGCACCACTGACCTCAGGTTCAGTGGAGTAACTGTGGGAGCGGGCTTGCCCTGCGAAGAGGCCGGCCCAGGCTGCATCAATCAAAGATCCTGAAGCCTCTCGACTGGCGCACGCAGATCCCTCAGCGACCTCGTAACCACCCTGGTATTGCATTTGGCCGCCGCTTGCTCCGGCGTGTACTTGCGCACTGTGCGCAAGAACAGCTCGCAGGTCTGCTTCTTCTGCGTCACTTGCCACTTGGTCGAGCACGCGTCGAGCGTCAACTTGGCATCGGCCCGCTGATTGCGCCCCATCCCAGCCTGCCAGCAGGCCGCCGTCAAATCCTGCCCCATCATCTTCAGCCCCGCCGCGTCGGCCTTGTCCTGATCGCCGTCGTAGTTGCTCTTGTCCGCCGCATACCAGATCGCGCTCGGGTGGTTGGCACCCAGCACCGGTACCTTGGCGCCTGCCTGCGGGCTGATGCTGACCAGGCCCAGCACACCGACCTTGGGCCCATACTGCTGCTCGATCCAGCTGCGCACTGGAGCGCCGAAGGCAACCATTGGCAGGGGCTGGGTGATGTTCTGCAGGGTCATCTCCTTGACCATGCGCACCTGGTAGTCCTTGAAGTAGCTGTAAGTCTCTTTCAGCGTTTCGCCCGCACTGGCCGGTGCGGCAATCGGGGCGATGTCGATGATGGTCTGGTAGGCCGGGGTGTCGCCGGCTGCCACACCGTTGTAGGTCAGCAGCTCGGCCCAGCGGTCGGTGGTGTTGCTTCGCAGGTAGTCTTGCGCCTGGGTCAGCGAATAGTCGGGCGGAAAGTGCAGCAGCTCGATGCTGCGGCGGTTCTGCAGGGCCATGCCCAGCGGCAGGAACAGGTACCAGTCATAGGACCATTTACCGTCTTTGTTCAGCTGGGTGGCACCCTGGTAAGCCAGCTCGCCGCTGTCGAGCAGCTTGCGCAGCGGTTCGGCGTAGTTGGCCGGGACGTCGCTGATGGTTGCGTGTAGCCGATCAGCGTCGCGGCTCACGTGCACCTGGGCTTTGGCGTGGCCGTCGCGGCGTACGCTCTGGGTCAGGTAATGCTCGACGGTTTGCTCCAGCGTCCAGTCGCGAAAGCAGATCACATGACAGTTGTTGGGGAAGGCGAACAGGCGAGTGACGCGCTGGGCATCGCCCAGGTCGATCCGGGCATCGGCGGCGACAACGCCGGTGAAGGCGAGGGCGGCCAGGCTCGATAGGGCTATCTTGTGCATGCTTAACTCCTTGTCAGCAGAACCGCCAGGGTAGGCGGGCGTGCTCATACTGGAGCGGGGGAGCGGGAATGAGAAGTGTCAAAGGCTGCTTGATGGCGGTGGCGTTGATCGCAGGCGCGGCGCAGGCCGATGAGCGTGACCTGTGGATGTTCGCGCAATGGGCGGGGGATCATCAGACAAGGCCCTTTCGCGAGATGCTGGTGGATGCCCGCCTGTATGGCGTGGTGCCAATTCATCAGTTGCTGCGCTCGGCTTCTGACTGGCGGCTGTGCAAGGCCTCGCCCTTCGCCGTGCCGCCGCCCGGCAACTGGCCGAAAGTGCGCTCCACGCTGGCGCTTGTAAAAATGCTGGGTGATCAGGGCATCCTGCGTCAGTTCGAAGTGGTCTCGGCCTACCGCGATCCAAGCCTCAACCGCTGCGCTGGTGGCGCTGTGGACAGTGCCCATACCCGTGCTTTCGCGGTCGATATCCTGCTGCCGGCCTGGGCCGATCCCAATCCACTGTGCCGCTTCTGGCAGCAGCATGGCCAGGGCTGGAACATGGGCCTGGGGCGCTACCCGACCGGCCGTATCCATCTCGACACGGCGGGCTACCGCACCTGGGGTGGTGACGGCAGTGCCGGCTCGTCGTTCTGCAGCAAGCCCAGCTGAGCGAGGCAGGCCTGGCTTTCGCCAATGACCCATTCGGCAAAGCGCTGGCGCTTGCCGCCGTCGTCCAGCGGTTGCGGGCTCAGCAGGTGATAGGCGGAGCCGTCGCGCAAAAAGCCGAGCGGAGCGTGCAGCTGTCCGCTGTCGAGCTCGTCGCGCACCATCAGCGCCGAGGCGATGGCCAGGCCAAGGCCGGCGCTGGCTGCCTGCAGTGACAGGTAAAAGTGTTGGTAGTCGCTGCGCTGGCTGTGTCGCGCCTTGCGGCCGCTCAAGCGTAACCATGTCGGCCAGGCTTCAGGCCGTGTGCCGCTATGCAGCAGGCGCCGGCCATCGAGCTCAATGTCGGCGTCGCGGCTGACCGGTCCGATCCACTCGTTGCAGATTTTCAGGCTGTGCAATGCGGGCGGCCAATGGAAGTCATCGCGTCGAAGCGCCAGGTCGACACCGCTGCGGGCGAAATCCAGTGGCCCGCCAGCGGCCACCAGGTGCAGTTGCAGGTCCGGGTGGGCGGCGTGAAAGCGGGGTAGGCGCGGGATCAGCCAGCGCATGGCGATGGTCGGCTCGCAGGACAGCACCAGCACGTTATCGCGCTCCTGTTGCTGCAGGCGCTGCACCGCATTTTCGAGTTGCTCGAAGATGGCTTGGGTGGTGCCTTGCAGGGCACGGCCGGCCGGGGTCAGGAAAATTGCCCGGTTGCGCCGCTCGAACAGCTCGATGCCCAGGTGTTCCTCCAGCAGGCGCACCTGGCGGCTGACGGCGCCGTGGGTGACATGCAGGCGCTCGGCGGCACGCACGAAGCTTTCAGTTTCGGCGGCGATGTCGAAATAACGGAAGGCGGTGAGGGGTGGCAGCTTCATGGGCTTTATGTGAGGAAAACTAGCGGATTTGATTCACTATAAATCGATTTCCCGAATCCTGTATGGCCTCGATACTTGGCGCATCTGTGCATTTGCATCGTCTATAGAGGCTCTATCCGTGACCGAATTGCTGGCCGTTGCTTTATTCACTCTCCTGGCTGTCATCAGCCCCGGTGCCGATTTCGCCATGGTGACCCGCAGCAGTTATGCACAGGGCCGCAAGGCCGGGCTGGCCGCAGCGGTAGGTATCGCCCTGGGCGTGCAGGTGCATGTGCTGTACACGGTGTTGGGCATTGCGGTGATCATCAGCCAGAGCCCGGCGCTGTTCCTGGCAATGAAGGTGCTCGGGGCGGGGTACCTGATCTATCTGGGTTATCAGTCGTTGACCAACACCACCCGCTTGAGCCTTGCGGGGCCGGTCTCTGGCAAGAGCCTGGTGGCCGCGCTGCGCACAGGTTTCATGACCAACGCCTTGAACCCCAAGACCATGCTTTTTGTAGTCAGCGCTTACACGCAGGTGGTCCAGCCAGGTACGCCATTGGCCCTGGACTTCGCCTATGGGGCATTCATGTCGTTTGCCCACTGGGCCTGGTTCAGCCTGGTGGCGGTGTTCTTTTCCAGTGCGGGGTTGCGCTCGGCAATGATCGAGCGGCAGGTGGTGGTCGATCGGGTGATCGGTGTAGCGCTGATTGGTCTGGGGTTGGCGGTTGCGGCGGCGGGCGTGCGCTGAACTTTTATGCAGGCAAAAAAAAGGGCCTACCTTGCGGTAAGCCCTTTTCAAGTTTGGTGGCTACACAGGGACTTGAACCCCGGACCCCAGCATTATGAATGCTATGCTCTAACCAACTGAGCTATGTAGCCGATGGCGCGCATTATTCGCTTGTGAGGCCCCTGTGTCAACACTCATTTCAAAAAAAATTTGCACGCTTTCAAAAACTTAGCCGCCCGGCCCGATTTTATTGGACGATCAGCCACTGCCCGAGCACGCCGTGCAGTTGCAAGTGCTGCGCGGCAGCCAGCGCGTCGAGGGTTTCGCCGGGGCGGTCGAGGTTGAAGTCACCGCTCACACGCCGATAGGCCGTCTGTTGCTCCATCAGCCAGACGCGACGGCCCTGATAGCTGGCCAAGCGTTCGATGATCTGGCCCAGGGGCATGTCGCGAACTCGCAGCTGGCCGGTGCGCCAGGCATCGGCGGTTTTAACGTCGACTTTTTCCACGGGGTTGATTCGCGCTTCGGTGAATGTCACCCGTTCGCCCGCCGATACCATGCGCTGGTCGCCACCCTGAAGGATCATGGCCTTGCCGTTGAGCACCACCAGCTCGTCATGGTCGGCATGACGAGCCACCATCAGGCGGGTGCCGAAGACCTGGATGCGTGCATCGTTCACCTGCACTTCCATGGCGCGACCGTCGAGCATCACTTCCAGATACACCTGGCCCTGCACCAAGCGCAGCAGGCGTGTGCGCCCACGCAGGTCGACATTCATTGCGCTGGCGCTGTCCAGGTGCAGGGTGGAACCGTCGGCCAGGCGCAGGCTGCGCCGTTCGCCGGCATCGGTGTGCAGTTCGCTGCCCAGGCGCTGCATCAGTGGCCAATACAAATACGCCAGCAGCGCCAGCCCTGACAGGAACAGCAGCGCCAACACCTTGCCCAGGTGGCCGCGCCTGGCGCTGAACACACGTGGTCGAGGCCGGGCAGCTGGCACTTGCAGTTGCTGCCAGCAGGCTTCGAGCTCGGCATAGGCGTGCGCGTTGAGCGGGTCCTGGCACCACCGCGCGAACGCCTGGCGTTCGCGCTCGTCGCAACCGGGTTGGCGCAGGCGGGAGAACCACTCCAGGGCTTCCTGCTCAGGGTCGGCCTGGGTCTGCGTGGCGGGCATCGGGCTCATGGGGTGTGCTCGCGAAAGGGCGTTTTCGCCCAACGATTACGGGGGAATTGGTCAGAGGATGCTAAATATATTGAGAACCATTTACAAGTACGCAGTGACAAAGGGATAAAAAGATAGCTATGTATCCATTTGTTTCCTGATAATCGGATCCCAAACCTGCGGACGGAACTCGAGCCCATGGCCATCAGCAGCACCTCCAACGTCAGCAGCGGTTCGGCAAGCCAAGCCAATCCGCTGGTGATGCGTATCATCACCTTCTGCGCGCTGGCGCACCTGATCAACGACCTGATCCAATCGGTGCTGCCGGCGATCTACCCGATGCTCAAGGCCAATTACGACCTGAGCTTCGCCCAGATCGGCATGATCACCCTGACCTTCCAGATCACGGCCTCGCTGTTGCAGCCCTGGGTCGGCTTTTTCACCGACCGTCGACCAACGCCGAATCTGCTGCCGCTCGGTACCCTGTGCACGCTGGTGGGGATCATCATGCTGGCCTTCGTCGGCAGTTTCCCGATGATTTTGCTGGCCTCGGCGCTGGTGGGGATCGGTTCGTCGACCTTCCACCCGGAAACGTCGCGGATTGCACGTCTGGCCTCGGGCGGGCGGTTCGGTCTGGCGCAGTCGACTTTCCAGGTCGGCGGCAATACAGGCTCCGCCTTCGGACCGTTGCTGGCGGCCGCCATCGTCATTCCATTCGGCCAGACCCATGTGGCCTGGTTCGGTGTAGCGGGGCTGCTGTTCTTGGCCGTGACCTTGATGCTGCGTCGCTGGTACACCGAGCACCTCAACCAGGCCAAGGCACGCAAGGCGGTGCAGGCCACCCACGGCATCTCGCGCAAGCGGGTGATCGCGGCGCTGATCGTGCTGGGCCTGCTGGTGTTCTCCAAGTACTTCTACATGGCCAGCTTCACCAGTTACTTCACCTTCTACCTGATCGAGAAATTCGACTTGTCAGTGGCCAGCTCGCAGTT
Organism: Pseudomonas sp. NPDC090752; assembly: GCF_055584805.1. Classification (NCBI taxonomy): domain Bacteria; kingdom Pseudomonadati; phylum Pseudomonadota; class Gammaproteobacteria; order Pseudomonadales; family Pseudomonadaceae; genus Pseudomonas; species Pseudomonas sp. NPDC090752. The sequence goes on along the minus strand of NZ_JBVJLI010000019.1, from coordinate 27,851 downwards.
GCACTTGTTCCTGTTCCTGGGGGCGGTGGCGGCGGGTACGTTCTTCGGCGGGCCAATCGGTGACCGCATCGGGCGCAAGGCGGTGATCTGGTTCTCGATCCTCGGTGTGGCGCCGTTCACCCTGGCGTTGCCGTATGCCGACCTGTTCTGGACCACCGTATTGAGCGTAGTGATTGGCTTTATCCTCGCCTCGGCGTTCTCGGCGATCGTGGTCTATGCCCAGGAGTTGGTGCCCGGTAGCGTGGGCATGATTGCCGGGGTCTTCTTCGGCCTGATGTTCGGCTTCGGTGGTATTGGCGCGGCGCTGCTGGGGTACCTGGCGGACTTGCGCGGTATCGAGTACGTGTATGGGTTGTGCTCGTTCCTGCCGTTGTTCGGCGTGTTGGCGGTGTTTCTGCCAAATACCGGTAAGCGCTGACACTGATGGGGCTGCAAAGCAGCCCCCGGCAATTGACGACTCAACCTGGCTTGGCCTAGAGTGCCGGCTCTTTTCAACCACCTGCGTAGCAGCCAAAGCAATGCGCCGTAGCCAGTCCCTCCCACACGCTCGCCAGCCTGCCCTCCAGGCCATGCGTCGTGCGTGGCCGAGCGACACGGTGCTCAAGCGTCGCCGCAGCGTGTTGTTTGCCTTTACCTTCTCGCCACACCTTGTTCTGAACTGACCTGCGCCCCTGCGTCGTTCGCCTTCCCGGCGTGCGCGTGGGCGCCCGTATCCGCGCGTCTTTTTCAGTTTGCTGGGAGTGGTACATGAACATGCGTTTGCTGGCGGGCCTTCTGTTCGCCGTGTCGGTGGTCGGCTTCAGCTTGGGGGCCAGCCTGCCGCTGGTGTCGTTGCGCTTGCACGAGGCCGGCGCCGGCACCTTACAGATCGGCATCATTTCGGCCATCCCCGCTGCGGGCATGATGCTCTCGGCGTTCATGGTCGACGCCTGCTGTCGGCACCTGACCCGGCGCACCATCTACCTGTTGTGCTTCAGTCTGTGCACCGTGAGCATCGCCTTGCTGGAGACGGCATTCGATTCGATCTGGCTGCTGGCCATGTTGCGCCTGGGCCTGGGGATCGGCATGGGCGTCGCGATCATCCTGGGTGAGTCGTGGGTCAACGAACTGTGCCCCGACCATAATCGCGGCAAGATCATGGCGCTGTACGCCACCAGCTTCACCGGCTTCCAGGTGCTGGGCCCGGCGATGCTCGCCGTGGTCGGTGCCAACAGCCCGTGGATCACCGGTGTGGTGACCTTCTGTTATGGCCTGGCGCTGCTGTGTATCCTGCTGACGGTGCCCAACGACCACGTGGAGCACGGTGACGAGGGCGAGAAAAGCTTCGGTCTGGCCGGTTTCTTCCGCGTCGCGCCGGCATTGTGCGTGGCGGTGCTGTTCTTCTCGTTCTTCGATGCGGTGGTGCTGTCGCTGCTACCCGTGTACGCCACCAGCCATGGCTTTGCCGTGGGCGTTGCGGCGTTGATGGTAACCGTGGTGTTTGCTGGCGACATGGTCTTCCAGTTGCCACTGGGCTGGCTGGCCGACCGGGTCGAGCGCACCGGGCTGCACCTGGTATGCGGGCTGGTGGCGATGGCGATCGGCATCGCCTTGCCGTGGCTGCTGCAGATGACCTGGCTGCTGTGGCCGTTGCTGGTGGTGCTGGGCGCAGTGGCGGGGGGCATCTATACCCTGGCGCTGGTGCTGATCGGGCAGCGTTTCAAGGGCCAGGACCTGGTTACCGCCAATGCCAGCGTCGGCTTGCTGTGGGGCGTCGGCAGCCTGGTCGGGCCGCTGGTCAGCGGCGCGGCGATGGACGTGGCGCCGCATGGCTTGCCGATGGCGCTGGCGATCATGGCCGGGCTGTTCGTGTGCTTTGCCCGCCAGTCGTACCGGCGGGTGGGCAAGTTGCGTGCGGTGGCGGACTAGTTTTTCTCAGGCGGCGCTGACGCTTACCCAGAAGCGCGTGCGGTAGTCGATCCGCACCGGCAGGCTGCGGGCGAGCAATTGCAGGATTTGTTCGGTGTCGCCCAGCTGGTAGGTGCCGGACACTTTCAGCTTGGCCACCTCAGGTGCGCAGCGCAGCAGCCCGGGGCGATAGCGGGCGAGTTCCGCGCAGAACTCGCCGAGCGGCATTTGCTGCACGCTAAGCACACCGTCGGTCCAGCCCCACGGGTCGCCCTGCAGCGTCGCGAGGTGATAGCTGCCACTGGGGGACACCTGCAGCACCTCCCCCGCATGAACCAGGTGCGGTGCAGTGGAGGCCGGAAACAGGGTGACTTCGCCGGCGCGCACGGCCAGCAGCAGGCCCTGATCATTTTCACGCAGCAGCAGTTGGCCGTCTTGTGTGCCGAGGGCCCCGACACGGGTGTTGATCTGAAACGGTCGGTTGTCGTCGGGGTTGCTGGTCAGGCTGACTTCGCCGCGCAGCAGGGTCAGTTCGCGTTGTTCGGCGCTGTAATGCAGGTCGATGGCGCTGGCCGTGTTGAGCTGGATCTGGCTGCCATCGCTGCCCTGCAGCTGGCGGCGCTCGCCAGTGTCGGTGCTGCTGTCGGCGACCAGCGCAGGCAGGCCCAGAGGATCGCGCGCGGCCCAGCCAAGGCTGCCGCCCACGGCCAGCACCGCCAACAGCTTGAGGTGGTCACGGCGGCTGACGCGCTGGCGCTGGCTGCCATCGAGGGTGCGCCGGCTCAGCTCGTTGGGTAATCCGGCCAGTTCGTCGCTGAGGTTGCTGACCCGTTGCCAGGCCTGGGCATTGTGCGGATGACGGGCCAGCCACTGCTGGAATTGCTGTTCGGTTGCCGGATTTGGGCTATCGAAGCGCAGCTTCACCAGCCACTCGATGGCCTGGTCGACCTGGGCTTGCGCGGGGGCGCGATCAGAGTTCGGCATAGCGCAACCGGTAGCAGATGCCCAGGGCCTTGGCCAAGTCGCGTTCGACAGTGGCGCGTGAAACGTCGAGGCGCAGGGCGATCTGCGGCATGCTCAGCCCATCGAGTTGGGCCAGCAGAAAGGCCTGGCGGGCGCGTGGTTTGAGCCGGTTCAGGGCGTCTTCGAGGCGTTCGAGGGTATCGAGGATGAGGAGGCGGTGTTCTTCACTGGGCACGTCTCCATCGGGGAGGTGCGCCAGGCTCTCTTGATAGGCGCGTTCCAGGGCGCGGCGGCGGAATTGGTCGATCATCAGGCCACGGGCGATGCTGCTCAGGTAGGCGCGTGGTTCTTTCAGCGGCGAAACCTGGCGCGCCCGCAGCAGGCGCACGAAGGTGTCCTGGGCCAGGTCGGCGGCGTGTTCCTGGCAGCCTACCCGGCTGCGCAGCCAGCCACGCAGCCAGGCGTGATGGGACTGATAGAGCAGGGCGACCTCGGCCGGTTTGAGCGTGTCGTTGATCTGCATCGTAGCGAAGGCCTGACCCCGTGAAACGTGTGCGTTTGTGAATAGTTCTCAATTCTATGCGGGGATGATGATCCGGGGCAATGGCATACCAGGAATTAGCTGCGCAAGATCCGGCATTTTCTAGAGGGGCGGGTGGGTTAAGCTGGACTTGCATTGACCCCAATGGAGCCCCGCATGATCCTCGCCGACCTCTCGCCTGGCGCCTACCGCGATGCCACCGATTACCTGACCGCGCTGGACCCTGACTGGGCGCGGCATATTGCCGCTACCGGGCCGTGCCTGCATCGTGCGACGCCGGGGCGCGAGCCTTATGAGGCATTGGTGCGGGCGATTGCCTATCAGCAGCTGCATGCGCGTGCGGCCGAGGCGATTCTTGGGCGATTGCTGGCGTTGTTTCCTGGCGACGGGTTTCCTGCACCGCAGCAATTGTTGGCGCTGGCGCCGGAGACGATGCGTGCTTGTGGCTTTTCGGCGAGCAAGCTGGCCACTGTACGGGGGATAGCCCAGGCTACTTTGGACGGCGCGGTGCCTGGCCGCGAAGAAGCGTTGAGCATGGCTGACGAGGCCTTGATAGAGAGGCTGGTTGCCTTGCGTGGGGTAGGGCGCTGGACTGTGGAAATGCTGCTGATCTACAGCCTGGAGCGCTCGGATATCCTGCCAGTGGACGATTTTGGCGTGCGTGAAGGATATCGTCGGCTCAAAGGGCTGGAGAAGGCGCCGACACCGGCGCAGATGCGGTCGTTGGGCGGCGGCTGGAGTCCGCATCGGACGGTGGCGGCCTGGTACCTGTGGCGGGCCTGATGTTTATGCAGTGGCTTTGCCGGCCCTTTCGCGGGGCAAGCCCGCTCCCACAGGTTCTCCACTGTCATTGGGTTCTATAGATATCCTGTGGGAGCGGGCTCGTCCCGCGAAAGGGCCGGTATTGGCACAGCAATGAGTTGAGGCACACCGCGATGAACGCGTACACCACCAAGGATCAACGCTGGCAAGCCGTCCAAACCCGCGACAGCAACGCCGCCGGTCACTTCATCTACGCCGTACGCACCACCGGCATCTACTGCCAGCCCGGCTGCAAGTCGCGCATGGCCAAGCGCGAAAACGTCGAATTCTTCACCGACGCCGCCGCCGCCGAAACAGCCGGCTATCGCCCGTGCCTGCGCTGCCAGGTCAAGACCACGCCCAAGCGCCGCTCCGATTTGGTAGCCCGCGCCTGCCGTCTGCTCGAAACCTGTGACAACGCTCCCAGCCTCGACCAGCTCGGCGCGCAGTTGGCCGTCAGCCCGTTCCACTTGCACCGCCTGTTCAAGGCCGAAACCGGCCTCACCCCCAAGGCCTACGCCACTGCCTTTCGCGCCGAGCGCCTGCGTGAAAGCCTGAACGGGCAACGTTCGGTGACCGACGCCATCTTCGAGGCCGGCTACAACTCCAACAGCCGTTTCTACGAAAGCGCCGACCAACGGCTGGGCATGCGCCCACGCGAATACCGCAACGGTGGCGCGGGAGCGGCCATCCATTTCGCAGTGGGCCAGTGCTCACTGGGGGCGATCCTGGTGGCACAGAGTGCCAAAGGCATCTGCGCGATCTTGCTGGGCGACGACCCTCAAGCACTGCTCGAACAATTGCAGGACCAGTTCCCCAAGGCCCAACTGATCGGCGGCAATGCCGAGTACGAGCGCGTGGTCGCCGAAGTCGTGGGTTTTGTCGAAGCCCCCGCTTTAGGCCTGGACCTCCCCCTGGACGTGCAGGGCACCGCGTTTCAGGAGCGGGTTTGGCAAGCGCTGCGCGAGGTGCCGGTGGGCAGCCGAGTGAGCTACACCGACATCGCCGAACGCGTTGGTGCGCCCAAGGCAGTGCGTGCCGTGGCCATGGCCTGCGCGGCCAACCGCATTGCCGTGGCCATCCCCTGCCATCGGGTGGTGCGCCGTGACGGCGACATCAGCGGCTACCGTTGGGGCGTTGAACGCAAGCAGCAATTGTTGGCGCGAGAAACGGCACTCTCCTGATTGCCATAAGCCGCGTAGAATCCTCCGCCAAATCGAGTTGTAAAGAGGAATGTTCGATGAGGCGTGTAAGCCTTGCCCGTTATTGCCTGGGAATCATGGCCCTGATGCTGGCGCTCGCCGCACCCGCCTGGTCGGCGCCCACGCCCGCGTCCACTCTTGCAGGTGGCGAACTCCCGGTGCTGGACGAAAACGCCAGCATCGAGCAGTTGAGCGATCGGCTCGATCAGATTCGTCAGGGGGTCACCAGCAACGCCAATGACGATCTGCTCTCGCAGCTGCGCATGGCGGCCGTGCAAGTGCAGCGCCAGGCCGACGCGTTGAGCGCGGTGCGCACGGCGGATGTGGAAAAGCTTGATGACAAGCTTAAGGTCATCGGTCCGGTGCAACCGGACGAAGCCGCGAGCCTCACCTTGCAACGCAAGGATCTCGAAGCGCAGAAGAAGGCGGTGCTTGCCGAGCAGGACCAGGCCACCAAACTGACCCAGTCGGCCCGCGACCTGTCCACGCAAATCGTCAACCTGCGCCGCAGCCAGTTCAACTCGCAGGTCACCAGCCGCGCCGCCACCCCGTTGAGCCCGGCGTTCTGGCAATCGCTGATCCGCCCCACCGAAGACGACGTGATGCGCCTGCGCGACCTGCGCGGCGAGGCGGCCGATGCTGTCGCCAGCGCCTTCAGCGCCGAACACCGCTGGTTCTTCATCAGCAGCCTGATCGCGGCGATCCTGGTGTGGACGCTGGTGCGCCGGGTGTTCGAAAACCTGCTGGCCGACGCCATGATCCGTTGGCTGCCGGAGGGCCGCTTACGCCGCAGCGCCCTGGCCTTGAGCGTGAGCCTGGCCACCCTGGGCACCATCGCCGGATCCGTGTCGCTGTTGCGCTGGGGCCTGGAGAGCAGCGCGGAGTTGGGCTCCGACATGGCCAGCCTGACCAACCACTTCCTCACCCTGGTGGTGTTCAGCGCCTTCATCACCGGCCTGGGCCGCGCCATGCTGATGCTCCAGCGCCCGTCCTGGCGCCTGCCACCGATCCATGACGAAGTGGCCAGCGCTCTGGGCTGGTTCCCCAAGTTGCTGGCCCTGGCGCTGATGGTGATGCTGACCATGGAGCGCATCAACAGCGTGATCGGCACCAGCCTGGCGCTGACCGTGGCGACCAACGGCCTGACGGCGCTGGTGGTGGCGGCGATCTTCACGGCAGCGATCGTCCGCTACCGCCGCACCCTGCGCGCCCATGAACTGGAGCGCCCGACCGGCTTGGCCGGGCTGATCCCGTTCGTGGTCGTGGTGTGGGTTGGCCTGATCCTGCTGACGCTGCTGGCCGGCTACCTGACCCTGGCCTACTTCCTCACTGCCAAGCTGCTGTGGATCAGCGTGGTCGCCACCTGCGCCTACCTGTTGACCACCTTTATCGGTGACCTCTTCGAAACCTTGCTGTCACCGCGCCAGCCCGGCGGCCTGGCGCTGGCTTCGACACTGGGCCTGGCACCACGCCATCAGGCGCAGGCCAGCACCATCCTGACCGGTATCGGCCGCACGGTGCTGCTGTTCCTGGCCGTGATGCTGGCGCTGATGCCGTCGGGCACCAGCCCGGGCGAGTTGCTGCTGAGCCTGGCCGACTGGGACGGTACCGGTGGCAAGTTCCTGGGTAACCTGAACATCGTGCCGGGCGACATACTGCTGGCCGTGGCGATGCTGTTCGGCGGCATGCTCGGCATCCGCGTGCTCAAGCGTTGGCTGAGCGAGCGTCTGCTGCCGGAAACCGACATGGACGCCGGCATGCGTGCGTCGCTGGTGACTCTGGTCGGTTACCTGGGTTTCCTGTTCCTGGCCATGCTGGTGATGTCGACCCTGCGCATCAACCTCACCAGCCTGACCTGGGTGGTCAGTGCGCTGTCGGTGGGTATCGGTTTCGGCTTGCAACAGATCGTGCAGAACTTTATCTCCGGCCTGATCCTGCTCACCGAGCGGCCGGTCAAGGTGGGGGACTGGGTGAGCCTGGCCGGGGTCGAGGGTGACATTCGCCGGATCAACGTGCGCGCCACCGAGATCCAGATGTCCGACCGTTCCACGGTGATCGTGCCCAACTCGCAGTTCATCTCGCAGAACGTGCGCAACGTGACCATGGGCAATGCCTTGGGCGTGGTGGGCATTACCTTGACCCTGCCGCTGGAAACCGATGCCAACCAGGTGCGCGATCTATTGCTGGCGGCTTATCACGAGCATGAGTCGATTCTCGATGCGCCCGCGGCTTCGGTGACCTTCAAGGACCTGACGGCCAGCGGCATGGTGATCAGTGTCAGTGGTTACGTGGCGGGGCCGCGGCAGGTGTCGGGGGCGCGCAGCGATCTGCTGTTCACCATTCTAGGCCGCTTGCGCGATGAAGGCATTGCCCTGTCTTCGCCGCAAAGCATGGTGCTGGTGCAGGAAGGTTCGCGCCCGGCTGACGAGCCAGCGTGAAGTGGGGCTGCTGAGCAGCCCCCACATTCAATGCTGCTTGGCCTGCCTGATCCGCAACAGGATCACCAGCAGCACCAGCAACACTGGCGGCGCCATGCCCATCAGGGCATCGCGCGCCGTCAGCCCCAACCCCAGCACATTCAGCCCGCCATACAGCAGCTTGAACAGGTTCAGCAGGTAGTAGGTGATGGCGATGATCGACAGCCCCTCCACCGCCCGCTGAATTTTCACCTGGGCATCGGCGCGGGCGTTGAGGCTGTGCAGGATGCCGGCATTCTGTTCTTCCATCTCCACCTGTATCCGCGCCTGCAGCAGGTCGCCGAGGTTGGCGACGTTCTTCGCCAGCTGTTCCAGGCGTTGCTCGGTGGCCGCGCAGTAGCGCACGGTCGGCTTGAAGCGGCGTTCGATGAACACCCCCAGGCGTTGGCAATCGCCCACGTGGCTTTCGCGCAATTCGCCCAAACGCTCGAAGACCAGCTGCGCATAGGCCTGGGTGGCGCCGAAGCGGTGGCGGGTTTTCACCGTGTGGCTGACCACCAGCCGTGACAGGTGGGCGATGGCGTCGAGCAGGCCTTTGGAGTCATGCCCATCGCCCCCGGCGCTGCGCTCGGAAAGGCTCACCAGGGTCTTGTCGAAGGCGTCCAGCTCCTGGCTCAGGGCCTTGGCCGTGGTCAGCGTCAGCGAGGCCATCATGCGGTAGGTTTCGATCTCCAGCAGGCGGCGGATCATCCGGCCCTGGCGATAGGCGTTGAGGCGGCGGTTGATGAACAGGAAGCGGTTGGTGCCGTCGGTAGTCAGGCGAAAATCGCTCCACACCGCCGCATCGCCACCGCCGACACACGAGCCGCAGGGGTCTTTGAAGCCATAGTGGGGCACATCCAGGCCCTGCTCGCCGCGCACCAGTACCTGCACCGAGTTGATCACCTGGGCGGCCTGCGGGGCAATGGCGTCCGCCAGTACCGGCGGCAGCGCGTGCCATTCGGTGTCGGTTGCCGAGCAGGGCACCACCAGCGTCAGCGTGAAGAATTCGGTGTGACGTTCCCATTTGAAGGGGTGGCCATCCAGGCAGGTAATGCCCTGGGCTGCCTCGACATCAGCCGCCTGCGGGCAGCAGCGTTGCAACAAGGCAGCGCAGGCCGCATCGCCGCCCAGCAGGGCCAGGTGGAAGACGTGCGCGGGGCCGTCGAAATACAGCGACGGGCGGGCGTGCAACTCGTTGTGCAAGGCGGTGCGTTGAGGGTGCATGGTGGTCCGGCCTGGTGTTGTGATTGTGGGGGTACCAGGGAGTGGGACTTGGCGGGGCGAGTGGAAAGTCACGTGCTTTTGTGGCTTTTGTGCAATCTGTGCGGGCTTCTTCGCGGGGCAAGCCCGCTCCCACAGGGATCGTAGCGCTGCGAATTCTGTGGGAGCGGGCTTGCCCGCGAAGCGCCGCGCGGGCGGCGCTCGATCTCACAGGCACCAAAAATGTTAAGGCAGGCTCACCCCAAACACCGCGTCACATGCTTCACCGACAAATACCCCGATAACCCCCAAGGCCCAAGCTCACGCCCGATCCCACTGCCCTTGGTCCCGCCCCACGATGTTTCGACAAATACCGCCTGCACCGAGTTGATCCACACATGCCCGACTTCCAGCGCATCAGCCACACGCTCGGCACGCTCAAGGTCGGCTGAGCAAACGGTGGCGACCAACCCGAAGCGGCTGTCGTTGGCTTCGGCAATCGCCTGTGCTTCCGTCGAGAACCGACGCGCGCACAGCACCGGCCCAAAGATTTCTTCAGTCCACAGGCGGCTATCCACCGGCACATCGGTATACAACGTCGGGCTGACGAACCAACCGTCATGCTCCAGCGCCTTGCCGCCGGCCAGGCATTGCAGGCCCTCTTCACGCGCCGTGGCAAAGTAGCTGGCCACCTTCAACCACTGCGCCTGGCTGGTCAGCGGGCCCATGTCCACTTCTTCAGTCAGCGGGTTACCCACGCGCAACGTCTGCAAGGCTTGCTGCAGGCGCGGCAGCAGCGTATCGGCAATCCCGTCCTGGACCAGCAGCCGCGAGGTGGCCGAGCACATCTGCCCGGCGTTCCAGCTGATCCCAGCGACGATCCACTCCACCGCCTGGTCCACATCACAGTCATCGAACACCACGATCGCCGACTTGCCACCGAGCTCCAGCGTCACCGGCCGGCACTGCGCCGACGCACTGCGCATCACCTGGCTGCCGACGCTGTTGCTGCCGGTGAACGACAGTTTGTCCAGGCCATTGTGGCTGCTGAGTGCCGCGCCGGTTTCGGCCTTGCCGTTGACGATGTTCAGCACGCCGGCGGGTAGGCTCAGGGCATCGGCAATCTCGCCGTAGGCCCGTTCGATCAGCGGGGTGATTTCCGACGGTTTGAGCACCACGGTGCAGCCTGCGGCCAAGGCCGGGGCGAGCTTCCAGGCGCTGGTGACCAGCGGGAAGTTCCAGGGCACGATCAGGCCGACCACACCCACCGGTTCCAGGCGGGTGCGCGAAGTGAAGCCGGGTGCCGCCAGCGGCACATCACGGTTTTTTGAAGGCAGATGCTCGGCCAACTCGGCGTAGTAGCCGAACGTGGCGATGGCGTCGACGAGGTCGATTTCGGCCTCGTGACGCGGTTTGCCGTTGTTGCGCATCTGCAGAGTGATCAACGCTTCACGGCGCTGCCCGAGTTGCTCGGCGAAACCGCGCAGGTAGGCCGCTCGCTCGCTGGCGCTGGTCTGTTTCCAGGCGGGCAGGGCTTCACGCGCCGCCGCCACGGCCTGGTCAACTTGAGCCACGCTGGCAGCCATCAGTTCGGCGAAGGGCACGCCCAATGCGGGGTCGTTGACGCTGATGCAGTCGCTGCCCTGGCCTTCGACCCAGCGGCCGGCGATGTAGTGGGAAGAGGTCATGGTCGGTATCCAGTCAGGCCATTTCGGCAGGGGTCAGCACCGGCGTGTGCGGGGTGCTTTTGCAGCGCACCCAGCGCGGGCCGTTGGGGCCATACACGCCAGCAGGTTCAGGGAACAGGTTGAGCAGCAGCAGGTACAGCACGCCAGCCAGGCCCAAGGTGACCGGCAGGCTCAGGTCGATGCCGCCGGCCAGGTCGCCCAGTGGGCCGACGAACTGCCCCGGCAGGTTGACGAAGCACAGGCCGACCACCGCGCTGGGGACCCACGCCCCCATGCCGCGCCAGTTCCAGCCATGCAGGAACCAGTAGTGGCCACCGCGTTGGCCACGGGTGAACACCTGCAGGTCGTCAGCGTGGTAGAAGCCGCGGCGGGTGATCAGGCCGAGGATCATGATCACCATCCACGGGCTGGTGCAGGTGATGATCAGCACAGCGAATGTCGACACGCTCTGCACTAGGTTAAAGGTGAAGCGGCCGATGAAGATGAAGGCAATCGCCATCACGCCGATCAGCAGGGTGGCCCCGGCGCGGCTGAGCAGGCGCGGGAACACGCTGGACATATCCAGGCCCGTGCCATACAGCGCGGTGGTGCCGGTGGACATGCCGCCGATCACCGCAATCAGGCACACCGGCAGGAAGAACCAGCTCGGCGCCACGGCCAGCAGGCCGCCGACGTAGTTATTGGCGGCGATGTAGTCCGGCGCGTGGGTCGCGACCAGGGTGGCGGTGCACAGGCCGAACAGGAACGGGATCAGGGTTGCGGCCTGGGCGGCGATCACCGCCAGCATGATGCGCGCCTTCGGCGTTTGCCGCGGGATGTAGCGCGACCAGTCGCCGAGGAAGGCGCCGAACGACACCGGGTTGCTCATGGCCAGGATCGCCGCACCGACGAACGCCGCCCAGAAGCCGGCCTGGCCCAGGTTCACACTGCCGGCATAGCCCGCATCGAACGGCCCGGCGAAGGCGACGATGCCGAGCAGGAACAGCAGGCTCGACGTCCATACGGCGATTTTGTTCACCCACAGCATGAAGCGAAAGCCGAAGATGCACACCACCAGCACCAGGATGGCGAACAGGCCGTAGGCCAGGCCCAGGGTCAAGTCGGTTTCCGGCAGCCCGATCAGGCGCTTGGCACCGCCGACCAGGGCGTCGCCCGAACTCCAAACCGACAAGGAGAAGAACGCCACGGCCGTCAGCAGCGACAGGAACGAGCCGACGATGCGCCCGTGCACGCCAAAGTGCGCGCCCGACGATACCGCGTTGTTGGTGCCGTTGAGCGCGCCGAACAGGCCCATGGGGGCAAGGATCAGCGCGCCGACGCCGACGCCGAGCAGAATCGCCCAGACCCCGGCCTGGAACGACAGCCCGAACAATACCGGGAAGCTGCCCAGCACGGCGGTGGCAAAAGTGTTGGCACCGCCGAAGATCAGGCGGAACAGGTCCAGCGGGGCGGCGTCGCGTTGATCGTCAGGGATCTGTTCGACGCCATTGGTCTCGATACCGGTCGAGTGGCTCATGGTGATGCTCCAGCGCGGTTGTTGTAGGCCGGCGCAGTGCGCGGGCCCTCTTGTGGGTGCGATGGCAGGGCGGCAGGGCCGCGTAAAGGAAATCAGGCTGCGGTGACCACTGACAGGTGCTCGTGGCAAGCCAGCCAGCGCTCGCCGTGGCGGCGGAAGACGATGGTCTCGCGCTCGGCCAGCTGGTGTTCTTCACCGGCGATACGGATGTGCGTGGCGACATCGTGCATGAAGATCGCCACCTCGCCCTGCAGGCTCACCTGAACATTGCTTGACGCGCAGCCGAGCACGGCAAAGCCTTCGGCCTGCCACTGTGACCACAGGTTTTCATAGGCGCGGCGCGACAGCAGCGGTTGCGGCAGGGTGTGGAAGAGGAAGGTGGCGTCTTCGCTGAAACAGGCGAAGTAGCGGGCGGTGTCGTTGCTGGCGAAGGCTTTGACGAGGTCGGCGGCAGCCTGCCGTACCTGGAGTGTCTGGTCCACGGGAGTGGCCTCACGGTTATTGTGATTGTGGTGAAGCGATTCTGGTGGGGAGCGGCGGGGAGAAAAATCGCTAGGGGGAAATAATTAGTTTAGAAAATTCAAAACCATCTAGTTTTTGGGGTGAGTATCGATCAGACGAAAACCGCTGCCACGAACTGTCTCGATCAGACAGTGGTTGCACGCACTGCCGATCGCTTTGCGCAAGTAGTGCAGATGAACGTTGAGCGTGTTGCCATCGGGAGGGCTGTCACCCCAAACAGCACGCTCCAGGCGTTCCCGGGACACGCATGCAGGTGCGGCACGAAGCAGGGTCTCAAGCAGTATGCGAGTGATGGGTGAAAGTTTCAGGTACCGGGCCGCGCACCTGGCTTGCAGGCTGTCGAGGTTCAGCTCCAGTTCACCCACTATGAGGCGACGGCTTATGCCGCTCCTCCGCTGGCTGAGTGCGATCAAGCGCATCTTGAGTTCTTCGAGGGGACACGAGGTGAGCTGGCAGTCGTCAGCCCCGGCGGTAAAGTGTGCGATTCGTTCCGACAGGTTGTTATCCCGGCTGAGCACCAGGATGGGGCGTTGTTCGCCAGTACTGCGCAGGTGCTGGCAAAGGTACGAGCATCCCCGGCTCTGCAGTGCGGCGTCCAGGATGATGACGTCATAGTTCAGCTCGCCGAGTAGTGCGAGGCTTGTCCTGGTGTTGTGCCCGTAGTCACAGCTGATGCCTGCTGTGTCGAGATAGTCGATAAGGGCCATTGCAAGTGCTCGGTCGGCGGTCGCCACCAAAACGTGAAGATGCGTCATCCTCTGTACCTCCCCACCGGCGGCCATCCAGGCTGCCTAAACCTTCCTTTAAGAAGCTCGCTTGTAGGTTTGGACGCCCGAAGACTTCCAGTTTTTGCGGCGAGAAGTTGTGTTCCAGGCCGAAGGCGTAGCCCTGCCCTGAAAGTGTTTTCGCTGCGTTGGGAAGTATTCCGGTCAAAGCGCCACGGGTTCAGCGGCGCATTTCCGATACCGATGTAGGAGAAGGCTTATGAATTTGATCAACCAGCCCCAGCGCCGAGACCGCTGGTGCAAACGGATCCTGCCACTTGGCATGGCGGTCTCGCTGACTGCTCTTGCTGCCGAGGCCAACGCTGCCGATGGTCAGCTGGTCAAGACCGGGAACGGCTTTCTGGGGGTGACCGGCAACCACCGCTTTGCCACGGTCACCGTTGAGGACGGCCGATTGCTGTTGGCTGGGAACAACACGTTCGGGCTGGCCAGCCATGTCAACGGTGGCCAATTGTTAGTCGTTGGCAGCCTGTCGGGGCCCCAGCTGCAGGTTGGCAGGGCTGGCCTGCTGGGCGGTTGGGGAGTGCTCAACGCCGCCACCCACATCGAGGGTACGCTGGAAACCGGAATATTCGGTGCACCGGTATTTACCCGCGAGCTGACACTGGCCAGTGGCAGCACCACCCGTACCGAAGTAGGGCTGGGCCATACCCTGTGGCTTCGGGGCGTTGAGGCATTCGGCCAGTTGGGCGGTACCTTAGAGCTGACGAGCAGGAACGACCGGCCTGTCACCGGTGGCCAGTGGCTTCTGCGGACCACTGACGGGGCCCGCGTGCAGGGCGGTTACGATGCCTTGCAGCAGCTGCCTGGGCTACGTGAGCAGGGCTTGCGTCACGACCTGCGTTTTTCCCCGCAGGGGGTGGCATTGACGCTGGCCTCGGTCGACCTGCCGACCCAGGAGCGCCAGCACGGCAATGCACTGCAGACCACCCAGGCATTGAACGCGCTGCGTGACACGCCGATCGCGTTGCGTGCGGGCGCGTACAACGACTGGTTGCAGGCAAGCCTGGAGCGTGGCCACCTGGGCGGCCTGGAACGTACGGCGGGCGGCCAGGTGTACGCCGATGGCCTGTCGTACCTGAGCCGCCAAACCACTTCCCTTGATCGCCTGATGTTCCGCGAACTGGGTCACGGGGTGGCCCCTGGTAGCTCAAGTGTGTGGGTGAGCGGCTTGTCGTCTTCGCAGAAGAACGATGAGCGTCAGGGCATTCAAAGTAGCAATGAGCGCACCACTGGCCTGGTGCTGGGTTTGACCCACGCGCTGTCCGCAAACACCCAGCTCGCAGGCTCGCTGGCCATGACCGAAGCGAAGATCGGCAGTGCCGGGGGGCAGTTGCTGTTGGATATGGCGCAGGCGGGCGTTGGCGTTCAGCACGCTTTCGACCGCTTCGACGCTGGTCCCTACCTGGCTGTCAACCTTACCGGTAGCCATGCCGAGACTACCGGCAAGCGCAAGCAGGCAGGCTTTGGCACCGCGAAGGGCAAAGGCACCGCCAACCAGTTCAGCAGCGCGCTGCGCACGGGCTATCGCTGGAACATCGATGGTTGGGCACTTGAGCCTCATATAGGGCTGAACGTGACCACGGCCAAGTTGAGCCAAGTGCGCGAGAGGGGCAGTGACTTGGCCTTGAATGTGAACGAGCAGACCCAAAAACGCACCTCGCTGGTTTCAGGGGGCAAGGCCTCGCGCAACCTGCGGGTCGGTGACTGGCTGTTGACGCCGGAGCTGGAACTTGGGCACAACCGTGCGTTGACAGGCGCTACGTCCCGCGCCCAGGCCGAGCTACAAGGCGTTCGCTTCGCGCAACGTTCAGCCAATGCCGCGCGCGACAGCTTCACCGCCGGCCTGGCGCTGAGCGCGTCTCAAGGGGCTTTCAAGACCACCGTCGACGTGCAGGGTGCTCAAGGCGGGGGCGCCTCCAACAACGGGGCAAGCCTATCCCTCGGCTACCAATTCTGACTGCTATCCCTTGATCAGCAGCCATCTGTGGCCTGGTGTCACAGCTGGCTGCATGCGGGTAAATGCAACCACTGCGCTTCCGAGCAGGGCGCTGGGCGTTCAGCAAGCGAACCGACTGACGGTCTCTTTCACCCCTCATCCTTGCCTACGCTGAAACTCCCTACCCGTAAGCAAGGAGATCTGTCATGGCCTTCCAATACAAGCGTCTGGACAAGAACAACGCTGCCGTCCTGCTGGTCGATCACCAGACCGGCCTGCTGTCGCTGGTGCGTGATATAGACCCTGATCGCTTCAAGAACAACGTGCTGGCCCTCGCCGACCTGGCCCAGTACTTCAAGCTGCCGACCATCCTCACCACCAGTTTCGAAACCGGCCCCAACGGCCCGCTGGTGCCCGAGCTCAAGGCGCAGTTCCCCGACGCCCCCTATGTTGCCCGCCCCGGCAACATCAACGCTTGGGACAACGAGGACTTCGTCAAGGCCGTGAAGGCTACCGGCAAGAAACAGTTGCTGATCGCTGGCGTGGTCACTGAAGTCTGCGTGGCCTTCCCGGCGCTCTCGGCACTGGAAGAAGGCTTTGAGGTGTTTGTGGTAACCGATGCGTCAGGCACCTTTAACGAACTCACCCGCGATTCGGCCTGGCGGCGCATGGAGGCCGCAGGGGCGCAACTGATGACCTGGTTCGGCGTGGCCTGTGAACTGCATCGCGACTGGCGCAATGATGTCGAAGGGTTGGGCACGTTGTTCTCCAACCACATTCCCGACTACCGCAATCTGATGACCAGCTACGACAAGCTGGCGAAGTAAAACCTCAGGGTTCGACCATACTGACTGTTTCTTCGCCTTCAGGAGCGTGTCATGGCCAAGTCGTCCCGGAAAAAAGACCTGCAAGCACCTGCGGAGAAACTGGGCGGCAAGGCCTATGAGAAGTCGCTCAAGCACCTGCATGTCGAGCTGGTGAAACTGCAGGAATGGGTGGTGGCAAAGGGCCTGAAGGTATGCATCGTGTTCGAGGGCCGAGATGGTGCCGGCAAGGGCGGCACCATCAAGGCCATCACCGAACGGGTCAGCCCGCGGGTGTTCCGTGTGGTGGCGCTACCGGCGCCGACCGAGCGGGAAAAGACCCAGATGTACGCCCAGCGCTACCTCAACCACCTGCCAGCCGCCGGCGAAGTGGTGATCTTCGACCGCAGTTGGTACAACCGCGCCGGTGTCGAGCGGGTGATGGGATTCTGCACGGACGAGCAGGCCAGCAAGTTCCTTACAGTGGTGCCGTTGCTGGAAAAGTTGATGGTCGAGTCGGGAATCATCCTGATCAAGTACTGGCTGGAAGTCAGCGCCGACGAGCAGACCCGTCGCCTGCAGGACCGCATCAACGATGGCCGCAAGCTGTGGAAACTTTCGCCCATGGACCTCAAGTCCTACACCCGCTGGGATGATTACACTCGCGCCCGCGACGAAATGTTCACCGCTTCGGATTCGTCCTGGGCACCCTGGTTCCTGGCGCATTCCAACGACAAGCGACGCGCCCGGCTGAACATCATCAGCCACTTGCTGACGCGGGTGCCGTACAAGGACATTACCCGTGATGAAGTGGTGAAGCTGCCCAAGCGCGGCAAAATCGGCAAGTACAAGGCAGTGGCCTATCCCTTCAAAGTGGTTGAAGAGCGCTTTTGATCGGGTATCGGCATGGCTTATCCGCGTGGGAGCGGCTTTAGCCGCGAAGCGAGCGACGCGATGGAGGGTACCGGCGTGCCCCTGATCGCGGCTCAAGCCGCTCCCACGGGTATTTGCTAAGCCTCGGATTGAGGAGTCAATGAATACGGCCTGGAGCCGCTGGTACAGTAAACAGCCAAGACGACTGCCATCAAGGTCAGCAGTGCACCCGCCCAAGGTGTCGAACTCAATGCCCCAAGGCCTATCACCCATCCACCGACACCCGTCCCCAAACCGACCCCGACGTGCATTGCCGACAGGTTCAGACTCATCCCCGCTTGCACGCTATCCGCCCCGCGCGTGGCGAGGTAGCTTTGTACCACCGGGGAAATCATCCAGCTGACGCAGCCCCAGACCATCATCATCGGCAGGAACAGCGTCGCTGTCGTGCTGCCCCAGGCAACACCCAGGAGTGTCGCGAGGTAGAGCAGGGGGGTGATCAGCACCGCACAGCGAGCGCCCAGCCGATCGGCTAGCCAGCCACCGAGGTATCCACCAGCAACCCCCGCAATACCAAAGGCGGCGAACAACAACGGCAGCCATTGTTCGGGTATCCGGGCGATGTGCTGCGCGTACGGGGCCAGATAAGCGAACAGGGTGAAATGCCCTGCGATCATCAGGACAGAAATCAGCTGTGCGCAAACCAGGCGTCGGTCCCGGAGATGATTCAGGTAGCTATTGAGCGCGATGCGCTCGCTGTCCTGCAGTTGCGGCAGAGCGTGCTGGGCGGTGAACAAAACCGCTATGGCCAGCAACACCAGTCCAGTGAACACCCCACGCCAGCCTAGCGTGTCGTTCAGCAGCATTCCGAGCGGGACACCCAATACCAGCGAACCACTGATACCCATGAAAATCACGCCAATGGCACGGCCGCGTAGCGCCGGTTCCACCATGCGTGTGGCCATCAAGGTGCAGATCAGGCAGGTCAGCGCACTCGTTGCGGCCATGCCAATGCGGGCCGCCAGCAACACCGTATAGCCAGGTGCCAGGGCGGCAATCAGGTTGAACAGTGCGAACAGCGCAAGCGCCGTGCACAGCAGCGTGCGCAGTGGATAACGGCGAGTGAGCAGGGAACAGAACGGGGCCGCAATGGCAAACCCGAGTGAGAAGGCCGTCGTCAGTTGCCCGGCGATACCGAGCGGTACGATCAACCCTTGGGCAAGCGTCGGCAGGATGCCAACGGTGATGTTTTCTGCCATGCCCGTGACGAAGGTCGCCAGGGCCAGAAGCCAGATACGCGCGTTCATGTTGCCTCCGAAACGCAGGCCGGTCGTGGTCCGGACCTGCAGGCCCCGACGGTTGACCGGCATAGGTCAGACCATCGGGTTTCGAGGCAGCGCTTCGGTTATCCCGCTTGAATCAGGAGGGATTATAGGCCTTTGTAGGGTTGTGGTGCTGACCGCGTGTCCAGCGTAAAAACAGCGGCGCCCCCTCCGCGGGCAAGCCCGCTCCCACAGCTTGGCGCTCTACCTGTGGGAGCGGGCTTGCCCGCGAAGGGGGCGCCGCGTAGTTGCTGCAGTTATACGTTGAAGCGGAAGTGCATTACATCGCCGTCTTTGACGACGTAATCCTTGCCTTCCAGACGCCATTTACCGGCTTCCTTCGCACCACTTTCACCCTTGAACTGAATGAAGTCGTCATAGGCCACCACTTCAGCGCGGATGAAGCCTTTTTCGAAGTCGGTGTGGATCACGCCAGCGGCCTGAGGCGCGGTAGCGCCGACGCGCACGGTCCAGGCACGTACTTCCTGCACGCCGGCGGTGAAGTAGGTCTGCAGGTGGAGCAGCTCGTAACCGGCGCGGATCACGCGGTTCAGGCCTGGCTCTTCCAGGCCCAGAGCCTCAAGGAACATGTCCTTCTCTTCACCGTCGTCGAGCTCGGCGATTTCGGCTTCGATCTTGTTGCAGACCGGCACCACGACCGCGCCTTCTTCCTCGGCGATGGCCTTGACTACATCCAGGTGCGGGTTGTTGTCGAAACCGTCTTCAGCGACGTTGGCGATGTACATCACCGGCTTGCTGGTCAGCAGGTGGAAGCCACGGATGACGGCCTTTTCGTCGTCAGCCATGTTCTTCATCAGGCTACGTGCCGGCTTGCCTTCGGTGAAGTGCGGGATCAGTTTTTCAAGGATGGCCTTTTGCGCCAGGGCATCCTTGTCGCCGCCCTTGGCGTTACGGGTGACTTTCTGCAGTTGCTTCTCGCAGCTGTCGAGGTCGGCGAAGATCAGCTCGAGGTCGATGATCTCGATGTCGCGCTTGGGGTCGACGCTGTTGGAAACGTGGATCACGTTCTCGTCTTCGAAGCAGCGCACCACGTGGGCGATGGCGTCGGTTTCGCGGATGTTGGCGAGGAACTTGTTGCCCAGGCCTTCACCTTTCGAGGCGCCAGCGACCAGGCCTGCGATGTCGACGAATTCCATGGTGGTTGGCAGAATGCGGTTAGGCTTGACGATCTCCGCCAGCGCCGCCAGGCGCGCGTCGGGCATCGGCACGATGCCGCTGTTCGGCTCGATGGTGCAGAAGGGGAAGTTTTCCGCCGCAATGCCAGACTTGGTCAGGGCGTTGAACAGGGTGGACTTGCCGACGTTGGGCAGGCCGACGATGCCGCAATTGAAACCCATGGGTATTCCCCTCTCTAGGAAATCAGGCCTTTTGGCTGTGCAGCTCGCGCATCGCCTTGGCGAAGTCGCCGGCAAGCACGTCCGGCAGCACGCCGAGGGCAAAATCGATGCTGGCGTCGAGCTTCTCCTGCTCGGCGCGCGGCGCGCGACCCAGGACGAAGTTGGAGACCAGTTTGGCGTCACCCGGGTGGCCGATGCCAAGCCGCAGGCGGTGGAAGTCGTTCTGGTTGCCGAGCTGCGCGATGATGTCGCGCAGGCCGTTGTGCCCACCATGGCCGCCGCCGCGCTTGAGCTTGGCAACGCCCGGAGGCAGGTCGAGTTCGTCATGTGCCACCAGGATCGCTTCCGGCTTGATGCGGAAGAAATTGGCCAAGGCCGCCACGGACTGGCCGCTACGGTTCATGTAGGTGGTGGGGATGAGCAGACGAACGTCGTTGCCCTGATGGCTGAATTTAGCCGTCAGGCCGAAATATTTTTTGTCAGCAGCCAGCGAAACGCGCTGGGCGCTGGCAATGCGTTCAACGAAAAGAGCCCCTGCGTTATGCCGGGTCTGTTCGTATTCGGGGCCGGGGTTACCCAGGCCGACGATCAACTGGATGGCGGTCACGTAGGGGCTCTTCCTTGGAGTTGGTGGGTTACGGTGCGCGGCACTGTAACCCGGTCAACACCGGCGCGCGAGTGGATTACTCAGCGGCGCCTGCTTCAGCTTCTGGAGCAACGCGTGGTGCGTGAACGTTGGCAACAGCTTTGTCATCACCGTGGGCCAGAGCAACGAACTCTACGCCTTTCGGAGCTTTGAGGTCCGACAGGTGGATGATCGAGCCGATTTCAGCGTTGGCCAGGTCGACTTCGATGAACTCAGGCAGGTCTTTGGCTTCGCAGGAAACTTCGATCTCGGCAACAACGTGCGAGATTTCGCCGCCTTTCTTGATCGGGGCTTCTTCGCCGACGAAGTGAACTGGAACCTTGGCGGTCAGCTTCTGGCCAGCAACGACGCGAACGAAGTCGGCGTGCATGATGAAGCCTTTGGCTGGGTGACGCTGCATGGCCTTGACCACGACGTTTTGCTTGGCGCCGTCGACGTTCAGTTCGATAACGTGGCTGAAGGCAGCTTCGTTTTCGAACAGTTTGGCGATTTCCTTGGCCACGATGGTCAGGGATTGAGCTTCTTTATCGCCACCGTATACAACGGCTGGGATGCTCAGCGAGTGACGCAGGCGGCGGCTCGCACCTTTCCCCAGGTCAGTACGCGCTTGGGCGTTCAGAATGAAATCAGTCATTTTGTTTCTCCAAAATAGCCCCCCGAGGGCGTTTGCGACCAGCGCCAACGGGGATGGCAAAAAAGCCCCGCCCCAACACATGTTGGGGCGGGGCGCTTCACATCAATACGCGTTCCGCTTAGCGGAACATCGCACTGATCGATTCTTCATTGCTGATGCGGCGGACCGCTTCGGCAACGACCGGTGCGATATCCAGCTGACGGATACGGTCACAGGCCTGAGCAGCGGCGGACAGCGGAACGGTGTTGGTCACCACCAGCTCGTCCAGTACCGACTTCTCGATGTTCTCGATCGCACGGCCCGACAGGACAGGGTGCGTGCAGTAGGCATACACCTTGGCCGCGCCGTGTTCTTTCAGGGCCTTGGCCGCGTGGCACAGGGTGCCGGCGGTATCGACCATGTCGTCTACCAGGATGCAAGTGCGCCCTTCGACGTCGCCGATGATGTGCATCACTTCGGAGTGGTTGGCCTTTTCACGGCGTTTGTCGATGATACCCAGGTCGACACCCAGGGACTTGGCGACGGCACGTGCGCGCACGACACCACCGATGTCCGGGGAGACGATCATCAGGTTCTCGAAACGCTGGTCTTCGATATCGTCGACCAGCACGGGCGAACCGTAGATGTTGTCGACCGGGATATCGAAGAAACCCTGGATCTGGTCAGCGTGCAGGTCGACGGTGAGTACACGGTCGATACCCACGACAGTGAGCATGTCAGCGACAACTTTGGCGCTGATGGCTACACGTGCCGAACGCGGACGGCGGTCCTGGCGGGCGTATCCGAAGTAAGGAATCACGGCGGTGATTCGGGAGGCTGAGGAGCGGCGGAAGGCGTCGGCCATCACTACCAGTTCCATCAGGTTATCGTTGGTCGGGGCACAAGTCGGCTGAATAATGAAGACGTCTTTACCGCGGACATTTTCATTGATCTCAGTGCTGATCTCGCCGTCGGAGAATTTACCGACAGAGACGTCACCGAGAGGGATATGCAGCTGACGTACGACACGCCGAGCCAGATCGGGGTTAGCGTTCCCCGTAAAGACCATCATCTTGGACACGCGCAGTACCTGGAGGCTGAGGGTATACCTGGATGAGTATAAGGAAAATGGCAGGGGCGGCTGGATTCGAACCAACGCATGGCAGGATCAAAACCTGCTGCCTTACCGCTTGGCGACGCCCCTGTATCTGTTGCTGCGAGCGCTATGCACTCGACTTCTTGACCAGACTTTGCAGCTTGCGATGCAACATCGAAACATTGCTTCCTTTCGCCACAAACCCTGTTTGGGTCGCTGAAAGAAGGGCCAGAACTTTATCAGCTTCGGCTTTGCTTGGGAAGGCCCCAAACACACAACTTCCAGTTCCGGTTAGCCGAGCTTCAGTGAATTTGCCTAGAGAATTCAGCGCGTTGCGAACTTCTGGGTAACTCTGCTCAACCACCCGTTGGCAGTCATTTCGACTGTTTCCCTCGGGAACGGGGCGCATCTTAAGGGGGAGGGAATCACGTGTCAACTGTGGATGTGAAAAAATTTCTACTGTGCTGACAGACACTTGCGGCACCAGTACGACATACCAGGGTTCGGCCGGGTCGACAGGGGTCAGTTGCTCGCCAACACCTTGGGCGAACGCCGCATGGCCACGGACAAACACCGGCACGTCGGCACCCAGGGTCAGGCCCAATGCGGCCAGGCGATCTTCATCCCAGTCCAGGTGCCACAAGTGCGCCAGTGCCAGCAACGTAGTGGCGGCATCCGAACTGCCGCCGCCGATGCCGCCGCCCATGGGCAGCACCTTGGTCAGCCAGATGTCGGCGCCAAGCGCGGTGCCGGACTGTTCCTGCAGCTTGCGGGCGGCGCGCACGATCAGGTTGCTGTCGTGGGGCACTGCCGCGATGTCGGTGTGCAGGCGGATCACCCCGTCTTCACGCAGGGCAAAGGTCAGTTCGTCGCCGTGCTCAAGAAACTGGAACACGGTTTCCAGCTCGTGGTAGCCGTCGGGGCGGCGGCCGATGATGTGTAGCCACAGGTTGAGCTTGGCCGGGGCTGGCAGGGTGAGCGTCTGCATCGATCAGTGCCCCAGCTGGCGTGGCTGCCAGTCCTTGACCACCAGGGTCACGTCGAGGTCCTTGCCGTGGAGCTTCAAACGCTCGGGCAGCCAGTAACCGTTCTGCTCGGTGTAACTCAGGTACTGCACCTGCCAGCCATCCTGGTCGAGGCTGGCCAGGCGGCTGTCGCCGTCCAGGGTCAGCTTGCTCTTGCTGTCGGGGGCGGGCAGGCCGCGCACCCACCAGACCAGGTGCGACACCGGCAATTGCCAGCCCAGCTGTTGTTCCAGCAGGGATTCAGGGCTGGTGGCTTCGTAGCGGCCCTGGTTGGCCACTTCCAGCACCACGCCGCCGGGGCGGCCGGTCAGGCGGGCGGCACCGCGGCCCAATGGCCCGGCCAGGCGGATGTCGTAGTAGTCCTGGCGCTGCAGCCAGAACAGCGTGCCGCTGCCGGAGTCGCGCGGGGCGCGGATGCCGACCTTGCCGTTGATCTGCCAGCCATCGAGGCTGCTCAACTGCTCTTTATGGGCGCGCCACTGCTGTGGGTCGCCTTGGCCCTGCAGGGCCTCGCGGCTACCGAAGCCGGCACAGCCGGCCAGCAGGGCAATCAGGGTAAAGGTGATGCAATGGCGCAGGAACATGGCGTTAAAGGGTCTCGGATCCGGTCAGGCGCAGGACGGTCTTGCGCAGGATAGGGCTGTCGGGCTGGGTTTCGAAGGCCTTGGCCCAGACCTGGCGGGCTTCACGGCGCTTACCGTTGGCCCAGAGGACTTCACCCAGGTGGGCGGCCACTTCATGGTCAGGGAAGCGCTGCAGGGCCTGGCGCAGGTAGTTTTCGGCTTCGTCCAGGTTGCCCAGGCGATAGGCGACCCAGCCCTTGCTGTCGAGTATTGCCGGGTCGTCCGGGGTCAGCTGGTAGGCCTTGTCGATCAGCGCCTTGGCTTCGGTGTAGCGGGTAGTGCGGTCGGCCAGGGTGTAACCCAGGGCGTTCAGGGCCATGGAATTTTCCGGCTCACGGGCGATGATGGCGCGCAGGTCTTTTTCCATCTGCGGCAGGTCATCGCGTTTTTCCGCCAGCATGGCGCGGGTGTAGAGCAGGTTGAGGTCATCCGGGTAGCGTTGGATGGCCTGCTGCAGCACCTGGTTGGCCTGGGCGTCCTTGTTGTTGTTGCTGTAGCTTTCCGATTCGATCAGGTACAGCTGGATGGCGATATCCGGCTGCGCTTCGCGGGCTTCGGCAAGCATGCGCGACGCTTCGGTGCCACGGCCGTTGGCGATGAGGATATCGGCCTGGCGCAACTGCGCTGGCAGGTAGTCGGGGCCTGGGCCGACCAGCGCATACTCGCGCAGGGCGCCGGCCGGGTCGTGGCGCTCTTCGGCGATACGGCCGAGGTTGAGGTGCGCGGCGTCGACATTGCTGTCACGCTCGATCAGCTCGCGCAGGTAGCTTTCAGCCTCGTCCCAGTCCTTGTTCTCCAGGCACACCAGGGCCAGGGAGTAACGCAGTTCGTCGTCGTCGGGGTGCTGCTGGACCAGGCTGATGAACTCGCTTTTGGCATCGGCGATGCGGTCCTGTTCGACCAGGGTGCGCGCGTAGGTCAGGCGCAGGCGTTTGTCGTCCGGGTTGTCGCGGATGGCACCGCGCAGCAGCGGCAAGGCTTCCGGGCCACGGTCCAGGGCCTGGAGCAGGCGGGCGCGAAGCAGAATCGGAGCAATCTCACCGTTTTGCGCCGGGTGCGCTTCGAGCAGCTCAAGCGCTTCTTCGGCCTTGCCGTCCTGGTTCAGCAGCAGCGCCTTGCCAAACACCAACTGGCTGTTGTCCGGATACTTGACCAGCAGCCGATCGAAGCTCTGCATCAGGCCGTCGCGCGTGCTCTGGTCGGTTTCGGCCGCCGACAGAGCGAGGAAGTCGAAGTGCGTGTCACCCTGGCCCTGCAGCACCTTTTCCATGTAGGTCATGGAGTCGTCATAGCGGCCGGCACGCGCCAGTTGAATGGCGGCGGCACGCTGGGCGTCGAGGTTCTGCGGGTCGTTGCGCGCCCAGATCAGCGCGCTGTCCAGGGCCGGCTCGTCGGCGCCGAGGTATTCGGCAATGCGGTAGGCACGCTCGGATACACCGGGATCCTGGGTTTTCTCGGCCTGGTCGGCGTAGTTGGCCAGGGCGATGTCGAAGCGGTTGCGCTGGCCGGCCAGCTCTGCCACCAGCAGGCTGTACAGCGTGTCCTGTTTGAACGACCCATACACCACGGGCTTCTCGGCCTCAGCCTTGGCGGCATCGGCAACGGGAGACTCGGCCCTTTGCGGGGCCAGGCTCTGGCAGCCCTGGAGCAGGGCGAAAGCAAGCAGCAGTGCGTAGGGTCTGTTCATATAAAGAGGCTTAGAAGGCTTACCGGCGGTCGGAGCATGATGACACAAGCGCGGGGGCAAACCCACCTGCGAAGGTCGTGGTTTACGGCGTGGGTGGCGATGGATCGGACAGCGGGGTGGAAGAGAGGTTCGGGCAAAGCTAGGCATCGACTTACGGCAACGCGATAGAGGAGTCAACTTTCAAGTGGATGTATGAAAATTATCGCGCACCTATAGCAGCATCTGCCCATGTCTTCATGCACATGGCCTCGCTAAGGTGAGGGCCCCAACGCCATTCAACAAGAGGTCTATCGTGGTAAATATTTCAAAATCGTTGGAAGAGTTGCTGAACGAAATCTACGCGGATGACAAGGTTTCCAGGCAAGAATTTCTCAATCTGCAGGACGAATCAGATCGTCGCTGGGACAAGGTGGTTGATGAGTTAGGCGCGAACAACACCTTGCTGTCTTTCCAAAATTCAATGGATGTTGCGATGCACCTGCTGTACCTCAGCGTGGAATATGTGAAGAAGCAAGAACTCACCGATCTTGGTGAAGCCATTGTGAAGGATGCCGTTACTGCTCAGTTTGAAGCTGTGAAAGCGGGAGCTGAGCTTAGTCTGAAGGCGCTGCGAGTGGGGCCTAACGAGCTTTGACGAAGGGGGGGCGTTGTGCTTGCTGGAAGCATAGCGCCCTTGAAATCGCGCCGTACCGACGAGGCCGACAACTATGGCCTATCAGGCCATGGCACGTTGCAACCTACAAGGAGCGGATTTATCCGCGATGCGCCGCGCGTGGCGCTCGATTTCATGGGCGCGCAAATCCCGTGCCGAGCCCTGCCGATCACGACGATAGCGAACGGTGGTTGTTCTAAAGCCTGCGAGTCCCAGCTAACAAACTGCAAATTCGTACAAGGAAACCGCTCACTCTACGCCGCCGCAGGCATAGTCGGCAAAACCATGAGGCTTTGCAAAGCCCGCCGGTGCTCATGAATAGCGAGGACAGTATGATGGATGAAATTACCATCGATGGTGTGTTTGTCTCCACAGCTTCCAATTTTCCCACTAGCATCTCCCAAGGCTTCGCCCGCTACACCTCAAGCGAAAGAGCTAGGGGCCAAGTTTGGAGAGAAGATCCGAAAGCATAAGTGCTACGAAAAGCGTGATCTGCAGGGTCAGCAGGGAAAGCAGGATGTAACGCTCGCGCAGTGGGAAGTCTTTGACTTCTTGTGCTTGGGCGATCCCTCTCCATATAAATAATCTAGGAATCGCCAGAACAATTGCAATCGAGCCTGTTCGCATCAGCTTACCTGGCAGGCCGGCATTTTTGTAAATGTTTTTGTTGTCCGTTATATATTTGCAATTTGGTAGATAAGATTCAAAGCGCTCAATGTCCTTATGCGCGATGTAGCACTGAATGGTGAGCGTAACTGCCATAGGGACAAGAATAAAAAGAACTATTGTTTCGGGTTCAATTGCATTCATTTAAGGTTCTCTTGATATAGTATTTCGCCGTATTCCCTGCCTTTATCTGATCCGTAATCACCAGCGTATTTACCTGCTATGGCCCCTACCACAACGGCGCAAACAAGTGTGCCCGTGCCAGCACTGGGAATGCCGAGAGCTACGCACACTGGTTTCGCAATCAGCGCACCAACAAAGCCGCCAGCGCTGGCGCCCGTTAATCCACCCGCCAATGCCGTGGCCTCGACGAATTTCGCCTTGCTGCATTCCTCTTCTCGCCCCAAGGTACAGGCCCTCTGAATTTCCAGCCCCGTAGCAGCCACGCCGAGTGCAACGCCGATATAGCTGCCATTTTTGATCAGGCGTGCAGTTTTGCCCACCCCGGCAACCTTATCTGCATACCCCGCAATTTCCCCTGTATGCAAATAGCTTTTCGTGGAGATGCCAAGAGTCCTTTTTATAGACCCTTTGTTTCGCAAGCCGGCACCAAACGCTGCCATTTTGCTCAACTGCTCATCCAGCCTAGCAAAGAGCGACGCACGCTTAGCATAGAATTGATCGCGTGCTTTAATCGTGCCTGCACTCATGTATTCCTGATGCAGCTGTTCAATTTCAAGTAACGTGTCTTGAATCGCCTTCAGGTATTTACTCCAACCATCGCTGACCACGCCTGCACCCATAGAGGCATGGGCAAGCAGGCTCTTCAATAACTCAAAATTCTCCAAAAAAAACTCATCAGCCCCTTGCCCGCTGCGCATGAGACCAATATGCGCAACCGCAGCCTTCGACATCAAAAACGCCTCCTGGCTGGTGCAGGAAGGTGTAGACCAGTCACCCATGATCACCAGTTCACCACTTTTG